>CAYSWT010000109.1:0-6625 GCA_964434845.1 uncultured Atribacterota bacterium | reverse complement strand
AATATTTCTCTATCAGGGAGGGAAAACCTGGGGCTACGATATCTTCAGCTAAGGTTCCCATCTTATTGGCTAAATTTCCCCATTTACGATTCATCTCCTGAATCATCTTCTCAAACCTCATATCAGCATTTCTGGAATCTTCCTTCATCTCCTGAATCATTCTTATATTTTCTTCGATGAAATTAGCGATTTTATTTCTATTTGTCGAGACTGGTAAACCAGCTCCATTAAGGCTTTCTCTAATTTAATCAACTCTTTTATCTAAGGAGACTTTAACCAATTTATCTCACCTTTATATCCTTTTTTCATATTATAGCGCAAAGTTTTCCATTGTTAGAAGGAAATTAGAGTTTCCTCCTCCCAGTCAGTTACTCTCTTAATTTTTATACTTTTCAGCTCGAATTCTTTCCCTTTTTTTCAGCAAATTAATTTATGACTCATCACCGTATTCCTTTGATATAATAAAACAAGGCATTATTTCTGAATAAGAGATTATTTAAGGAGATGGGTTGAACTTTGGTTGAAAATGATCAAAAGTATCAATACTGGTTGAAAGGCGCTCTCGAGGATTTGGAAGTTGCAAAAATATTAGCAGATAAGAGAAAAGTTCGTCATTCGCTCTATTTTGGCCATTTAGTTTTAGAGAAAATCTTAAAGTCCTGTATCAGTAAAAGTTCAGGTAATATTCCACCTCGAATTCATAATCTGTTACGTCTTTCAGAAATGATCGGCTTAGAACTTACTGTAGAACAAACTGATCTTCTCTCAGAAATGAATGTTTTTAACCTTGCCGGTCGTTACCCAGATGTTCTCGAAGAATTTCCAGATTTCAAAGAAGTAAAGTGCTATCTTAATAAAATCGAGGAAATGGTGAGATGGTTGATCAATCAGTTCTTCAATCCATAAATAGCTATTTTTTAAACCTAAAAAAAAATAACATTCCAGTAAGCTTTGGAGTATTGTTTGGTTCATATGCAAAGGGAAATGCAGACGAAAATAGTGATATTGATTTGGTCATCGTTTCTCCTCATTTTGATCGTCCTGGGTCAAAACTGCAAGAAATTTTAACACTTTGGAGAATTGCTGCCAGAACTGATAGTAGAATTGAGCCAGTTCATTGTGGAGAAATTGAATGGAAGAGAAAAAAGAATCGTATGATCATCGAGATAGCTCGTCAAGAAGGGGAGATCCTTATACCTGAAGAGGATAGTGTTTAAAAATGTTGAGTCGGGGAGTTGTTGAGGTGTTTAGTTGGCCATAAATAGTGAATCGTGAGGAGTAAAATATCATTGATGAAGGAATATTTATGATCGCTGAAAGTATATATAAAAACCCCTATGCTTTTTATAACTCAAAAATTCATGAAAGTACTTCCACCTCAACAACTCAACATCTTTACCAAAGGTTGAGTCGGGGAGTTGATAAAGAGATTTAAAAAAGTATTCCACTAAAATAAAATTCTTCCAACTAAATACTTCAACAATTCAACATCTTTTAAGAAGGGATGCTACGTCTGGAAGTGGATGCTATATTAGGTTTGTTAGTGGTATACAACTGGGAGCTTAAGATGGTTCAACATCCAATATCTAAAGAAGTAGTCATGAAAAAAATAAAAACATTAATCAATGCGCGTGATGAGATCCTTTTTGCCTACTTGTTTGGTTCTTTTATTGAACAAGAAAATTACCAAGTTATCGACTTAGCTATCTATAGTAATGAAACCCATCCGCGAGTGGCTAATCTATTTTATGATGTTGAATTGTCAAGAGAAATTGAAAAAATACTCAAAATACCAGTAGATATTATTATATTGAATCATGCTCCCGATCGAATGGTGTATCGAGCTTCGAGAGGCTTTCTTTTAAAAGATATGAACGAAGAGCTCCGATTAGATTTTCTTCTTTTTCGATGGAAGAAATATCTGGACTTTCAAGAAGTCATGAAGAAATATAGACAGGAACTCAAAAATGCCAGTCGATAGGGAAAGAGTTTTTATATCTTCTAAGTGAAATTGAAAAGGCTTTGAATATCCTGAAAGAATTTCAAAAAGAAGAAAAAGAAAAGATCGTTGGTGATCTCAAGACCCTGGGAAGTGTTAAATACTATTTTATTGTCGTCATGGAAGGTTGTATCGATATCTGTAACCATCTTTTATCTCGTGAGCACTGGGGTGTGCCAGAAAGTTATGTTAATGGTTTTGTTCTTCTTGGAGACAAGAAAATTATTCCAGCAGAACTTGCCCAGGAAATGATCAATATGGCGAAGTTCAGGAATCTTCTTATACATCTTTACTGGAAAGTTGATGATGAAAGACTCTACCAGATATTGCAATCCCGACTGAAAGACCTTGACTTATTCATTGGCTGTATAACCAAAAAATACCTTTAGAGGAAACCGCCATGCTGCTTCAAAGTACCATTGAAGATGGAAACACCAAAATGTTGAGTTGTTGAGAGGTTGAGGTGTTGAGTTGGAGGAAAGCTGATAAGGCGATAAGGAGAAGTTTTTTTACGACTCACTACTCACTGCATTTCTAGGATAGAAAGCTCAATCAAGTTTACAATGTATACATCATAATGTTACAATGTATACATCATGATATCAATCTAAAGGGTGAAATGAAATGATTAGAACCCAAATCCAACTTACCGAGTCTCAAGCAAAGTCTTTGCGTGAAATATCAAATAAAAAAGGAATGTCGGTGGCGGAGCTTATTCGTCAATCGGTGGAAAATTTTCTGGAAAATAACAAGATGAATCCCGATCGAGTCCTTCGTCAAAAAGCAAAAGAAGTGGCTGGTCGGTTCAGAGGATCACACGATTTATCGATCAATCACGATAAATATTGGGAATAACTCCCATGACGGATGTTTACATAGACACTTCGGCTTTTTTAGCGGTTCTCAACCAGAATGACGATTATCATCCAATTGCCAGATCGGCTTGGTCGCAGCTATTAGATTCCGATGTGAGGTTGGTTATCAATTCCTTTGTGCTCATCGAAAGCTGTGCTCTGATCCAAAAAAGGCTGGGGATCGACGCCCTGAAAGCATTTATGAGACACTTTCAACCAGTCCTCTTTATCGATTGGATCGATGAAGGTTCATTTCACCCCAGTGTATATATTCTGTTAAATCAGAATGAACGAGATCTCAGCCTGGTGGATTGTTCTTCTTTTCTTACTATGACCCGACTTCATATATCGACAGTATTTACCTTTAACTCCCACTTTGCTCGTCAGGGGTTTGAGGTTTTTCCTGTCAACTCCAATAATCAATCTTAACCCATTTCACGATTTTTAAAGGATAATCCTACCTGCTGCTTCTCAGCACCTTATGAATATGAAAACCCAAGGTTCGACACGCCATTGTTTGTTGCTCCATTGATTTGAAAGAACGAGCGTAATAAATTGATACCCTGACGCTTTCCTTTCTCATTTTTGCGTTATATTATTAAAGAAATATTTACTAAAAGAGAGGTAAAAAAAGGTGAATTACCGTATCTTTGGGAAATGTGGTTGGGCAGTTAGTGAAATTGGTTTTGGCGCCTGGGCAATAGGAGGGAGTTGGGGAAAGGTACAGGAAGATGATGCCGTTACAGCACTCCATCGGGCTATTGATTGCGGTTTAAATTTCATTGATACGGCTGATGTATACGGTGATGGGAGAAGTGAAAGGATTGTTGCCAAGGTTCTTAAAGACCGAAGAGAGCGGGTTTATGTTGCTACCAAGGCGGGAAGACGCCTCTCGCCTCATATAGCCGATGGGTACAATCGTGAAAACTTAAATACCTTTGTCGATCGAAGTTTAAAAAATTTAGAGGTTGAAACCATTGATCTTCTGCAACTTCATTGTCCGCCTACTGAAGTCTATTACCGACCAGAGGTATTCGAAGTACTAGATGATATGGTAAAGCAAGGGAAGATTCGGAATTACGGAGTGAGCGTAGAAAAAGTTGAAGAGGGCTTGAAGGCAATCGAATACCCTGGAGTGAAGAGTGTCCAAATCATATTTAACATTTTCCGGCAGCGACCGGCAGAATTGTTTTTTGCTGAATGTCGAAAAAGAAGAGTAGCGGTTATAGCCCGGGTTCCGCTGGCAAGTGGTCTCCTCACCGGAAAAATGACTAAGGAAACCACTTTTCCTTCCGATGATCACCGCAACTACAACCGATACGGTCAGGCTTTTGATCGAGGAGAAACTTTCTCAGGAGTAGATTATGAAAAAGGTTTAGAAGCGGTAGAGAAGCTGAGGAACCTGATTCCTGAAGGATTTAACATGGCACAGTTTGCTCTCAAATGGATTCTTATGTTTCCGGAAGTGAGTGTTGTCATTCCGGGTGCCAAGAATCAACTTCAGGCTGAAGATAATGCCAAAGCTTCCAACCTCCCACCTCTTGAGGAAGGAGTAATGGAGGAAATCCGAAAGATTTATGACACCTACATTTGTCAAGATGTCCACCACCGCTGGTAAAAATGGGGTCAGGTCTTGATTCTTGAATTTTGATAGATGGATTATTCACTATGGCTCGACCACTCAGAATTGAATATCCTGGTGCTCTCTATCATATAACCGCCAGGGGAAATAGAAAAGAGTATATATTTAAAAGTGACCGAGACAGAATTGTCTTTTTAAAGATCCTGAATGAGACGATAACCAGGTATCATTTCGTATGCTATGCCTATTGTCTCATGCCTAATCATTACCATCTATTGATAGAAACTCCCAATGGAAATCTATCCATGGGGATCAGAGAATTAAATGGAGTGTATGCCCAAAAATTGAACCAGAATTATAAGACAGTGGGTCATGTATTCCAGGGGAGATATAAAGCAATTTTAGTTGAAAAAGAAAGTTATCTTTTGGAGTTATCTAGGTATATTGTCTTAAATCCCGTCCGGGCTGGTTTGGTGCAATATCCCTGGGAGTGGCCGTGGAGTAGTTATCAAGCAACAGTTGGACGAGTCGAAAAACCCAAATTCTTATCAACAGAATGGATCCTTTCCCAATTTCATGAAGAACAAAATAGTGCCAAAAAACAATATGAAGACTTTGTATTCGCTGGACTTGGGGAAAAAGGTCCTTGGAAAAATTTAAAGGGAAGATTTATTTTAGGGAGAGACCAATTTGTTGAAAAAATGGAACAATACATTGATAAGAAGAAAACCATTCGGGAATTACCCAAAGTTGAAAGATTTGTTGCTCGTAAAAAATTAAGTGAGATTTTTAACGAAGTGAAGTTACACCAAGAAAGGGAGAGTAAGATGTATAGTGCTCACATTGAGCATGGTTATACTCAAGCAGAGATTGCCAATTATTTAAGTGTTCACTATTCAACAGTCAGTAAAGCAATAAAAAGGTTTATAGGAAAGAGTCAGAGAGATGATTAAATTCAAGAATCAAGACCTGACCCCAATAAAAACGCTGGAGGATGTGTTGATTCATAAAACCATTTCGGGCAGGCCGAGGGATCTCGAAGATAGGAAGGCTATGCTTCTCATAAACCCTCATTTCGACGTTCAATACGTCAAAAAATGGCTGAGAGATTTTTCGAAAGCACTCAATCTTAATTTTATTGATCGATTTGAAATGGTTTTCACCAATATTAAGAAGAATTTTGATGGATAATTCAATGGAAATTCAAAATATTCAAAATCAAATCTCACGGTTGGTATCGGGAAATGACAATATTCTCCTGGTCTTTTTCTTTGGTTCTCTAATACATGGAATCACCCATGAAGAGAGTGATATTGACTTAGGGATCTATTTTCAGCACCTTCCAGAGACAACTGAATTGCTTGAAATGATGAGCTCTTACTCAGAGGAACTCAAGCGAGAAGTCGACATCGTCGTTTTAAATACCGCTGATCCAATCATTCGCATGCAAATCCTGAAACATGGTCTCATTATCAAAAAAGATCCTTGTACCTACAATGATTTCTTTGTACGTACCCTGAATGAGTATGATGATCTCAAGTATTACCGTAAAGAAATTGAAAAAAATATTCTCAAAGGGAGAATCTATGCTTGATAAAGACGTGGTTTTGGCAAAAATTTCAATAATCCAGAGATGTTTGAGAAGAATAAAAGAGATCACTCATTTAAACCCTGAAAGCCTTGATGACCTATTGATTCAAGATGCGTTTATGTTGAATCTTCAAAGAGCGGTTCAAGCCAGCATCGACCTTGCTGCTCATATTGTCGCTTCAGATTCCTTAGGGCTTCCCTCTTCTTTAAAGGATAATTTTCGATTATTGTTCGAAAATAAAATCATTGATAAAAGCATTTCTCAAAAAATGCAAAAGATGACCGGTTTCAGAAACATCGCTGTTCATGATTATCAATCCCTGAATATCAATATCTTAAAATCAATATTATCCAGGAATTTAAAAGATTTAGAAGATTTTTACACATCAATTCTTTGCCATTTTAACCTGATTTAATTGACTCCGAAGAATGTTGAGAAAGTTACATGACGAAAATACGGATTAGGTGATATATGGTGAAATTGTATATTCCTATAGACCGCCAAACCGCACTTCGGCACCATGTGAGTATGGAAGCACCAAAAGGTTGAGTTGTTGAGAGGTTGAGTTGTTGAGTTGGAAAAGATAAAAAGATGAGATC
>CAYSWT010000108.1:0-6776 GCA_964434845.1 uncultured Atribacterota bacterium | reverse complement strand
TGGGTTATTCTTCTTTTTGCTGTTCTTTTCCCAATCTTTAAAAGCTTCTTCTTTTTTTAAAGCATGGATGATTTCTTTTACTGCTTCAGGACTGACTACTACTTCTTCATTCTCAGGAAGGATTTTCTCTCCACTTTTACGATAGGAGAGGTCAATCGCTTTCTCTAAAACTTCTCCTTTCACCAAAGGGTCAATACGCTGTTTTGGTTTGTAACCGGCATAGTGATCGACTAAATAGGCATACTCGAAGGTGGTATGGTTACGGTAATAAGTCCTCTGGTATCTCATCTCACCAAAAAGGGTGAGAATCTCTTTCGGGTCATCTCTTCTGACTACTTCCCAACCTGGTCTTTCCTCTTTATGGTCCAAGAGATATTGGTCTTTCGCTTCTAAAACATCAGCAATGATAGCTTTCCCGAATTGGTTCAAATCTTTCCATAGTGTTTCCTGGAAAGTCATGAAATCGGTGCCTCCTTCCAAGGTATGGTAAACAACTTCCATTACTCCCTGGAATCCTTTTAAAATATGGTGTACTATATCCATGAGACCTCACCTCCATAAGGTAATGGGTTGAGTGTTTAACAACTTATATACCACTAAAACTGGATGGTGAGGTCTCTTTTTTTCTTCTTGCTTTGAAATATTTCCTCTTAAAACTCCTACAATAAGTTTACGCTAACAGTGATGCCTCACCTAAAAATCATTAATCGATGGAGAACGAAGAACTTGCATGAGTGGGGTTTTGGGTTCATCATAGTGTTTCCTGACTTTACTTTTTACTCGTTCTTTGGAAATGAGCTTGGTCATGGGTTGGAAGAAATTAGTGTAGAGCCGGAGAATGGGATAGAGGTGATTGAGAAGAAGTTCTTCTTCAGTCTCATAGCGACAATAGCCAACCACTTACCTCACTGTAGTCCAGTTCTTCTGTTACACAAAGCGGGTATCATTTTTTTGGAAGGACGAGACCGAGTGATGGTGATTCGTTTTTTCTGACAGTATCAAAAGAGCTGGTGGTTGATGAACTCCCCTCCGTTATTAGAATCAATTCCTAAAAGAGGGAAGGGAAGTCGTGCTCGGATCAGTTCTAAAGCTTAAAATAACCATTTCTAGGCTTTGTTTTTGATCACCTGCATCTCAGTCCAAGCAGTCAAGACATTGGTCACATCGAGAGTTTGACAGAAGTCACCACTGGGGTTCCCTCCATCATGGTTCACCAGATCAATTTCACAGAATCCTGGTCTTTTCTCATCCCAGCGGGTATTGGTTCTGACTGAAACTTAGTGTTTGAGAAGTGTTCCGGGTTTAGTGGAGGACCGGGAAGAACCGATGAGCTTTCGTTTTTTTTACCCTTTGGCTTTTTGATATTCGGGTGTCATTTTCTTGATGATTGATATCCTGGGCAGTTTCCAGGATAGACCGCCATGCTGCTTCGCAGCACCATATGACAATGAAAATCCTTTCCCCACTTTAGAAAAGGGGGGTAAGGGGGGATTTGAAATGGACGGTCAACCAATCGAATCCCTCTCAATCTCCCTTTTATCCAAAGGGAGAGGTCTTTTTATGCCTTTCCAATTCCACAGTTCCACAGTTCCTCAATTCCACAGCTCTTTTCGACTCACTATTCACGACTCACGGTATTTACAGGATAGACCGCCATATTGCTATGCAGCACCATAGGATATGGAAACCTCGGCGATCTATCCTATGTTTTTGCTTTTTTATTTTTTATATCTTACGCCGTAGGCTGATATCCTGGGCAGTTTCCAGGATAGATTGTGCTTATTGTGTGACCTGGAGGCATTGAGGAAAAAGAAAAACCGGTACTGGTGGGAAGATGATGGATTAATTAATGAGAGATACCTTTCGGTTTATAGAGAAGGAATGAGGAAATTCAAGAATCAAGATCTGACCCCATTAATTCTGTATATCGGGAACTCCTAATCCTTTACAAATCTTCCTGGCAAGTTTATTGGGTATTTCGGTGTGTCGAGGAATAGTCTCTATAGCCCCTGAAGATGGATTCATCCACAGAGAATGCGATCTTCCTTCTCTCCTAAGGTAGCAACCATACCGGCGCAAATGCCGGAGGAGGGTTTGTCTCTTCATGAAACTGCTATGATGTCACAAATTGCATCTTCTGGCAATCCTCGCATACAATCCCGACGTCGTTCTTCTAATATAAGCAGGATAGCCTCTGCTAAACTTTCTTTACACTCCTCAATTGTTTTACCTTGACCATTTGCCCCCGGTACCTCAGGGCAGTATGCAATATACCAATCCCCGTCCTTTTCAATAATTGCTGTAAACTCATTATGCATGATATTCCTCCAAATATATTTTCTGTATTCTAGGAACCGAAAAATTATCCTCCCTCAATTTCGTCTTAATATTTTTATCTTGTGAATATCTTCAAGAATCCTTCAACTATCACTGACCGATTCGTACCCTGCATCATAAATATTTTAAATCACTTTTTATATCGGTAACCATCATCCCGATTACGAACATACTTTACGGTTTCATCGCTACCAATATGATGAGGAATATTTCGTAAGTTATTTTCACCAGATTTTTTCCATAAAACATTATAGGATACCATCACTCTTTAAGCTTTTTTTACTTTATCGTATGATATGGCTAATTCTTTTCTCCAATCGGTGACCACAGCTAAATCATGAAGGTCTTCCAGTAATTCCTGGCATTCCTTAACCTGGTGAATTACGGTTTTTTCACCATGATCATCAACAATCCATTGTTTCACGATCTCTTTCGTTTTCCTATTCTTCCCATAAATTCCAACTTTATTATATTTTATCATAGCCTTTCCTTACTTATCACCAACCCGAATTGAATCATCTAAAAATTAAAAAATTACAAGAAATAGTCGCGAAAAATCGGTTCATGACTAAAGTCGAGAGGATTTCAACTTATAACCATCATCAATCAAATTGATTTTTTTAAAAAAATATGTATACTCAATGTAGAAACAATGCTTTAAAAGGAGGTTATAATTTTGAATACCCATCGTATTCAAAAATGGGGTAACAGTTTAGCTATACGTATACCAAAACCATTAGCCGCTCAGGTTGGTTTTAAAAACCAAACACCGGTGACGATTGAAGTTTCTGATGGAAGTATCGTTATTTCCCCTCAATCAGAAGCGACGATGCAACTTTCTCAGATGGTTGATAATATTAACCAACAAAATATTCATCGCGAGATTGATTTTGGTACCAAACAGGGTCGAGAGTCATGGTGAATCTATCGCCTTATGTCCCCAATCGAGGTGATGTGGTATGGTTGAGCTTCAATCCCAATGCTGGCCATGAACAAGCCGGACGACGACCTGCCTTGGTCCTTTCTCCCCAAATCTATAACGCAAAAGTTGGACTTGGTATTTTTTGTCCAATATCAAATCAGATCAAAGGGTATCCATTCGAAGTGATAATCCCGCCTGGTTTTTCCATAACCGGTTGTATTTTAGCCGACCAGGTAAAAAGCTTGGATTGGGTTGTTCGGCAAGCAACTTACATCGAATCGCTTCCTGATACAATAGTCAAGGAAGCGATTGAAAAGGTATCTTTGCTCCTTTTATAATCAATAAAAATGTTTAAAATATGTCAACAAAGCTCTTTTCCAACCAAAATCCCTCTTATTTCCCATGCTCCTCCGTGGGAAAGCTCTCTTCCTCGCTTTCCTCGCCCCTGGTGGGAGAGGATTAAGGTGAGGGGGAAACTTATAAATTTCACTCCTGTTTAATTTAAAAACATCAAGCCTCGATCTTAACCCAGGTTTTCACTCTCATCCCAACCTTCTCCCATCAAGGGAGAAGGAGCAAATTGATTAAAGAAATAAGAAAATTCTCGTAGGGAAGGCCTGCATGTCTGCCCTCATTATTATGAGAGAACACCATGCAATTTCTATCCTCGGAGAGGTGACGCTTTGCGACAAGGAAGGTGTCTTTATATTTTGAATGGTTATCCCGAAAGAATGATACAGAAAAATGAATAAAAAGATGAGATTGCCACGTCGCACAATACGCTCCTCATAATGACGGATTTAGAATGGGCATGATAAATCAACCCCCTACAAAGGATTTAATAAATGCTGTCATCCTGAGCGGTGCCTTCCCGCTTGAGGATCTCATCTTTTTCTTCCCCTCACCCCCTCGGCGCTTTCCGCCAATACCCCCTTTCCCTTTCAATCTTTTTTATGTCCTCATTTGGTGCCACAAAATAGAATGAGAATCTGAACTGAAAATACAATTTATATCAAATTCCATTTATATCGACTTCTCCCTTTGGATAAAGGGAGATAAAGAGGGATTCGATGATTAAACAGCCTTTATAAATCCCCCTTTTATCCATTTTTACAAAAGGAGGAAATTAAATTAAAATTGCGATTTCCTCTTCACTATGTTCTGCTAACCAGTATGGCGTTCAATTATGGAAATAATAAATATCTCTTTAAAAAAACGAAATTATTTATTATTCAAGTCTCCAGATCATGCTTTTTGTTTTTTAAATGAAATGTATAATAAAAGAAGAAGTTTTTCTTTTACTAAGGAGGGGTTATTTATGAATAAAAAGATATTATACCAACAGATTATTTTTGGCTTATTCATTGTTTTTCTTTTTACAATGACTCCCGTTTATGCCCAGGAACAGCTGCCGCTTCTTCAAATTAATCAATCACCTACACCAATGCTATCTCCAACAATTGATATCAAAGCAAAAGAATTTTACGCCCAGGGATTAAGTTACTTTGAACAGAAAAAGTATGAAGAAGCTGCTCAAGCCTTTCAAGAAGCTATAAATCTTCAGCCTGATTACCAAATTGCTTTTTACTACCTTGGGATAACCAACAGCTGGCTTTATCGCTTTCCCGAAGCCGAAAAAGCGCTCAAAGAAGCTATTCGATTGAATCCTCAGGATTTTTATGCTTATAAAGAGCTGGCTGATGTGTATACCTGGTTGGAGCGCTATGAAGATTCGTTTCAATATTCTCAGGAAGCTGTTAGATTAAAACCTGATTATGCTGATGCTTATGTAACCATGGGTTTATCTCAAATTAAATTACAAAGATATGAAAACGCAATTAAAATTTTAAGGGTAGCGATCACTCTCGATCCGAACCTGGAATATGCTTATTTTTACCTTGGTGTTGCCTTAAGCTGGCTGCATCGATTTCAGGAAGCAAAGGATGCTCATTTGAAAGCCATTCAATTAAAACCGGATTTCGCCGATGCCCATTTAGAACTGGGTGTCGTCTATGTATGGCTCGGAGACAAAACCTCCGCTATGGAACAATATAATATCCTTAAAAACTTAGATAGTAATAAAGCCCAAGAACTTCTTGATGTAATAACCAGATAAAATTGAGTATTTTTTTGTCAAGGAGGGGATTTCACATGGTCAATCTTTTAAAAAAGGAGGTTTATCTTTCCTTTTTAGGTATTCTATTTATTGCTTTCTTAATCGGATGTTCTCCGGTACCACCACTAACGCCAACACCAGAGAACCCGACCTTGCCAGTGAACAATTCGACTCAAGGAACTTCATTTTCCACCATTCAAGCTGCTATTGATGCTTCTGTACCAGGCGACATTATTATCGTCTATCCCGGAACCTATTATGAGAATATCGATTTTAAAGGGAAAAATATTACAATTCAAAGTACCGATCCTTCTAGTTCAACAATTCTTTTAAATACCATCATCGACGGTCAACAGAAGGGTTCAGTAGTTACATTTAAAAGTGGAGAAACCAAAAATGCAGTTTTAAAAGGATTTACTATAAAAAACGGGAGTGGTTCAAAGATTGGTAATTGGTCGAAAAATGGTGGAGGCATTTATTGTATCCAATCATCTCCCACTATATCGAATAATTTTATACTTAATAATAATGCAGATAATGGTGGAGGAATTTATTGTTCAATTTCATCGCCAATTATCCGGCAGAATAAAATCGGTTTAAACAGCGCTAAAGGTGGTGGTGGAATTTTTTGTGGTGATTCATCGTCACCAGTTATCTCTCAAAATACCATTAGCGAAAATAGTACCACACATAATAGTCACGGTGGTGGAATCCTTTGTTATAATTCCAGTCCCAATATTGTTTCCAACGAAATTTCATGGAACGATGCAACCAATGGAGCAGGGATATACATTCTTGACAGCATGCCGGTCATTTATGGAAATGATATTCATAAAAACACCGCATTCCAATATGGTGGTGGAATTTTTGTTTCAAAACAATCTATTGTTAAGGATTCTCATGGTGATTCCTGGCTGCGTTTGAATGACCCACCCCATGACGAAACCAATAACTTATACTCGGGAAATACCCATCAGGGAACACTGAATACAGATGGAGCCAATGTCTATTTTGAAATAAACTTTTTTACTATTGGACCACCCTTGCCCCGAAAGTTGTAGTGAAATAAAGTAAAGAAGGCTAAAGACCAAGGAGAAAATCGAGAGATCAGGTGGTGGAGCGATTTAAGAAAGTTAAGAAAACTATAAGTCTGATTGTTTCTTTAAATAGAATGAAGAATAAATATGAGATCCTCGTGACTTCAATAATCGTAGGCTTCGGATGATTCATCTTTATAATTCCTTTTCCCTTGATGAAAGAAGTAAAGGATGAGGGTGAAAGCCTGGATTGAGATTTAGGTTGGGTGTTTTGAAATTAAGACTTGAGGGGATGATTAAAGTATCCCCCTCACCTTAATCCTCTCCCACCAGGGGAGAGGAAAGAAAAGAAAAAATCTCTCCC
>CAYSWT010000107.1:0-6781 GCA_964434845.1 uncultured Atribacterota bacterium | reverse complement strand
TGAGGTTCATAAAATGCCATATATTAAAGGATTATTGTTGATAGCTGAAAATACTCCATATGTTCCGAAAAATAATTGGGAATACTTATCGAACATCTCCCCCAAAATGAATGGAAAATTGATGCTCCCGGTTGCCGATGCCGAGGTGAACGTTATTTTATCTACCAACTTTGATCTGGTCACCAAGGGCTTATCGAGTGATGATGGAGAATTTTATTTACGGGTCCCTTCTGGTTTTGATTATTTCATTGAAGTCTATTCCAACCATAAACTGATTCTGATGAAGTTTCTCCGTATTGAAGGGGAAAGAGAGATTGACGTGGGACAGTTGGATCTCTTAACCACTGCGGAAGCACTGTTGATTAAAAAAAGAATTTTAAACCAAAAGCACGAAGATACGGAAAAAATTCTTCCCCAAATTGAAAATTACTGGGAAAATGGATTAAGCCTCACCCAACTTATTATTGACGATTCAACAAAGCTCCTTCCGCCTTCTTCTAAGTATGATCCTTTTCATTTAATCTCTTCTTTCACGACTGCATTTGATAACCAAGGCGAGAGCCTTTTATGTACCTGGGAAACCCGTGAACCCTGCCATGCCAGCCTTTTCTATCGTTCCTTTCGTTCGCGTAATTATCATCGGGAGCATTTCCCAGCTTTTAGAAAAAAAGGAAAATTCGCTTTACAACACCTTCGAGAATTTGAAGGCTACGTTTACTATTTAGAAGTTCAAAGCCGAAATGGATTATTGGCTCAAACCCCGGTCTCATGTTTTCGAGTTCCAATCCGCTCGGTTTCGAAAAATATTCGTTTTATAGGAAGGCAAGATGGCCCAGTCGTTCTGTCACGTCGCAAAGTTCAAGGAAAAAAAACCTTTAAAATACCTCCTATTCAGTTTGAAATCCTCCTCCAGGGAGCCCTTGAAAAAAGTATTGAATCGGAATTGTGTTTAGAATTTGCACGTAAAATTCAAGCTCCTC
Organism: uncultured Atribacterota bacterium; assembly: GCA_964434845.1. Taxonomy (GTDB): domain Bacteria; phylum Atribacterota; class Atribacteria; order Atribacterales; family Atribacteraceae; genus CAYSWT01. Next base: position 5,801 of record CAYSWT010000107.1, on the reverse strand, counting down.
GCTATATCATCCGGGAAGGATATCACGAATTGGAATTAAACGTCTATTTCCCTGAGGATCACTCCTTTATGTGGGGACCGATTGAAGAAACCGAAAAATCACCGGTTCAAAACCAAACCTTGGAAAATATCAAAAAATTATGGAAAAAAATAAAAATCGAATCTCCGCCGAATTGTATCGTCGAAATCGGATACAGCACCCCTTTTTCCGAACTCATTTCCTATCAAAACGGAAATCGTTTCCGACTCTTTTCCAACATGGATTTATCCGACTCGATTCTCATCCTCACCTATCGTCGTATTGATACGCTCGATCTCGACAGTGTCCAATATTACCAAGGGCATCTCACCTTGCAAGGTGAAGGACTTTTCTCCGACTACCAAATCCAACTCGAGGTTGAAGGTCACTTCGAAGAGGAAAAAACCGACGACCTCATTGTTCAAAGCTCTTGCGAAATCTGCGGCAGCATCGACTTTATAACCGAAATGACCATTGCTCCGAAAAGACCGTGAAGAGCCATTCATACCAGACCGAAACCCTGGCACGAGGAGTGGATTTTTAAAAAACATTTTCGACACGCCATGGCGTGTCGCTACCATTAAGTTTAGATACCGGGCGCAATAAATTTGCGCACCTACAATCAAAATATCGAATCCTTCTCGATCTCCCTTTATCCAAAGGGAGAGGTCCGGATAGGGTGATGATTGAGTATCTTTGAGCCGTTTACTCGTCACTCGTTACTGCATTTAGATGTCCATGCCAGGGTTTTTGCTGAACATGAAGTTTTATTCACTTTGCACCATTTTCTCCGGGTATGGACAGAGTTCCTTCACCGGACATTCCCGGCAACGAGGTTGTTTCGCCTGGCAGATGAATCTTCCTAAAAAACCTAAAAGATGCGATATCCGTATCCATCGCTCTCGGGGAAAACAATTTTCCAAATCCAATTCAATCCGGTCTGGATTCGAAGAATCGGTTAATCCCAAGCGTTGCGAAACCCGGGCGACATGAGTGTCAACCGGAATCGCTGGAATACCATAGGCGTTCGCCAGAACTATATTGGCGGTTTTTCTGCCCACCCCCGGGAGCCGTACCAGCTCATCCACGGTCTTGGGAATTTCACCTTGAAAATCACGAACCATTCTTTCGCTCATCTCCCGGATATGGCGGCCCTTTTGTCGATAAAAGCTGATGGAGCGGATAACCGACTCCATATCTTCCGGATTGGCCTCAGCCATAGCTTGAGGATCGGGGTATTTTTCAAACAACCGGGGGCTCACCTCATTCACCCGCTCATCCAATGCCTGGGCAGCCAAAATGGTCACCACCAGCAGCTCAAACGGATTCCGAAACCGGAGCATCAGTCGTGCATCCGGAAACCGCTTTTCCAAAATCTCATCAATCTGCAGCGCTTGATGTTTCTCCATTCCCCAATCTCCCTCCATTTCATAAAAGTTGAGTTTGATAAAACTCATATCCTTTAAACCACTCACAATTCACTGTATTAAATTCCCCCAATTGAGCAATGTCATAAAGTTAATAAAATTATTAAAAGAATCCCTCACTTTAGAAAAGGGGGGTTAGGGGGGATTTGAATCAGTTGCATCGAACACCGAATCCCCCTCTGTCCCCCTTTAGCCAAAGGGGGAGGTTAAGCTGGTTTCTGATTTAGTTTTATATAATGAATTCCTTAACTTAACGACAGTCTCTCATTAATGAATTGCCGGCGAAGCCGAGGGGGTGTGCCTTTTGTCTTTTTCCCTGCTCACTTCTCACTACTCACTACTCACTGCATTATTCCAGAAACGATTTCCCGTTAGTAATGATATTAATGTTATAATACTTTCAATTGATACCCCAAAGGGGGAATACCGTTGAAAAAACACATCCATCTTCTCATATTCATCATATTATTGATATTTATTGCTTACCAGAGTGTCTGGGCGCAAGAACCAACGGCTACACCAGAAAAAACTTCAGAAAAAAAGGAAGTCCTATTGGAGAGTGCCGATAAAATTAAATATGATTCCAAGGGAGAAACTTTCTTAGCCACCGGTCAAGTCATCGCCATTCAAGGGAAAAACCGCATCCAATGCCAGGAGTTGAATTTTAACCTGAAAGACAACAAGGGAACCTTCAGCGGAAATGTCATGATTACCCGCGATAAAACCGAAATCACCGCTACCTCCATGGAGGGAGACTTTGATCAGGAATTGTATGTTTTTACCGGAGATGTGGTATTGAAAAAAGAGAGAGAAGAAAAAGAAGGGACTTCAACTATTCTCTGGAAAGCACCCACTCTCACTTATAATGGGAATACCGACGAAGCACGGAGTGAAAACGGAACCAACATTACCTGGAAAGAAACCACCATCAAAGCCGATAAGGCGGCCTATTTCCCCAAAGATGAAGCCAAAGGACAGTTAGAGCGCATCGAACTCGACGGGCAAATCCTCATTACTGAAAAAGAACGGGAACTTCAAGTCGCCAAGGCGGTCTATTATCTCGATACCGAAACCTTGGAAGCGGAAACCATTATCAAAGCCAAATTCATCATTAGGGATTAATCCTTCATGCGCCGCTTGCTGTTCATATTTCTGTTCCTGCTCTGTATTCCGATCGGGGCGCATGCCGAGGAAAAAGCGATTGAATTGACCGGCGAACGCCTGACTTATCATGCCGATGAAGAAGAAGTCATCGCTCTTAACGGTAAATTAACCTATCAAGATATAACCCTCGAGGGTCAGAAAATCCACGTCTTCCTGAAGAAAAAAGAATTGGAAGCCATAGGGAATGTCATCGTCACTCAGAAGAAAGATCAATTCCATGCCACCCAGGCCAGTTATAACTGGGATACCGAGAAATGGGTTTTTATCGACGCTTCCTCCGAATTCACCGGGAAATCGATCGTGGGGAAGGTCTTTTTTCGGGGGAAGAGTTTAACCCGCGAACCCAATCTGACCACCGTCGAAGGGGCGTTCATGACCTCCTGCGATTTAGACACGCCCCATTACCACATCGATGCCAAACGTATCGAAATCATTCCTGACAAGAAAGTCATCCTCCACAGTATTTCCTACTGGGATTTCGGAATCAAGATCTTTACCCTTCCCTATTACGTCATTTTTCTTGACCGGAAAGAACAGCTTCCCTTTATCCCCATCATCGGTCAGTCTTCCTCCACCGGATTTTACGTCAACCTTTTTTTTAATTATTTTGTGAACAATGACTCCTATGGAACCGTTTATCTCGATTGGTATCAAAAGGATGGCTGGGGAATTGGGGTCCGGCATTATATCGAGCACCAGGATCCATTGGAAAAAGGACAATTGTACCTCTATTATCGTGACCCGAAGAATTCCCAGAGTACCTTGAAAGCCAATCTTCAATATCAAAAAAAACTCGACCAATACACCGATCTTACTCTCAATGCTGATTACAACCTCCTCCTCGACGATCAAAAAGATACCATTTCCAGTCAGTTTGCCATCATCAACAAAAAAGGAAATTCGACCACCCGGCTCAACCTCACCTACAACTCCAACGCCAGCAGTGAAAACTCTACTTTAGCGTCCTATCTCGATTATACCTATGATTTTGGGAATAAACTCACCGGTAAACTCGTATTGGATTATAAAAATATATCGCAATGGGGAACCTACATCGACGAAGATCTCAAATATCAGGCATCATTTCAGAAATCCGCCGGCGATTTTGGGTACACTCTCCGTTATGAAGGCCACACTGATCTGGAAGGGGATACCTTTACCGGAGACCCGGGACGCATGATATTCAAAATGCCAGAGCTCGAGGTTTCGGGCAATAAAACCCGCATCGGAAAATCGGATTTTTATTATAAAACGGGCTTCATTGGCGGTTACTATTATGAAGAGGAAACCGGGGTCAGAGATGAACGCTATCGATTCTTAGTCCAATTAGAGGGAAATAACCAATTAGGAAAGAACACCGCCCTCAAACCAACCGTGAATTTCATCCAGGACTTTTACGGCAATGGATTTGCCCGGTATATCTGGGAGGGAAACATCGCCTTGACACAAACCATCTCCGATCAAGCCAAACTCTCGCTCACCTATAATCGGAGTGGTTACGATGGAGCGACTCCCTTTAAATACGACTACACCACTCGAGAAACAAACTATGCCAGCCTCAATGCCACCTACAAGAGCAATCAATGGGAAATCGGGGTCGAAACCGGTTACGACTTCATTAATCGTGATTTTACCGATACCATTTTTTCACTCAAATACCAAGAAAACGATGAACACTCTATCTCTTTGAAAGGAAGTTACAATTTCGATAGTGGTGATTGGTTGGGCTTGGCAGTGGGAACCACCTGGCGAATTAATAAAGACTGGAAAGTCTCGGTCGACGGAACCTGGAACCTCACCAACGGCGATCTCCAAGGTCTTGAAGTCGGTCTCACCCGCGATCTTCACTGCCGTGAAATCACTTTTTATTATGACCAACCTCGGGATACGTTTTGGCTGGAATACAGCATAAAAGCCTTCCCTTCGCAAAAAATTACCCTTGGAGGATAACATTATGAAAAAGTTGCCATTCTTTTTTCTTTTCTCCTTTATCTTGGTATTTAGCTTGATAATAGGTGGCTGCGCCCGTGGCGATCAACCCAGCTGGGGCGAAATCGGCAAAACCATGACGGTACGCGCCATCATGAAAGGGATGGTTTCCACCGGTTATATTTATTATTTCGCATTCGACACCGATGGGAATATTCTGACCGGTCCTTCCAACGATCCCAGCACCTGGGACAAATACTACGTCGCTCGCTATGAGAGTGGAAATTTCTACCTCAAAAAACCCGATGGCACCCAAACTTTTATCAATGATGCCAACCCCCAAAATACAACCGTTTCGATGTCCATCAACCTGGAAGAACTCAATAGTCCCAAGTCCATCGAGTTTATGGCGGTCACCACCGATATCCAGGGTAACGTCCTGGACTCGATGTTGAATTATCGTCCGCTCAACATCCAGTATCAACGGTTTTTTACTTTTACTGACACCACTGGTGAAACCAGCGAAGCTGGCGCCGACATCTCCCGCATCGAAGTCGAGGTCCAGTTCTGACATATACTCATTCATCCTTTAAACTCATTTGCGGGCTTGATGAATCAAGCCCTCCAAAAGATCGTTTTTTTCATATGGGCAGCAATTTATTGCGCCCGTTCCATCTCCATTTAATGTAGCGACACGCCATGGCGTGTCGAATTTTGGATTTTCATATTCATATGGCGCTGCGAAGCAGCATGACAGTCTATCCTGTAAATACCGTGAGTCGTGAATAGTGAGTCGAAAAGAGCTGTGGAATTGAGGAACTGTGGAACTGTGGAATTGGAAAGGCATAAAAAGACCTCTCCCTTTGGATAAAAGGGAGATTGAGAGGGATTCGATTGGTTGACCGTCCATTTCAAATCCCCCCTTACCCCCCTTTTCTAAAGTGGGGAAAGGATTTTCATTGTCATATGGTGCTGCGAAGCAGCATGACAGTCTATCCTGGAAATACAGTGAGAAGTGAGTAGTGAGTCGTGAGAAGTAAAAAGCTGTGGAAATGAAAAAGCTTTAAAAAATCACTCTTCATCTTCAATTTTTCTAATTCTCAGCTTTTTTCCAACTCAACACCTCAACGACTCAACAGCTCAACAATTGGAAATTTCCATATCCTATGGTGCCACAACGTGGCATGAGGGTCTATCCTGGAAACTGTCACAGGATCCTAATTACTCGTCACCCCTGAATGTTTCTATCAGGGGTCTAAAGGA
>CAYSWT010000106.1:0-6848 GCA_964434845.1 uncultured Atribacterota bacterium | reverse complement strand
ACTCAACTCGCTTTAGCTTTGGGACAAGTATTCAGCGGTGTTCTCATCGTTGAAATGGTATTTTCCTATCCCGGGGTTGGTCTCTTGCTGTATCGAGGGGTTACCAGGGGGGATTACAACTTGGTGATGGGAATCACCATTCTTTCTATTTTGACTATCACCACCTCGGTTCTGATCTTAGATCTCTTTTATCCTTTGTTCGACCCAAGAATTCGACATAGATAGGAGTTGAAAAATGGGAATACTAAAAGATCTCTTCAAAGACTATAGATTTGCTGTTGGCTTCATCCTTTTATGTCTCTTATTTTTTTTAGTCATTGCCTCGTTCTTTTCACCATATGATCTTATCAAATGGCTTCAAGTCCCTCGTGATAAGGCACCTTCCAGGTCTCATCTCCTTGGCACTAATTCTAAAGGCCAGGATGTTTTTTGGGAAGCAACATTTGCTATTCGTAACTCACTCATCATTGCCCTCATTTCTGGATTCATATCCAGGATTATCGCTATTTTGGTCGGTTTTGTGGCCGGATATAAAGGTGGTATTACCGACCGGATTTTGATGGGCATTTCCGATGGTCTTTTAGTTATTCCCCTTTTCTTGGTTTTGGTACTGGTTGCAATGCTTCTCCGGGAAGCATTGACGTTGGTTAACACCGGTTTGCTCTTAGCCTTTTTCGGATGGGCTTGGGATGCCAGAACAATCCGATCACAGGTATTAAGCCTCCGAGAACGCGAATTCACTCAAACATCGCTTCTCTCTGGAAACGGTACCCTATCTCTTGTAATCAAAGAATATTTCCCTCTTACAATACCACTCATTTTCTCCACGCTGATCAATAATATTGCTTGGGCAATAGGTATGGAAATCGTGTTAGCCATTCTTGGTCTGGTCCGTTTGGATATTCCTACCTTGGGTACAACGCTTCAGTGGGCTATCACCTATCAATCCATGCTCCTTGGTCATTGGTGGTGGATCTTAACTCCGGTTGTTTTAACTATCGTTCTTCTGGTTGCTCTCTATGGGTTTTCGGTGAGTGTGAGTGAATATTTAGATCCCAGAATGCGGATCCAAAGAATAGGTGCAAAATAACCATGAATGCTATCATAAAAGTAGAACAACTTCAGGCTTTTTATATCTTGGAAATTCTGGGAAAAAGGAAAACGGTGAAGGCGGTTAACGAGGTTAACCTCGATATTCCCGAAAATGAGATTTACGGGATCGCCGGAGAGAGTGGATGCGGGAAGACCACTTTGCTGAAAGCCCTTTTTGCATTCATTGAACCACCTCTGCAAATATGTACTGGAAAAGTAAACTATTCCTTGAATGGAAAATTCGTAAACGCGCTCTCTCTAAATGGAAAAGAAAGGCGAGAACTGCGGTGGACTTACATTTCCTACATCCCTCAGGGTTCGATGAGTGTTTTTAATCCGGTAAAAAAAATGAAAGTAATCTACCTGGATTTTCTTGAAAGCCACTTACAGGGGAAGGCCAATCGAGAACTCCTTACTTTGGCTCGCCAGCACCTTGAAGAATTAGGTCTTTCTCCTCAAATCTTAAACGCCTATCCACACCAATTGTCAGGAGGAATGCGGCAAAGGGTGGCAATTGCTCTTTCCACCTTGCTTAAACCCCGTATTATTCTCGCCGACGAACCGACTACCGCCCTCGATGTCGTTGCCCAAAGGGCAGTTCTTCAACTAATGAGGGATATCCAGCATGAACTAAAAAACACCATTGTTTTGGTGACACACGACATGGGAATCCATGCCAATATCACCACAAGGATGGCAATCATGTATGCTGGCAGAATTGTAGAGGAGGCTTCAACCCAAGACATTTTCTCCCGCCCTCTTCATCCCTACACTCAGTATCTTATTCAATCCCTTCCCCGGATTGGGGACAAGACTACCCGAAGCAGCGTACCCGGTTCTCCCCCTTCCCTCATCGATCCACCACCCGGATGTCCCTTCCATCCCCGCTGTGTCCAAGTTCTGGACTTGTGTACAAGAGAAATGCCTCAACTTCAAGATGACGAAACAAACCATAAAGTTGCTTGCTGGCTGAGGAGTGATCAAAATGTCCGTCACCCTTAAAGCGCAAAATTTGACCAAGGTTTTCTCTTTAGGAGGATTATTTTCTCGTACGAAAATCATCGCTGTTGATCGGGTCTCTTTTGTTGTTCAGCCAGCCGAAATCTTTACTCTTGCTGGAGAAAGTGGCTGTGGAAAAACCACCACCGCACGGATGATTTTAGGTTTTGAATTTCCTACTTCCGGTGAGCTCCTATACCACGATGAAAATATACAAGAACTGAAGGAAAAAAAGGAGTGGTTCAAAAAAGTTCAAGCCGTCTTTCAGAACCCATTTGAAACCTTCAACCCCTTACGGAAAGTGGAAAGTTACTTTTGTGAAACAATCTGGAACTTTCATTTAGTAAAAACTCAAAAAGAAGCACACGATTTGATCGAAGAAAAACTCCAAGCTGTTGGCCTATCATTTTCAGAAATCGCCGGTAAATATCCCGGCGAACTTTCTGGAGGACAGTTGCAGCGATCCTCTATTGCTCGTTCTCTGTTAACCAATCCTTCACTTTTAATCGCCGACGAACCGGTATCCATGGTCGATGCATCTTTGCGAATGTCAATTGTGAATCTCTTCCGGGAGATGAGCGATTCTCTTGGGTTGAGCGTGATCTATATTACCCATGATTTGGCAACTGCTTACTATATCAGTGATCGAATCGCCATTATGTTTCGAGGGAATATGGTCGAAACTGGTCCAGTCGAAGCAGTGCTCGATAAACCCAAACACCCCTATACCAAACTCCTCATTGATTCCATCCCCCAACCAGATCCTCTGAAACAACAAATAACTCCCATTAAATTCCTGGAAGAAAGAGAAGAATATCTGCGAAAGGGGTGCAAATTTTCCGGTCGTTGTCCGGAAGTCATGGACATATGTAAGCAAAAAGTACCCGAAGATGTCTCGGTTGATGGTGAAGTGGTCAAATGCCATCTCTATCAGAGATAGTCTCGGTTAAAAATTATTGTCGAGGTGATTCTTATATGAAAAAAGAGCTTGAATTCATTGACACCATCATATTTCAGATGTCACTTGAAGAAAAAGTTGCCCAACTCTGTGCAATTCATGTCCATCAAGTTGTAGAAAATGGTGTATTTTCCATTCATAAAGCCAATGAACTCCTCAAAAATGGTATTGGACAACTGACTCGCTTGATAGGAGACCCAAATGCTGAGCCCCAATCTGCCGTTGAAATTGGAAACGCAATTCAACGTTTTCTCAAGGAAAAAACCCGCATGAAGATTCCCGCTATAATCCATGAGGAATGTCTGAGTGGACTTTTGGGAAAGGGAACCACCGTTTTCCCTCAGGCGATTGGATTGGCCAGTTCTTTTTCTCCGGAGCTCATTGAAAAAATGACTACGGTAATTCGAAAACAAACACGAGCTATGGGAAGCCATCAGGGGTTGGCACCAGTCCTTGACATTCCCCGCGATCCACGCTGGGGAAGGACCGAGGAAACTTTCGGTGAAGATCCTTATCTGGTCTCACGGTTAGCCGTTGCTTATATTCAAGGTCTTCAGGGAGATGATCTTCAAACCGGAGTTATAGCGACCGCCAAACATTTCACTGCTTATGGAATTTCAGAAGGTGGAAGAAATATGGGACCAGCTCGAGTGGGAAAAAGTGAGTTGAGGGAAGTATTCCTCTTCCCCTTTGAAGTAGCCGTTAAAGAAGCCCGGGTTGGATCGATCATGAATGCCTATCATGATATCGACGGAATTCCTTGTGCAGCTTCCCGATTCCTGCTCACCAAAATCCTTCGTGAGGAATGGGGTTTTTCAGGAATAGTGGTATCTGACTATGAAGCCATTCACATGCTTGAAACCTTGCATCACGTGGCTCAAAACCCCAAAGAAGCCGCTCATAAAGCTTTGGAAGCCGGTATCGATATCGAACTCCCTGATAAAAATTGCTATGGAGAACCTCTCCTTGAAGCAGTTCAAGAAGGGTTGATAAGCGAAGAAGTTCTCAATGAGGCGGTTCGGAGAGTCCTTACCACCAAGTATCTTCTGGGTCTTTTTAAAGAAGAAATTTATGTCAACCCTGAAAATGTTCCTTCTCTTTTGGACCCTGAGGAGAACCGCCAATTGGCTCGAGCTATTGCTCAAGCCTCGCTGGTTCTTTTAAAAAATGATGGTGTTCTTCCTCTCGGAAAAGAGCTCAAAACCATCGCCGTAATTGGTCCAAATGCCCGAATAGGTCTCCATCTTCATGGAGACTATAGTTATTCAGTACATATTCCCAGCGTACAAGCCTGGAAAGGGAAAAAAGCGATTTGGAAGGAATGCGTAAAAACGGTGAATGTATTTGAGGGTATTCAGAATAAACTCCCTCAGGTAGAATTACTTTATGCTAAAGGGTGCGAACTCTCAGATTCTTCCCGAGAGGGTTTTGAAGAAGCGCTTGAAATGGCAAAAAAGGCTGAAGTAATTGTGGCGGTGATGGGCGAAAAAAGCGGACTTTTTCAACAATCCATCTCTGGAGAAGGCAGCGACCGGTCAGATCTTGAACTCCCAGGGGTACAGAAAGATCTTTTAAAAGAACTGAATACTTTGGGGAAACCAATTATCCTAGTCCTTGTTAACGGGAGACCTCTTTCGCTCGAATGGGAAAAAGAGTATATTCCTGCCATCATCGAAGCTTGGTATCCCGGTGAAGAAGGCGGCAATGCCATTGCCGATGTTTTGTTCGGCGACTACAATCCCGGTGGGAAGCTTCCCCTTTCCTTTCCCAAAGAAGTAGGACAGATCCCCGTCTATTATAACCGGAAACCCTTGTCTTTTAATGAATATATTACCGGTGATGCTCGAGCTCTATTTCCCTTTGGGCATGGTTTAAGCTACACCCATTTTGAATACACTGACTTCCTCATTGACCCCCCAAAGGTCAAATCTCTGGAAAAAGTAAACATCCACTGCAAAATTAAAAATACTGGGAACCGAGCTGGTGATGAAGTTGTACAGCTCTATATCCACGATCCAGTCGCGTCCCTGGTTAGACCAGTGAAAGAATTGAAGGGATTCAAGAGGATTCATCTTGAACCAGGTGAAGAACGAGCCATTACCTTTACACTTTTCCCAGAACAACTGGCTTTTTATGATGAGCATATGCGTCTGATAGTCGAACCGGGTATTTTCGAAATAATGATCGGTTCCTCGTCAGAAGACATCAGACTCTCCGGTCGGTTTGAAGTTACTGAAGAAAGACAGTTGACCAAATATCGACGTTTTAAAAGTGAAGTCATCATTCATTGAGGAGGGGTCCACCATGAAAGAATTCAACCAAGGCGTTCACCATATCGCCCTTACTACACCGGACATGGAAAAAAGTGTGCGCTTTTATTGTGATCTGCTTGGTTTTGAAACCGTTGAACGCTTTTATGACGAAAATGAGGAGTCGGAAATTGTTTTTCTTTCCCTTGGCAATGTTCTTCTGGAACTCCTTGCTCCATCTACACTCAAAGAGTTCGGGTGTTCTTCCAGCTTCCACATCGCTTTTGCGGTATCCGATGTGAGACTTATCTATGAAACTTTAAAAGCCCAAGGAGTTCATTTTTCCCTCCCCCCTACTGATAGTCATGGTTTTAGATATGCCTATTTCTCTGGACCAATGGGAGAAATTTTAGAGATCATGCAACGGGTATAAATGAGATGCTTTATCTTTCTCATTTATCCTGAAGTTATCATCTCACCAATTTCCTCATTGATGAGGGGTGTGCCTTTAAGTTGTCATTCTGAACCAGGCTCCCTATGGTGTATAAGGAGGATAAGTCGCGAGTCGTTTTGATAAAAAATTACCCTCATCCTCAGCTTCTATTATTAAGCGAGAAGGGGTTAATACATTAATGCAAGAAGCTCCTGAGTAAAAGAACGTTGAGAACGGTGACGTTAATCGCTACCGACCATAAAATGAGTTTTTCGATAATACTGTTAGAGTATTTTCCCATAACTTTTTGAAAAGATGTGAGGGGGTTCTTCTGTCTTTTTTATGGGTCAGTCTTGAGTTTTAAAAGATGATACCACACAATCATGAAAAACAGAATTAAGGTGGAACGATTCTATGCAAGATAAAAAACTGTACTACCAACTATGGGGTTTCAAAAAACCCTGGGAAATCACCGCTATTTCAGTTGACTATCAACTCCTTGAAATCCATATCACCGTCTCCTGGCCAAAGAAGCAGAAAGCCCCCTGTACCCTCTGTGGTATCGATGCTTCACTTTATGATCACTGTCCGGAACGGACCTGGAGACATCTTAATACCATGCAGTTTAAGACCATCATCCACTCTGCTGTTCCCCGGATTGATTGTCCCACCCATGGGGTCCAGACTATCACCATTCCCTGATCAGAGAAGTACTCCCGTTTCACCGTCCTTTTTGAACGATTGGCAATTGATATCCTCTGCTCCTGTCAGAATCAAACCAGTGCTCAAGAGCTCCTCAGAATTTCCTGGGATAAAGTCCACCATATCCAGGAAAAAGCGGTGGAACAGGGCTTACACCGCCGCCAAAACCTTCTCCTCTTCCCCATCTCGGTGTAGATGAAAAGAGCTTCAAGAAAAACCACTCCTCTGTCACCCTCACCTATGATCTTGATCGATCGACGGTTTTGGATGTCACTCCTGAACGTAAGGAAACCTCGCTATCAGCTCTTTTTGATAGCATGACCTTCTCTCAAAAAGAAAGTATTCAGGCAGTGGCGGTCGAAAAATCTCAGGTGCCTGTCACCTAAGTTATTAAGTTATTCATCATCTTCCCATC
>CAYSWT010000105.1:0-6928 GCA_964434845.1 uncultured Atribacterota bacterium | reverse complement strand
AAAACCATAGATTCCTGATTAATACATTCAGGAATGACGGTGTGGGGGGACATTCGGGAATGACGGATGGAAGACGTCACTTATCCTGTAAACTGTTAGGATGGCAGCCTACAGCGTAAGATGAAAAAAATTCAAAACAAGATGCATACACTTGGAGAAAGAATCCAAGAGTATGGCGTGAGGATCTCATCTTTTTATCTTTTCCAACTCAACGACTCAACATCTCAACAACTCAACATTTTGATGTTTCCATACTCATATGGTGCCACAACGTGGCATGAGGGTCTATCCTTTGCATTGCTTTCTACTCCCTGCCGTTACCGGCGGGGAGTTTTTTATTCACTTAGGCGGTTTTAAAAAATGTTCTTTCAACACGTTTGATGGCATAAAAGAGAAGCAGCGAGATGACCACCGAGCTACCTCCCTGAATCAAATTCCCTGGAACTTCCACCAAAGCCGCTCCAGCACCATACAGAACGGTTTCTACCAAAAAATAGCCGGCGATCATTTCACCCACCGCCAGGATTAAAATTGCTATCCGTGCGGTTGTTTTCATTTCCCGGGAAGCAAATATGCCGACAATCAGACCTTCCAATCCCTTTATGATGAGTGTAAACGGCGCCCAATGTCCATATCCGGTCAGTAAATCCGCCAATGCCGAGCCAATGCCACCTCCAATGCATCCGATCTTCCAACCAAAAAGCATGGCAAACACCAGAATTACCGCATCGCCCAGATTAATATACCCCTTGGTCTGCGGTACCGGAATCTGTATCAACATGGTCGTCACTGCCACCAGCGCCACCGCCAATCCCGCAAATGCAATCATCCTTGTGGTTTTCATGGTATTTTCTCCTCAATAATAATTTCATATTTTATTGTATTCCCTGCCGTAACGACTTTCAAGAAGGAGAGAGAACAATTCCCTCTCCCATTATTATGTAGGGTGCGCTTGCTTTTTGCCGAACGACGTAAGAATTCCATTTTTATAAACGGTTGAGCGAAAAGTCACCAATTCAACCTCTCAACAACTCAACATTGCAGAGCAATACTCTCAGCTCTTAATCGCGCCGAAGGTGAGACCGCGCACTAAGTATTTCTGGACGATGAGGGCGAAGATGAGGACGGGAATTGTGGCGACCACTCCGACCGAAGCCATTTCACCCCAGATGACACCCAGGACGGAAAGAAAGAAGGTGACCGTGGTGGGAACGGTGCGAGCGTTGAAGCTGGTGAGAAAAAAAGCTAAAGAAAATTCATTCCAGGACTGGATCACACAAAAAATTGCTGTGGCAGCAACCCCGGGAGCAATAAGAGGGAATATAATGCGACGGATCGCCTGGAAGCGAGAACACCCATCAACCCAGGCGGCTTCTTCGAGCTCACGGGGAATATCTTCGATGAAACCACGCATCATCCAGATGGTGAAGGGAATATTAAAACTCATATAAACAATGACGAGGAGAATATGGGTATCAAGCAATCCAATGAAACGTCCGAGCAAGAAAAAGGGAATGACGACTGCTATGGGTGGAAGCATACGCAGAGAGAGAATCCAATAGGCGACATCTTCTTTGCGATTGAATTGAAAACGAGCCAAACCGTAGGCGGCAAAGGTACCAAGAACGACTGAGGCAAGCGTGGTCAGAGCCACCACCATCAGACTGTTGTTAATATACATGAACATATCCCTTTTTTGAAAAATAGCCCGGTAATTTTCCAGAGTGGGATGAAAGAACCAGACTGAGGGGTCGATGGTTTGTACCCGGGTTTTAATCGAGGTCATGATCATCCAGACAAAGGGAAAAATACAACCAATAACCACCACCGCAATTAAAATATCGAGAATCAACCCTTTTATTTTTCGTCGTCTGACATAGTTCGGAAAAGTAGCCACTCAGTACCCCTCCTTGGTCCCTCTTCTCATGATACGGAGTAAGACTGTGGTTAAAATGGTAATGATCACCAGCAAAACAATAGCGTTGGCTGAAGCCCGTCCAATCCAGTTGGTATGTCGGAAACCAATCCGATAAATGTGCATGCTCATCAGTTCGGTGGCGTTCCCTGGACCTCCCTGGGTCAGCCCATAGACTACATCAAAGATCTTGAGTGAATCGATTGAACGAAGGAGCAAAGCAATCATGATCATTGGTTTTAAAAGAGGCAAGGTCAAATAGTAAAAAACCTGGGTTGGTGATGCCCCATCAACAATAACGGCTTCATAGGGCTCCTGGGGAAGCGACTGGAGCCCGGCATAGAGAATGAGCGTTACAAATGGAGTCCATTCCCATATATCGACCATCATCACCGACCAGAGCGCATTCTCATAACCAAGCCAGTTGATTTTCGGAAGAGACAGTAATGAAAGCAGGTAATTCAATACCCCATATTCGGTGTTCAGCATAAGCTTCCATATAAGAGAAATGATGGTGGGAGTAATCACCATCGGTACAATCAAAAATGACATCCAAAGTCGTTTCCCCCGGATGCGTCGGTTGAAAAGCAGGGCAATCGCCAGACCCAGAATAAATTCCAACGCCACGGTAAAAACCATAAACCACAAGCTGATTTTTACCGAATGCCAAAAATCCTTATCTTCGAAAGCCAGATATTGAAAATTTCTGATTCCGACCAGTTTTCGCTGTTCCCACCCCATGGTCAAATCGTAATTGGTGAAGCTCACATACCAGAGAAATAGAGTGGGAAATATGACGATGACCACTAAAGTAATAAGCGATGGCGCAATATACCAGTAGTGTTCTTTCCTCTTTTTCATCGGGCATACTCCGGTTCGGGGAGGGAAAGTCCCTCCCCGAAACTATTTCCTACTCAGCCATGATCTTTTCGCAATCAACCTGGGCTTTATCCAGAGCATCTTTGGCTGATATCTGACCAGCCAATACATCGGAACCGTAGGATCCAACCACTTCCAGAATCTTCATCAGTTTAGGATGCGGAGGCAGCCACATCATGCCATCTTTCACCAAGTTGGCAGCCCGCCCCAGCGATTCGAGCTGGATCGGGAAGGTCCAGTTGGCTTTCACCAGTTCTTCGTCCTTATAAACCGATTCTCTAACCGGGGTCCCACCCAGCTTTACATACTCTATGGATTTGTATTTGCTGGTCATCCAGACGATGAATGCCCAAGCCGCTTCCCGCCGCTTGGCATCAATATCGCTCGATATTCCGACATTCCAACCGGCTAAAACACCATAGGCACCGGCTGGTCCTTTGGGAGGAGGCACAAACCCAACCTTATCAGTAATGGACGATTTGGTTGGATCGAGAATCCAGGGAGTAAGAGCGGTGGAATCATGCCACATTGCTGTTCGGCCTGAAGTAAAAGCGGACACCGCTTCTTCGTGGGTGTAAACCGCGATATCCGGTGGTCCTTGCTTCAGAAGATCAATATAGTATTCGAGAGAAGCAACCGTCTTGGGATCATTGACCAATACTTTCCAGGTTTTCTGATCGAGCACCTGGCCACCCAGTTGATACATAACTGTCAGCCAACCGGAGGCAAAATGAATCCCCTTCTGAGCACGCATGGCAACGCCGTAGAGATTCGGTTCTTTGCCGTTGAAGAATTTGGCCAGAGCCAGGAAATCATCCATGGTCTCAGGCGGTTTCTGACCGTACTTCTCAAAGAGATCAGTCCGATAACCCACATAACGGGTTTCCCCGGCCACTGGTATTCCGCTGATCACACCATTGAAGGTTCCGATCCCATCCCGGTAAGCGGGAAGAATGTCCTGGTAATCAAACCATTCCGGAGTAAGTTCTTTATTGTCGAGCAGCGGTTTCAGATCGAGCGCCACTCCACTGGGTGCATATTCAGCCATGTTAAAGGCGTCAATCAGGAGAACATCATACACTCCGGTCTTGGCTTCGTGCTCCAAAAGCAATTTCTGACGGAGCAATCCTTCCTCAATGATGTCCCATCTCACTTTAATGCCGGTGAGCTGGGTGAATTCATCCACCATGGCCTGCATGGCATCGGTGGTCGGATGAGGTACAAACGCACAGGTTATAGTGGTGCCATCATATTTCCCTTTGATCATATTCGCCCAGGTCGCCACATCCGCTGGCACCTCGGCATAGGCAAAACTCACCGTTGCCAACACCACAAGAACGATTAACAATAACATGAGTTTACGCATACAACTTCCCCCTTTTCCTTTTTATATTATATTGATAAAACTCATCCTGCTTATTTTATAACTTGGTATCTCACCTCCTTCATCTCAATTTGTTCACTTTTCACTACTTACTGTTTACTGTTTTTCTCATCATACCTGACTTCAACCGGCATTCGGGTACGAGCTGATTCCATAATCGCCAGGATCACGGCGCTCACCCGGTCGCCATCTTCGAATCCGACGATAAAGTCGGTCCCGGTCCGCAGCCGAAGGATGAAATCCCGAATGCTCTCGTGAGCAAATCCCATGGGTTTCCCATGGATGGTGGGCATGACTAAAATATCGGGATGGTCGCTCTTATTTTCCAAATAGCGCTCGATAGCCTGGTTATTCGTGAGGTCCATGTTGAACATCCCTTTGCTTCCCAAAATATTTAACTTGATATCATTCCAATTAGGATGGCTGTTGGGGATGATCCAGTTGTTCTCAATGGTGGCGATGATTCCGTTTTCAAATTCCAGAACACTCTGATAAATATCCGGAACATTGATCCCCTGTTTCATCAATACTTCAGAACGGGAAACCGAATAGACCCGTTTCACTTCCTGACCAGACAGAAAGCGCAGGGTATCAACAGTGTGGCTGCCTAAAAACCAGAGAATCGAGGATTTGGCAGCCCAGGAAAGCATTTGAGTTGGGACGTAAATGGTATCATTGAGACGATAGTACATGGAGATAATGTCGCCGATCGTCCCCTGGTCGATATTCTTTTTAGCCACTACCAATGGTGGGTTCCAACGGGCGTGAAAATCGACCATAACCCGTACTCCCGATTCTCGATAGGCCACCCGCATGGCTTTGAGGTCGTTTTCATTGGTCGCAAGCGGTTTTTCGAGGAGTATACTTTTCCCGGCCTGGCAGGCGGCGATAAATGGATCACGATGGGCGAAATCTGGGGTGGCAATTCCAACCGCCTGAATCTCCGGGTCCTTCATCATTTTCTCAACATCAGTATACCATCGCCGGGCATGATATTTCTCCGCCAATTGTTTGGCTTTGGCTTCGATCACATCACACACCGCGATCAGCTCGGTAAATGGTTCGGTTGAGTAGATCCAGGCATGGGATTCCCCCCAGATGCCGGCACCGATAACGCCCATCCCTATTTTTTCCACATTGAACCCTCCCTCAATGAATATTTTGTATTCCAAAAAGATTTTCCATCACCAGCGATGCCCCCCACAACACTTCTTTCTCCTGGTGAATCGAACTCAAATCAAGGTCTATTTTTCGAGCCAAGGGCTCGAGGGCTTTTTCCATTATTTTTAGTCTGATTGTCTGCAATAACCTTTGAGGATCAATCCGGGTCAAAGCACCGGTTAAGATAATTTTTTCCGGGGCTAAGATATTGGTCAGAATGGCGGTGATCTCCCCCAAAACCGAGAAGGCATCACCAAGCAGGTTCCTCACTGACTGGTTCGTCATCTCTTCTCGCAATACCTGGACTGCCGCTCCTTCACTGGTGTAGTTTTTACCGATTTTTTTCATCAGAGCCGGGAGAGAAACCATTGACTCGATACATCCCATTTTTCCGCAAAAACATAGAGTGCCATTGTCGATGAGTTGAATATGCCCGATTTCTCCCACCCCGTCCATCATGCCCCGATAAATTTTCCCTTCAATAACAATACCGGCACCGAGTGCTTCGCCAACATTGATACAGATAAGATTTTGGATCTTCTTCCCTTTTCCAAACCACATTTCCCCCAGCGTTGCCGCCGTGGTGCGGTTGTCGATTACAATAGGTAATTCAGGGAAAAAATTCGCCTTGAGCATCGGACCGATGGGCACAGCTTTCCAACCAAAGTGTGCCGAATACTCGATCACCCCATGCTGATGATCGACGATACCCGGAACCCCCAGACCGATCCCCAGACAAAGCTGCCGGGGAAACCGGGCGATGATATTTTGGATGAAAACACCCATTTCATCGATGGCATACTGCGGGGGATCTTTTTTGAACAATCGGAACGATTCCCGGATAAGAATGGTGCTTCCCAGGTCGATGAGAGCCACTTCCACATCACCCAGGTCTTTGAGGAGGACACTGACTATTATCGGTCCTGAGGAATTCACCGCGAGTAATTCCGGCTTTCTCCCCAAAGGAGAATTCTCCTGCCCACTTTCCACTATCAATTCCTGATCGATCAGATCATGGATGATACCAGACACAGTGGACTTGCTGAATCCAAAGTATTCACGGATCTGGGTTCGTGATACTCTCTCCTTCCCCCAGATGTACCGGAAAACCATTTTTTTATGAATATCGTTGATTCGCGAGCTGGTAAGAGTCTTCATCATCATATTCGTTCGGTTCGAGAACGAACTATTTGTATTATATTCATCCATTTCGCCCTTTGTCAAGCCAATTGGTCGATATAAAAGCCAAGATGAAACCTAACTCCCAACTCGGCTGAGGTTGCGATCCCGTTTGTTCTCTGAAATAATAATAGGTAGCCATACTGCGTGATAGCATCACGTGAAAAATGAAAATGGATCATTTCCCCCGAATTTCAGGAACAACATGCCATGGGATGTTGCTACCATTAAATTCAGATACCGGGTGCAATAAATTTGCGTCCCTACAATTAGAATGGTATTTGTAGGGGTTTGATTTATCAAACCCAAAAGTGAATTTCCAGGATAGACCGTCATGCTGTATTACGGCACCATATGAAGATGGAAATCCTTTCCCCCACTTTAGAAAAGGGGGGTCAGGGGGGATTTGA
>CAYSWT010000104.1:0-6952 GCA_964434845.1 uncultured Atribacterota bacterium | reverse complement strand
ATAACTTTATGAAAACAGTTGTCAAGGTGTCGAATTGAATCATCTAAAATTTTGATTTTATTTTTATGTGATTGCCTCCAAATCGCCATTGAAATATACTATACTAATCTAATGGGCTCCACCCCTTCCCCTCTCCCTACTATTTTGCAAATTGTTCAATGTTAACGTAACTATCCAATCGAAAAACGATAAAGTCTGAACTTGAGTAGAATAAACGACCTTTCTGGTAATGAAGACAAATCGAGAGCTCCCCTTCATTTTGATGATGTCCAGAAGCATACTGCATCAGTTCAAAGATTTTACTCAAGGGTATACGTGACACTACCACTCCAATCGTTTCACCGGTTTGAATTTTCACCGGAGAACCAAAATGATTCCGCTTATCATCCCCATCATGAGGATAAATAATTTGAGAGAAAATTTCATGGCTATTCTCCGTTTTTCGAGTGGTCTATCATCTCAAGGAAAACTTCCACCACCCGAGGGTCAAATTGTCTCCCTGCCTGACGCATGATTTCCGCTTTCGCTTCTTCTCGGGAGAAAGGTCTTCGATAGGGTCGAACTGAGACCATAGAATCGAATGCGTCGCAGACGGCGAGGATCCGGGAAAGGAAGGGTATCTCCTCACCTTTCAACCCCCGAGGATATCCAGAACCATCAAAGCGTTCGTGGTGGCAGAGGATAAGCCGGGAAATAGAGGAGAGTTCAAAGATAGATTGGGTGATACGAAAGCCGACTTCGGGGTGTCTTTTAACCACCTTCCATTCCTCTTCAAAAAGAGGACCGGGTTTAGTAAGAATAGGCTGGGGGATGGCGATTTTGCCGATGTCGTGGAATTGCGCCAGCAAGGACAGTTGTTCGAGCTCCCATTCAGAAATCCCCAGAGCTTTCCCCACCTGACGAGCATAATATTCAATTCTTTGGGAATGTGCCTCAGTCTCATGGTTGACTTCACAAAGAGATGTTAAGAGAGCCTGCATAACCTGGCTTCGAAAGCTCAAATTCTCATTCAGCTTTCTCTGGTACATCCAATTTTCAGCAATCCGCAGAATATCCAAAAAGTTCTCCGCAGGGTCTTTTTTTGTGCCATACCCAAGTGCCATACTCAAAGGCAATCCCCGTAAAGATTCCTGCTCCATGCTCTCAGTGATTTTTTCTGCCAACTCCTGCGCTTCCTGGTGAGTGGTACGGGGAGAAAGCACCACGAACTCATCCCCGCCATAACGGGCAACAATATCGGTCTCGGAACATTCTCTCTTGATGATTTCTGCCACACGTCGTAGGAGCTCATCTCCCGCATGGTGTCCATAAGTGTCATTTACCAGCTTCAACCCGTTCAGGTCCCCCATGAGGATGCTCAGTGGGAGATTCTCAGGACGGTCTAATTTCTCTGCCTCCATCTCAAAAAAAGCTCGGTTGTTGAGCCCGGTGAGCGTATCATGAAAGGTGAGATAGCGAAACCGCTCTTCGGATTCTTTCCGCTCTGTGATATCAAAAATGATCACAAGAATGGCTCTCTCCCCCTGATGATAGTCGATGCTTTCTGCCTGGGCAAAAAGCCACTTGGTTTTTCTGTCTTTAGTGAGAATGGGGAACTCGAAAGTGTGAAGCACCGGCTCTCCCCTCTTTCTTTTTGTAGCCTTATTGCGCACGCTCTCTAAAAATTTGGGGTGGATGTGCTTATCAATTGATTGGTGAAGCAGTTCTCCAGGTGTCCATCCGGTCAGTTTCTCAATGAAAGGGTTCCAGAATACCCATTGTCTGTTCTGATAGATACCGATGCCAGCCGGAAGGGATTCAGTGAGGGTACGGAATTTATTCTCACTTTCCTCCAAAGCTTGACGGGCGGCTTTTTGGATTTTTTCCATTTCAAGATTATGCATGAAGAAAGCCAGATCATCGGAGAGCTCAAAAAAGAGCTCCCGCTCCTCGCTGATATAGGAAAACTCTCGAGGAAGGACAACAAAAAAGACTCCAAAGGATTCCTCATCAAAATAGAGCTGAGTGAGAAATCCTTCTTGATCTTGATGAAGAGAAAGGTATGGAAACGTTTCCCTCACCTCACTCCAAATCCAAATCTTTTTTTGACGAAACAGTTCAAAAAGCCTCCTTCTCCCCTCCTCGCTTTCCAAAAAGTCAAAAAGTGGTGATAACTCCTTCTCTTTTTCAAAGCCCCACCATGTTGCAAAAGGTGGTTCATTTTCTCGGGTAAAAAGATAGAGAAAAGAGGCAGGATATCCTCCCTCTTTTCCGAGGATTTCCACGACACGCTTTAAAAATACCTCCTTGTCTTTTTCTTTCGCCAGGAGCTGATTCACTTCCCGTATCCCCCGGAGCACCATATTAAGGTGTTTTATTTTTGCTTCTTCTTTCTTACGATCGGTAATGTCAATTAAAGAAGCCAGCCCCAAATTTTTCCCCTGATAGAGGATGGTGGAGGAACAGATGAGTGCCCACTTCTCCTTTCCATCTTTGGTGATGATTTTCGCCTCGTAATGGCTTTCAGCATCCAGTCCTTTTTGGCGGGATTCTGCGCGCTTTTTTACTGTTGGAACCGAGTCAGGATGAAAAAATTGAAAGATAGACATGGAAGCGAGCTCCTCATGGCTATAACCGGTGAGCACTTCAGTATAGGGGTTGAAGTAAATATAGCGGTTATCTTGGTAAATGACGATCGCCAGAGGGAGAGTCTCCGCCAAAGTGCGAAAAAGGCGCTCACTCTCACGCAGGGCTTCCTCGGCTTTCAATCGGTCGGTGACATCCTTTACGTATTCTATGATGCCGAGAATTTTCCCCTCCCGGTCTCGAAAAGGATGAGCAGTTACCTCAGACCAGCCCACGATCTCCCCCTTCACTTGGTTAGGTAGGAACTGCATCTTCTTCTCCCCGGTTCTGAGTGCTTCTTGGGAAGAACACATTTCACACGGAGTTGTTCGATCGTGGTATACTTCATAGCATTTTTTCCCTACCAGAGGCATTTTGTGAGCGAAGTATCGCTCCATAAAGGGGTTTACTCGTTGGATGGTCAATTCTGAATTCAGAATCGAAATACCGTCTTGGATGCTTTCAAAAAGATCAGAAAGAAAGCGCTCGCTTTCTTCGATCTGAAGTTCTTTGAGTTTGAGGTCAGTGATGTTGCGGGAAATTCCCAAAATACCGACGATGTTTCCACCTTTATCCCGAAGAGGAATTTTGGTGGTGGAAACCCAGGTTACCTTTCCATCCGGCCAGGTTTCCATTTCTTCGACAGCTACCATCGGTTCGCCGGTCTCAATGATTCGCCGCTCATCCTCCCAGGTTTTTTTTGAATGAGTCTCAGAAAATATGTCAAAATCGGTTTTTCCAAGGAGGTCCTCCACCCGTTGAAAGCTAAAATGCCGGGCTAAAGCGCGACTCCCTTCAATGAAGCGGCTTTCCTTGTCCTTAAAATAAATGTGGTCGGGGATGTACTCTAAGAGAAAATCAAGGAGAAACTTCTGCTTTTCTAACTTTTGGAGCATTTCCTCCCTTTCACGAAAAACGTCTAAAGTTCCAAGAACAACAAGAATGGCTCCTCCGCTGAGCAGAAAAAATGGGAGAGAAACTCCACCAATTGAGAAAATTCTGTTCTTCCAAAAAAGACCAAGGGAAAAACCCAGAACACCAAGCAAAAAGAGTTGTTTTCCCCAGAAAAGAAAAATGTTCTGTCCTTTGCGGAAGGCGAAGTAGAAAATGAGAAAGAGGACGAACCAGAAAAGGGTCAGTTCTAACCCCACCAGAGAAATAGACTCCTGTAGGGATCCAAACCGTACCCACAGAATAGTCAAAAAGAAAATACAACCCGTAAGAAAAAACCAATCCCAGTAAAGATGTAATTTTATTTTCATCGCTTGAAAAACCGCAATACCTTCCCCATAAAAATAGATATCCATTATAGGGTATTTTGTGCAAATTATATCACAACAAACAGCCTTCAGGAATTTCCTGGCCAGCTCTATACCAAGGTGTTCCGATATGTAAAAATAGAATGAGGTTCCATTTTTCAGATGGTGCTGCCATGCAGCATGATGTTCTATCCTATCCGGGAAATACAGTGACGAGTGATCAGTAACGAGTAACCAGCAAACAATGAAAACTCATTTTATTCAGGATAATCAATAATTCCATTCACCAGACCTCTCCCTTTATCCAAAGGGAGAGGTCTGGATAGGGTGATGATCGAGTATCTTTAAAATTTTTACTTTTTCCATATTACATTTCACTGCATTTTCTCAATAGTATATTCAGAATTGATACTATTTGTATCAGTTTATACATTTTGGAAATCAACCCCCAACCATCAATGAGATTTAAACTTGAATAGTCACTAAATTTAGCAATTTGTAGCGATGTCTTGACAATTTCATTTTTTATTTTAAAATATCACTATATTAATATACATAATAATCATATCGAGGTGAAGAAAATGTCGGGGATGGTCGACTGGTAAATTGCTCTTTATGTGGAGAGGTAGTTTTTGTTTTAAATATTGAATCCCTCTTATTATGTCCCGCTTGTTCCGAATGTTTAATAATTTTCGATGATAATTACGATGATAATTATTCGGTTATCGATCTTCTTTGCGAAAAATCCTGTTCACT
The DNA here is from genome assembly GCA_964434845.1 of uncultured Atribacterota bacterium. Taxonomy (GTDB): domain Bacteria; phylum Atribacterota; class Atribacteria; order Atribacterales; family Atribacteraceae; genus CAYSWT01. The sequence continues at coordinate 2,333 of CAYSWT010000104.1, read as the reverse complement.
CAGCAATGATATTGATCAATATGAGTCTTGTGATTCTCGGTTTTCATTGGATATGATTATGGTATCACCATAGATCTCAATGCCAGGCAAAAACCCTGGCACCAATAGAGGATAAAAATGAATCCTTTCCACAAACGACGATAACGACATGCCATGGCATGTCGTTACTTTAGTTTTCACTACTCACATTGTGCTGCGAGCAGTATTGCGGTTTATCATGAAAATAGAATGAGAGGTGATTCGTGGGGAGACATTCATATCAATGAACAAGATCGTTGATTGTTTTCTCCATCTTTGCGGCTTGAGCCCGATCGAGTAACCCAGCTCGCGCATGAAACACCGCCGAACTCTGGGCGGGAATTTCCTTGATGTTCCCCTTTTTCTTTTCGGCGGTATACCCTTCGGGGTCACAGGTGGCTGGTAGGATGAGACCAAGCGCTTCTTTGTCCAGAGTGCGAACCATCCAGCGGGTGACGTGATCAAGTTCTCGAGGACGATAGGCGACGTAGTCCGCTGAACCGTCAAGATGAACCTGTAAATTATGTGACCAGCCTTGAGTATCACTGATCGGTGAAGTTAGAAACATAACCAGCTCCGGTCGGTAGACCACTCCCGGTTTTATAACTTCAGTGGTTTTAGGATCACGTTTCACCTCTTCAAGCATGTTTAAAAATTCCTGGGAAACTTTGACATGTTTCGGTATTGATGTCCTTACTTCCATGGTCTCAGGACTCCACCGGAAAGACTGAACAATCCGCCCGTTGTCTACCGGACGGAAATTGATATGATACATAAACATGAGCTCCATGGGATAAGCCGATTGGTTTTGAATGGTCATAGCCAGATAGAGCACCGTGGAATTGCGGTAGAGCTTCACGACCGGGATGGCGTGATAACAGGAGGCAAATGCTTCGGTGTATATATAGCGCCCGGTGAGGCCGATATATTCCCCTCCTTCGTCTTCTCCATAGATCACTGCCGCATCCTCATATTCGGCATTGGGGAGTTCGCCATGCAAGGGATGAGAATCTTCTGGACCGGGATTACCCATGCGCAACGCCCCACAATAGATCACAAAAGCCCCGTAAGTATGAAGGTACTGTTGAGTTTTTTTCGGATAGGGAAACATCGTTTTCATGGTAAGCCGTCGTCCGTCAAACTGAGCATCCCAAACCTGTTGTCCCTGATAGGGAAGGACGATGATCGATCCCCGTTCATTCTCCAGCTTCACCGATTCGACTCCAGATGGATAAATGAAAAGAGACGCCTTCAATCCATTGAAATCAAGAAATAGTTTCTCTTTTTCCTGGAAAAAATTTTTCTGAAGATTAATGATTCCTGAATTCATAATAAATTTTCCACCTCATTTGAATTGTATTCAAAGATCATGTTTTATACATTTTTTAAGCCATAGATTTACCTGACTCAAATAATATTGAGTATTACTATTTTATCAACTGAATGAGATACTCGACGATCATCTCAAAAGTTTTTTCACCCCATTCTCGGGAAGCATGAACCGCCTCCCGGGTAAACCAGGGAAATTCTGGATTCAAATACTGCATTTTAACTGTTTCGGGGTAGGAAGCCATCATGAGTGAGGTTTCTAATTTCCCGGCGTGGTCATAGCCCATCTTCTGTTGAATCTCCGGGCTCATCAGCGGAACCACCTGGATCCAATTGAAAGGATTGTCGCTGGTCTGGAGTTTGTCGTAATAATCCTCCATTTTTTCTGAACCCCACCAGCCCCGGCCCTGCTCTTTATCTAATAATTCGAAGATAAGCGATGCAGCTGCTTTCTTGAAGGCTAGTGCTTCCGGCATCAATTGCCCCATTTCGAACTGGTGGTGGATGACCACGATAATTTTTCGAAAACCGTTCTCCAAAAAAGCCCGGAGGACATCTGAAACATGCTTTTCAAAGTGATCATTGTCTACATCAATGGTTCCCTTCTCCGGGCCGGCAACGGCAAAGCTCGAGGGGCCATACCAGATGGAAGGCGCTACCACACAATCGATTTGTTTCTCAACTTCATCCAAAGCTTTGATGACAGCAAAGGTATCAACCCCCAGCGGCAGGTGTTCTCCATGGTATTCGATCGTTCCCGCAGGTACAAAAAGTGGCCACCGATTTTGGATGACATGAGTAAAATCTCTACCGGTCATTTCGTACAATTTCATGCTTTATACCCCCTATCCTATAAACGCAGTGAAAGGTAAAATGTAAAAAGTTTAAAGATGCTCAATCACCGCTCTTCTCCAACCTTTCCCTTTGGATAAAGGGATACGATTGGTTCGTAAACAATCTTCTCGTCACTTCGTCACCCCTGAATG
>CAYSWT010000103.1:0-7138 GCA_964434845.1 uncultured Atribacterota bacterium | reverse complement strand
CACTTATCCTGTAAACTGTTAGGATGGCAGCCTAAGGCGTAAGATGAAAAAATTCAAAACAAGATGCATACACTTGGAGAAAGAATCCAAGAGTATGGCGTGAGGATCTCATCTTTTTATCTTTTCCAACTCAACGACTCAACGACTCAACGACTCAACCCCTCAACACCTCAACATCTTTCCAATAAGTATTTTCATCATCTGCTGGTGTCCGGATTTTGGCCGGATCTGAATGTTTCGTCACTCATCACTGAATTGACAATAATTTTGTTCTTCCATTTTCCGGTTAGATAATATCCATAAGCGACTAAGAAACCGGCAACTGGTCCGATGGCAAACCCTATCCAAACTCCGTTAATTCCTAAATGCAGGTTCGTCGAAAGAATTTTGGCTACCGGAATACGAATAACCCAAAGGGTGAATATGGTATTGATCATGGTTTGCATGGTATCACCGGCTCCTCGTAAGAAGCCGTTGTAGGCAAACATCACCGAATAGGGGGTATAGGAGAAGGATATAATACGAAGATAGGAAACTCCGATGGCAATGACTTCGGAATCATTGGTAAAAATTTTCATCAACGAGTGCGCAAAGATATACGCGAAAAGAGAAATAGGAATAGCGAAGAGAGCTGAAACAATCGCTCCCCATTTTGCCACTTCGGCTGCTCGGGGAAAATTCTTTGCCCCTAAATTTTGCCCAGCTAAGGAAGAAATGGCAACACTGAAAGTCATGGCTGGGAGAAAGGAAAAACTATCAATTCTTCCAGCAGCCCCATAGGCTGCAACCACTTTGTCTCCAAAGCCATTCACAAAGGCAATCATCACCATGAAACCAAGTGATACCACGGTTTGTTGGATGCCGGCCGGTAGACCAATTTTGAGCATGACTTTCATCAATTGCAGTTTCGGGGAAAGATAATCACGGGTGAAATGGAACATATTCATCCGATAAACATAGTAAACCCCGAGTATACTGGAAAATCCCTCAGCGATAACCGTGGCTAACGCCGCGCCGGCTACTCCCATTTTGGGGAAGGGTGGAATCCCAATAATGAGGAAGGGATCAAGAATAACGTTGATGATGGTGGAATAAATCAAAAGGAAAAGAGGAGTTTTGGAATCTCCCAAGCCGCGTAATATCCCTCCAATGATATTATAAAAGAAAATAAAAATCAGTCCCCAAAAATAGATATAAAGGTACGATGATGCCAGGGGAAAAATGGTTTCTGGGGTTTGGATGAGCTTTAATAGGTTTTGATGAAAGAAAGTCCCTACAAAAGTGAGAATGACCCCCATTCCTAAGAAGAGAGTGAAGGAGTTGCCAATAGTTTGTTTAAGTTCGACATTTTTTTTTGCACCCATATACTGGGCGACCATGATATTGACCGCCATGCCCAATCCTAAGACAAAGGCGATCAGTGTGAAAATCACTGGGAAGCTGACTGAGATTGCTCCTAAGGCTTGTGGCCCCAGGAATCGACCTACCCAGATGCTATCGACGGTGCTGTAGAGAGTTTGAAGAATATTTCCAACCAGCATCGGGACTGAAAAAGCAATCAGGTGTTTAGGGATACTTCCGGTAGTGAAGTCGGTGATGTACCCAGTTTTCATTCAAATCCTCCCAATTGGTGGCTGTTAATGATAAAAGTAAAATGCTCTTCTGGTGTGAACAAAACGTATACATTCTAATCAAGAAATAGGGTTTAATCAAGAATAGGCCACCATGTTGATGGTAGCGACAATGACGATGAAAACCAAAAGAATGATATTGAGTTGAAAAAGAAAGGGGGTTTGGATATACTGCATTCAACATAATTTCTATCCGGTAAAAGCAGTGAGTCGAGTAAAAACGTGGAATTGGGGAATTGTGGAAGTGTGGAATTGTGGAAATGAAAATTTCATCCCCATCTAACATCCTGGAAACACAATAACGACTGACGAGTGGCAAGTAAAAAAAATGATATCATTTCTAAAACCTCACCCTTTGGATAAAGGGATTCGATTGTTTCTTAAACAATCTTCTCGTCACTTCGTCACCCCTGAATGTTTCTATCAGGGGTCTAAAAGAAATTAAAAACCATAGATTCCTGATTAATGCATTCAGGAATGACGGTGTGGGGACATTCGGGAAGACGGATGATGATACTCGCCATAAAAATAAAAATCTATTGCGTCGAAGTTTTAATTGTCACATGGTGCTGCGTAGCAGCATGGTGGTCTATCCGGTAAAGGTAGTGACAGCTTTGAATTGCCTTTATCAAATCAACAGTTCAACAAATCAACGATATTTTCAGGATAGACCCTCATGCCACGTTGAGGCACCATATGAAAATGGAAATACCAAAATGTTGAGGTGTTGAGAGGTTGAGTTGTTGAGTTGAAAAAGAGTAACTGATGAGATTGCCACGACTCACGCTTGGATGATTTTCCCAAGCGTAATATTTGGTTCTTTCATATTTTAATCTTACGCCGTAGGCTGAGATCCTGGGTAGTTTCCAGGATAGAAATAGGTCGGTGCGGAGGGAGACTATGAGTAACGAGAGTTTTTATATAACGACGCCAATCTATTATGTAAATGATGTTCCACATATAGGACACGCTTATACCACCTGTGCCGCCGATATTCTTGCCAGGTATCATCGCCTGTTGGGGAAGAAAGTCCTTTTCGCAACCGGTACCGATGAACACGGACAAAAAATTGAGGAAGCCTCAGCTGCTCAAAGCATAACCCCTCGGGAACTGGTGGATCGGGTCGTGCTTCGTTTCCAAGACCTCTGGAAGAAAATGGAGATCTCCAATAATGATTTTGTGCGAACTACTGATCCCCGACACATTGAGACCGTTAAAAGTTTTTTTCTTAATCTTCAACAGAAAGGTGATATCTATAAGGGAGAGTATGAGGGTTGGTATTGTGTGCCGTGTGAAACCTACTGGCCGGAAAACCAGCTTGATGATCGTCTGGTCTGTCCAGACTGCGGTCGTCCCTTGGAAAAAGTACGTGAAGAGAGTTATTTCTTCGCCCTCTCGCATTATGAAAAGCCTCTTTTGGATTATTTTGAGTCCCATCCCAATTTTGTCATGCCGGAATCCCGATATAATGAAATTGTCAGTTTTATTAAAAGTGGTCTCAAGGATCAAAGTATCTCTCGGCTTGGTTTAAACTGGGGAATCCCGGTTCCGGGCGATGAAAAGCATTCCCTCTATGTCTGGTTTGATGCCCTGATTAATTATTTAACCGTTGCTGAGTATGGAAAAAATACCGAGAAATTCGAAATCTTTTGGCCGCATGTGTACCATCTGGTGGGGAAGGATATTCTTCGCTTTCACTCGGTTCTCTGGCCTGGGATGTTGTTAGCCGCTCATTTACCTCTACCGCAAAGAATATTTGCTCATGGGTGGTGGACGGTCGATGGGGAAAAAATGTCGAAATCCCGTGGGAACGTCGTTGATCCCAACCTGATGATCGAACGTTACGGATTAGATCGTTTTCGCTATTTTATTATGCGGGAAGTGAGTTTTGGACTCGATGGTGATTTTTCGGAAAAATCCTTAGTGGAACGAACCAATTCCGATTTGGCTGATAATTTTGGAAATCTAATCCATCGATCACTCAACATGGTCTGGAAATACTTTAATGGAAAGGTTCCAAAACCAGCTGATTATCATGAGGCGGAGTGGGATGCTTTGGTGAGAGACATTTTATCCAGTATTACTTTCTATATGGATAAATTTGCTTTTGCTCAGGTTTTGGAACATATCTGGAAGCTGGTCCATTACTGCAATCGGTACATCGATCAAAAAGCACCCTGGACATTGAATAAAGATCCGGAAAAAAGGGGTGAACTGAACCAGGTCATGTATCGCTTGTTGGATAGTTCACGCATTCTGGCGCTGATGGTCTATCCTTTTATACCCTCAACCGCTCTCCGTCTTTGGGACCAGTTAGGGATTCCCTATCCGTTGCCATCAGTCCGTTTGGGAGAAGACGCCATTTGGCAGCAGTCTCCGGATTGTTTTGAGCCAACCACACCCGTACCTCTTTTCCCGAGAATCATATAAAATATCCTCTCAAGACAGTAAAAAGTAACAAAGACAGTGAAATGTAAAAGGTAAAAAGTAAAAAGTGTAAGGTTAAAAAAAGGAAAAAAATTAAAAGAGGTGAAGATCGAATCCCTTTATCCAAAGGGAGAGGTCCGGAAAAGGATGATTGTTGTGTATCTTTAAATTTTTTACATTTTAATTATACGCCGTAGGCTGTCTGGCTCACAATGATAGCTATTTTTGATTTTTTTTGCGACTCACGACTCACGATTCACGGTATTTTTATAATAGTGAAGGAGGAGTTCACATGTCTCTCCCAGAGATAAACCTGGAAGACTTTCAGAAAATTGATTTGCGGGTTGGAGAAATTATGGCGGTGGAGCGACTTGAGGGAACGAATAAGTTGCTGGTATTACGAGTCAACCTGGGTGACGAGGAACGAACCCTGGTGGCTGGTCTGGCGCCTTTTTATTCCCCGGAAGAAATGATCGGGAAAAAAATAATCGTCCTGACCAACTTAAAACCAGCCAACATCCGAGGCATTAAATCGCAAGGGATGCTGTTAGCTGCCGACGATGGTCAGGGAACCGTCAGTTTTTTAACATTAGATCGAGATATAACTCCTGGCAGTAAAATCAGATGAGTTTTTGGATTGATACCCACGCCCATTTAGATGGGCAGGAATTTGATACTGACCGTGAAGAAGTGATACGAAGAGCTGAGGAAGCAGGAATCTTAAGAATCATCAACGCCGCTTCCTCACTTTCTTCATGTCAGAAGACACTTCGTCTAACAGCTCAATATCCCTCGCTATTGGCTGCGATTGGAGTGCATCCTCAAGAAATCAAGGAGTCTCTCCCGGATTTCTCTGAGTTAGAAGGGTTTCTCTCTTTTCCTGGTGTCATCGCCGTTGGGGAAACCGGTCTTGACTACTATTGGGATATAGAACATATTGCGAATCAAAAAGAGGCTTTTCGGATTCATATTGAATTGGCCGAACAATACCATTTACCTCTCATTGTTCATTCCCGTTCATCGGATTCCGATCTGATCGAGATTTGTCGTCAACGGATAAAAAGCGTACCGGTGGTCTGGCACTGTTTTGCCGGTGATGAATCAACTTTTCTACAAGCATTGCAGATGGGCTATTATTTTTCTCTGGGTGGAGTCATCACCTTTCCCAACGCCAGACGTTTACGAGAGTTCATCCGTAAAATCCCATACGAAAAATTACTCATTGAGACTGATTCTCCCTACCTCGCTCCACAAAAGAAACGGGGAAAGAGAAACGAACCTTCATTTTTAATCCACACCGCTGAATATCTTGCTCAATTACTTTCTATCCCTCTCGAAGATTTAAAAGAAAAGATATTTCAAAATTACTGTGATGTATTTGGTGATATGATGAATAAAGGCGGTGAGTCATAATCAGTAAACGACTGGGGAAGATGAGCAGATCAAGAAAGAAGATTGAAGTGATCATTTTTCGGTATTTTGACATTGAAGTCGATGGAATTTTCCGAACCGGGAACGTTATGACGCAAAATGAGTTATAATAAAGATGAATAATTTTATATATGGGATGTTCAAAATGTTGAAAATGAAAGTCCAGGGTCTCATGTTTGACCAGAAAAACTCAATGGCGGTTGTGGTATTGGTTGATGAGGAAGAAAAACGAAGTCTTCCAATCTGGATTGGTTTGTTTGAAGCTCAAGCCATATTGTTGGGATTGCAGGAAGTTGATACTCCGCGTCCGCTTACTCATGACCTTATTTCAGCTATTTTAGCCAAACTCAATACTCAACTGGAAAAAGTAGTCATCACCAACATTGTTGACAATACTTTCTACGCCCTTTTATATTTAAAAATGAATGAGCAAGAGTATACTGTTGATTCTCGTCCCAGTGATGGGATTGCGCTTGCCCTGAAAACCGGAGCGCCCATTTTCGTTTCTGAGGAAGTCGCCAGCTCAACCACAGTAGCCATGGGTGAAATAGATGATAAGGAAATTGAAGATTTCCGGAAATTTTTGGAAAATTTGAAGCCCGATGATCTCCAGAAATATTTGGGTCAGGATAAGTAGATATCCATTTCCTTTCACAGCCGGTTAAAATATTCTCTCCAATCATTATGGAGGTAAGCTATGGTGACAGCAACAGAAAATACTGATGGGCAGATTCGGATCAGTATCGCCACCCTCACTGAAGTGATTGCTCGGGAAGCAGTTCAAGTTCCCGGAGTGGTTGATACTTTTGAGAGTATTTGGCCCGCCATAAAAATTTCGGAAAATGGACAAACATTTCAAGCGACCGATAAGGTTGAAATGCGTTCTCGCAGTTTAGAAGTAAATTTGGTCATCTCTCTTGATCCCAGCTGTCTTTTTGGGAAAGTGGCAAGTGAGGTTCAAAAGAATATTTATGACATTGTTGAAAGGCAACTTGGTTTTTCCTTGAAGAGGGTGAACGTTGAAGTAGGAAAAGTCGAGTGGTCGATAACTTAAGTTTTAAATAGCAGGAAGAGAGAGGGGGTTTACCGATTTCATTTTTATACGTTAAACAGTAAAAAAAATTGAAGGGGGGATGTACATTGTACAATCCTGAAGGTCTTTGTCAGGTTTGTCGGTATTGTGATCCTGAGAAGAAAAAAGTGGGAATTTACCGATGCCTTTTAGGGGAACAAAAAGAACGGGCTGAACCGGTTGACCGATGTGACTATTTTTTCCCCGACCATCTTTCTACTCAAGAAGAACGCTCAACAACAGTTAATGAGTAGACCCTGACAAAGACCTAACCAGTTTTTATAATTGCATGACTAAATGGGGACAGAATTTTTTAGTTAAAAAAGATATATTAGAAAAAATTGTTCAACTTTCCTGTCTCAATCAGGATGATTGTGTTATTGAGATAGGTACTGGTCTGGGAAACTTGACCAGATACCTCTCTCAATATGTGGGTCGGGTAATCACTTTTGAGATTGATCCCGATCTTTTCCAAAAAACATCTCAGCGATTTTATTATTGTTCGAATGTTGTCTTTTTTAATCAGGATTTCCTTCAGGTCAATCTCATTCATTTGTTGGAACCATTTTCGAAGTTT
>CAYSWT010000102.1:0-7194 GCA_964434845.1 uncultured Atribacterota bacterium | reverse complement strand
CTGTTTTTCAATCTTACGCCGTAGGCTGATATCCTGTGGCAGTTTACAGGATAGATGATAAAGACATCCCACTTCTATAACGTTTAGACAGGAGGATTTCGATCTGTGGCTGCGAGCATTTTAGAAACCATGATTATCGCATCGTTAACTGGCGGAAGTGTTTTGAAAAAATATTTTGAGAAGGAAAACTTTTCTATTTCTCAGAAATCTGTCTCTTATGATTTAGTCACCAACATCGATAGAGAATCTCAAGAAGGAATCACTTCCATCCTATCTCGTCATTTCCCCGACATTCCAGTGGTTGGTGAAGAGGAGAGCACACAGATTCAAGAATACTCTCAAGCATTCTATGTTGATCCCCTGGATGGAACCTTTAATTTTGTTCATAAGTTTCCGTACTTTTCCGTTTCTTTGGGATATTGGGAAAACGATGAACCACTGGTTGGAGTCGTTTATGACCCAATAAGAAAGGATTTGTTTTATGCTCAAAAAGGAGAAGGAGCTTTTTTAAATGGAGAGAAAATAAGCGTTTCGACTCCAATCTCTCTTGAAGGGAGTAACCTAGTCACTGGTTTCCCTTACAAAAGGGAAAAACACCCTCTGGTTGAAAGAGATATAAGAACTATTATGAGGCTCACTGATTTACGTTTTTTTGGTAGTGCGGCTTTAGAACTCTGTTATGTTGGTCGGGGTGTTATAGATGGGTATTGGGAATATGATCTTTCTCCCTGGGACTTGGCGGGTGGAGTTGTGATTGCTCGAGAAGCCGGAGCAATCGTATCAGACCCGAGTGGGGGAGAATTTCATTTATTGAGTGGAGATGTTATCGCAGCAGCGCCAACAATTTACCAGAAATTAGTGGATGTTATACATAACCGATGAAGCCTCTTTGGAAGGACGCATACTCTTTTCATATTTCCTCAACGAGGGAGATCGTTATCAAAAAACTTATCTCTCCAACCATCTCCCTCGTTCCCCAATTTCTACTTAAAGAAAACCCTTCGAACCGCCTCGTGGGTTTGAGCTGCATCCATCTTTTTTTGCCCTTCAAAAAGCGATTCTTTGTCTATTTCTTTTAACAATCGATATAGGTCTAAGGTATTTCGGGCACAGAGCTCCAATGCCCGAACTGGATGAATTCGATAAGGGAAGATGTCAAATCCAAGATACCCCTGATAGCCGGATTTATCGATATAGTATAAAAATTCAAGTGTTTCATACAAATTCGTACTCCCGGCAATGAGATCATCATCCCATTCACGGTAGGCATCATTAAAATGAATGTTATAGAGGACATTTTCCTTGGAAAGAATTGAAACAACTTCTCCTGGATTCTCCTTTGCCATCAGAGCATGTCCGAAATCTACGGTTACGCCTATGTTTTTCCGGTTCAGGGCTTTTATGAGGTAAAGAGACCGAAAAGCATTCCCCACCAAGAGGTATTGGCGTGGTTCTTTGAGTTTATACTCAAGAGCAATTTTAGTGTGAGAACCGTAGTCGGCAATTTCTTCAAGGGATTTCATCAGAAGATCCCATTCAATTCCATAATCGACCTCAAAAGGATAATCGAAACCATCCACTCCTAACCAGAGACCAACTGAATCGCACTGAAATAAGTCGGTTAAATCAACGACCTTTTTTGCTGCATCAATAGCTTCTCTCCTGAGCTTTTCATCACGGTGGGTTAAGGCTCCCAACTGCCATTTAGGTCGAGAGTGAGTATTGAGGTTCATACAACTTACCATTAGACCTTGATCATCGAGCAGAGATTTCAATTCGCGAGGCTTTATCTTTTCCAATTCGTCATCAAAAAACTCAATGGCTTCAACTTCTGGAACTTTTTTCACCCTCTGGATGCGTTCTTGGATGCTGAGAGGCTCTTCATACCCCTGGGGTAAGAACCGATCCGAGACTCCTCCCATGCACCAAATCCCGACTGAAAGTTTCAATTTTTCTTTCGCAGGCATTTTTTGACCCCTTTCTCGGCTCATGCTTATTGAATTTTAACAAATCTCACAAAATTGTATTCGAAATTATTATTGTTCCGTTCTGAGTTTCCTTAATTTCTGCGAATATCTAACGTTATAGAAATTCAACACCATGATCAGAATCAACATAACTCCCCAGATAACATTTTTGAAAAATGGGCTAAAGGATAAAATGTTAAACCACTCTGAAGAATCTGGAGCATGATAATCCCGATGACTAAGCCTGATATCGTACCATACCCTCCACTGGGGTCAACCCCCCCTAGCACACACACCAAAATGCCTTGGAGTAAATAGGTCGATCCATACCCTGGTCTGATTGAATTCACTCTCGAAATCATAATAATTGAAGCTAAACCGGAGTAAAAACCGCTGAGTACGTATGTTCGAATTAAAACTCCTCGATTATTGATTCCACTAAAACTAGCTGCAATTGGGTTTGATCCTAACATGTAGAGATTAAAACCATAGGATAACCGATTGAGGATGACCGACATGATCACAATACTGAAAATAAAAATAATCAAAGGCATTGGTATGTCAAATATCGTCCCACTCCCAATAAAAAGGAATTTTTCTGGAAAACCCTGAATTCCATATCCCTTGGTTACAACAATTGCTATTCCAGAAAAAATACTCATGGTACCCAGAGTAGCAAGAATAGCCGTAACTTTTATATAGGCGATGAGTAGTCCGTTTATTAAACCACAGAGTAAAGATATGAGAATGGCGGACGACATTGCCAAAATTATTTTAAATACTTCTTCATATCCTCCTAATTGAGGAAAAGAAGATTTAGTGAGGATAAGAGCAGCACAAACACCGGCTAAATTTGCGATGGATACGATTGATAAATCAATCCCGCCAGTCAACATGGCCAGCATGATAGCAATCGATAACAATCCAAATTCAGGAATTTGGCTGGCCATCGATTGAAAATTACTCAGGGTTAAAAATTTATCAGGGAGAAAAATTGACATGACGACAAAAGCACCAAGCATCATAAAGAATAAAATAGTTGTTCTTGAGTGCTTCATATATTGATGTATCAAGGTTAACCCCCTCATCAATAATTGCTTTTTCTGTTTATATCGTTACATTTTTTCGGCTCTGATAAGAACTCAAGCTCACGCTGATTGCAACAATAACACCGGTAAAAAATCCTTGCCAAAAAGAAGATAAACCAATCAAAATGAGACTATTATTAATGAGGGTAATTAAGGCTACCCCCAGTACTGTGCCAATGATTGTTCCCGTCCCTCCAGTTATTCTGGTCCCACCCAAAACAACTGGTGCTATGACACTCAATTCAGACCCAACCAAATAAGTGGGATTACTATACCGGATGAGCGAAACATGAAGAATTCCAGCTATGCCAGCTAATATCCCTACATAACAATAAATAAAAAATTGAATCCGAGCAACATTCAGTCCAGCTCGCTCAGCTGCTTCTCGATCTCCACCAATTGCATAAATTCCTCTCCCTAACCGGGTATATTTCAGAATAAACCAAGAGAGGAGGGCAATAGCTATAAAAATTGCAGTAAAAACCGATACCCCATAACTCCCACCCCCTGGTTTTACTAAAGTTAAAACGTTTTTTGCGCCAAATATCTTAAAACATTTAGGCAACTGAGCTGAATTGATGGCTTTTGTTCCAACGACCGTGAGCAAGAATCCATGGAAAATATTCAAGGTACCTAATGTCACAATAAAAGTTGGAATTCGGTAATAGGAAATGAGCAAACCATTCAATGCCCCCAAACAGACTCCGACTAAACCGGATATTAAAAATGCAAAAAGTATATTATCCACTCCGGTTGCAATCAATACGTTAGCAGCAATATACTGGCCCGAAATTGCGATTGCCGTAAAAGATAAATCTATCCCTCCTGAAAGCAAAACAATAAAAACTCCAATAGCCATTATTCCTAAACTGGCACTGCTTTTACCTAAATCAAAGAGATTCTCTAAAGTTAAAAAAGAGGGGTTTAAAAAAATCACTAAAACGGAATAAGCAATGATGATGAACAATAGGTAAGATTCATTTTGACCAAATATTCTTCGAATTTGAACATCCCAATGATTTCCATTCATGGTACATACCTTTCGCTATTCTTCGAGTTGCTTGATAATATTTCAAAGAGCTCATCCTCAGTCGTATCAACAGTATTCATTTCTCGGACAATATTCCCGCCTGCCATGACGATGATCCGATTACAGTTCCGTACAATCTCAGGAACTTCGTCTGAAATCATGATCACACCAATACCTTTCCGGGCTAATTGTCTGATGATGTTATGAATATTACTCTTTGAAGCAACGTCTATTCCGACTGTCGGACTGTCTAAAATGAATATCCTGGGGTTTGTGGCAAGCCACTTCGCAATGACAACCCGTTGTTGATTCCCACCTGAAAGAGCCTGAACTGCAACCTCAATTGAGGGGACATTCACACTTAACTCATCAACCCACATTTTCGCATATTTACTTTTTTGCTTGTCATTGATGAGTTGAAATTTACTCAATAAATTTTTTAAGTTTGTTACAACAATATTGTTCTGAATGGATTGCTTCAAAAATAAGCCTTGTTTGAGTCTATCCTCAGGTAAATAACTCAAACCTAGATCTATAGCTTCTCGGGGTGAGTTTATTTTGACTAATTCTCCGTTTATGTAGATTTTTCCAGAATCAGGTTTATTCAACCCAAAGAGCGATAGAGCCAATTCAGTTCTTCCCGAACCTAAGGATCCAATCATTCCGACAATTTCACCCGGGTGAAGCTTAAAGCTGATATCTTGATATTGTCCTTTCTTGGTAAGATTTTGCACTTCCAATAATGTCTTCTTATCATTTTCTGCTTGGTAATCAAATGTGGAATGAACTATTTTTCTGCCACTCATGTAAAAGGAGAGGGTATCATAATCTAATTCGCTCGCGTTAAAATCCCCAACTTTCTTACCATCTCGAAGAACGGTGACTTTTTCAGCTATTTGTAGGATTTCGCTCAGCTTATGACTAACAAATAGAGTTGAAATCCCTCTTTTTTTTAAATCGAAGATAACTTCTAATAAATTATCGATTTCTCTTTTGGTAATTGCCGTAGTTGGCTCATCCATGATGATCAGTTTGGCATTTTGGATGAGTGCCCGGCAAATAGCAACCAGCTGTTTATTTGCAATAGAGAGGTTTTCAACTCTTTCGTTTAAATCGAGTTCTTTTTTAATATTGGATAGTTCTTTCCAGGCTATACTCTTAACTTCATTCCAATTGATCAATTTCTTATTTTCTTCGATCAGCTGATTGAGGGAGATGTTTTCAGCAACGGATAGATTAGGAAAAAGAGATAAATCTTGATAAATGACCTGTATTCCTTCATTGATTGAATCAATAGGTCGTAATTGTTTGTAGCTTTTTCCATTTATGATAATCTCACCACTATCTTGTTTCACAACTCCAGCTATTATTTTTATAAGAGTAGATTTCCCAGAGCCATTTTCACCAACTAAACAGCGTATTTCACCCCGGTTTATCGACATGCTTACATTATCGAGTGCCTGGACACCAGCATAGTATTTACTGACATTTTTAACGTTGAGAAACTCTTCAGCCATAGTATCCCTTCTAAAATAAGCGAATTGGGGAGATAGTTTACATCACCCAACTCGCTTATTTTATTGACTTCTTTTCTTCAAGTTTCACCCTCATCCTTACCTCCCACCATTTCCCCTTCTTGGAAAGATGGCGAGAAGCGAAGGGGAGGGTGCCTTTTTTTCTTTCATCCCGAGCTTTCGTCTCTCGATGATGTTAGGACCTCATTCCTGCAATGATGATTCTCTCTCTTTCTTTGGATAAATGGAGATTGAGAGTACTCATGAATTCTTTTCAAGGTACATTTGAAACAAAAAAGGGATTTTTACTCCATAAATTCTTATTGGCTATAAATTATAGTCATCTACATTTTCAGCGGTAACATCATGCCATGCCTGACCATAAATAACTGGGAAACCATACTGATTCTTTTTAATCGTAATACTCTCATAACCAGGTTTCCCCAAATTCATACCCTCTTTGATTTCATTCCCTTTGAGAACTTCCCAGGCAACTTTGCAGGATACATATCCGGCATCAGCTGGAACCCAGAAATGGATCGATTTGGCTGAACCATTTTTTAAATAATCATAAGCAACGGAAGGTAAGCAGGTACCATATGCTCCCACTTTGCCGATGAGACCTTTTTCTTCTATAGCTAAAGCAGCTCCTGGAACAGTACTCATGGCACTTCCCATAATGCCTTTAAGATTTGGATAAGTCTTTAAAAGCTCTAAAGTTTTTTCATAAGCAATTTGTTGATTTTCACGTTCTTCAATCCTGTCAGTTACTAATTTCATATTTGGATACTTTTCTTTTTGTTGGGCAATCTCTGCGTCAACCCATTCGTTGTGAGTTGTTGAAGTTAGGTGTCCGACAAAGCAAGCGTACTCACCCTCGTAATTCAAATCTTTTGCCATAACATCCATCATATGTCTTCCATAAGCTTCGTTATCAAAAGCTTCGATATCATAGGTCACCTGTTTTTGGTTCGATGCTTCATGAGTAAAAGTGAGAATTCCAGCTTCGTTGGCTTTTTTAAAGACAGGTTCTAAGGCAACTGGGTCGTTTGGAACAACAATGATCGCATCAACCTTTTTGGCAATGAGGTCTTCAATTAACTTAATTTGTTCTGCGGGGTCAGCTGTGGCAGCACCAATCTGATAGGCGTTCACACCGGTTTCTTTAGCAAATTCTTCAACTCCCAATCTCATATTGTCAAACCAGGCTACTCCTTCGAGCTTCACGACCATAACAATTTCAAAATCGTTATCTGCTGCATCTGCCACCGTAAAAAGAGAAAGGACTAAGGTCATTATTAGTGAAACAATTAGAAATAATTGAAATCTTTTCATTTTCTTCCTCCTTATTAGCTTGAAAAAGTTCAATTATAAATTTTTGTTGACACTCTTTCTTTCTTTGAGATCCGTTCAAACATGATTGGATGGTTCATTCGCTCATTTCCACCCTTTTTTACAAAGAGGTAAGTCTTTTGTAATTTTATCTGTGAACCTCCTTTCTCTTTGATGAGCTTTCGTTTTTTTTAATACATATCAACACATCTGTCCAAAATAGCTTTTTCTCATTGAAAGGGGAGTACCAATCGGGTAAATTG
>CAYSWT010000101.1:0-7266 GCA_964434845.1 uncultured Atribacterota bacterium | reverse complement strand
TCAACTCAACAACTCAACCTCTCAACAACTCAACATTTTGGTGTTTCCATACTCAAATGGTGCTGCGAAAGCAGCATGAGGGTCTATCCTGGAAACTGCCCAGGATTCGATGTTAATCGTCACCCCTGAATGTTTCTATCAGGGGTCTAAAGTAAAAAAGACTTAGATTCCCGATTAATACATTCGGGAATGACGGATGGTGTCGATACCCGCCATAAAAATCTATTGCGTCGAAATTTCCATACTCAAATGGTGCTACGAAGCAGCATGAGGGTCTATCATCAAAAAAGGAGTGATCGTCTTTGAAATACTTGAGGTTCCTACTGCCCCACTCATCGCAGTTAGCTTGGGGTATAATTGAAAAAAATCAAATTATTGAGCAGCTTACCCATTCCTACTTTGAGTCTGAAGAAAAAAAGGGGAAGACCTTTCCCCTTTCTCAGGTGAAGCTCTGCGCCCCGACCCTTCCCTCAAAGATCATTGCCGTGGGATTAAACTACCGTGATCATATTCAAGAATTTGGTCATGAGATACCGGATAATCCGATTCTCTTTATTAAACCCCCCACCGCCGTGATTGGACCGGAAAAAGAAATCATTCTTCCCCACCAATCCCAGCAGGTGGATTTTGAAGGTGAATTAGCCGTCGTCATAAAAAAAACAGCACGCAACCTTTCACCGGAATATGCTCCACAATATATATTGGGGTACACCTGCTTTAATGACGTAACTGCAAGAGATTTACAAAGGAAAGATGGCCAATGGACACGAGCTAAATCGTTTGACACTTTTGCTCCCATCGGTCCCTGGATTGTTACCGATGTTAACCCTACCCATCTGCATATCACCACCCGAGTCAATGGCAAAAAGCGGCAGGAATCGGATACCTCACAACTTCTCTTTTCGGTGAATCACTTAGTGTCCTTCGTTTCTGAGATTATGACGCTCTTACCCGGAGATGTTATTGCCACCGGAACCCCTTCCGGTGTGGGGCCGCTCTCCCCCGGCGACGTGGTTGAAGTTGAAATCGAGCACATTGGCATCTTGAAAAACCTGGTTAAAGGATAAGAAACGTGTATCAAGTCTTAACGGTTATGCTCATCCTCATCGCTTTGGGAGTGGTGTTGCGTCTCTTTCGTCTATTTCCGGAAGGAACTGCTGCCATACTCAATAGATTTGTTTTATATATATCTTTCCCCTGTCTGGTATTTCGATCACTCCAACCAACTCCCATCGAAAAATCGTTCTGGAGGATCCCTCCTTTGGCCTTTACCGTGATCAGTCTCATTTTTATAGCTTCGTATTTTTGGGGAAAGTCGTTCTTGAAGCTCTCTGCCAATAGTAGTGCAAGTTTTGCTATGGGAGCTGCTTTTGGAAATACCGCTTTTTTGGGGTATCCTTTTGTGATGGCGTTATTAGGAGAGAAAGCGCTCCCGCCGGCCATTTTTTTTGACCAAATGGGGAACTTCTTAGCCGTCTATTCGGTAGGAGTCGCTTTTTGCGTATATAGCAAAAATCATCGGTTTTCTTTTTCCAGTTTGTGGGAAATCCTTAAACTGCCGCCATTTCTGGCTTTTCTCATCGCCTTGCTCCTGAACGGTGTCGAAATCCCTTCCATTCTTATGGAAACAATAAATCGTTTAGCCGGAACCACGGTTCCAGTCATCATGGTAGCGATCGGCCTGTCCCTATCGATAAAGCATGTTTCCCATCACTGGGTACCGATTCTTTATGCTTCGGTCATCAAACTGGCCGCGTTACCTCTGCTCTTTCTTCTTTTCACCAAAATCATTCTTTTCGAGCCCCTTTCCCGGCAGGTCATCATTCTTCAGTCGGCAACTCCCACCCTGATGAGTTCAATCGCACTTGCCTCTCTTTACGACCTCGATACCAACCTCAGCTCGAGTATCATCTTCGTCACTACCGTGATATCGTTCGCCTCACTCCCCCTCTGGAGCTTACTTTTCAGTCACTTCTAAATGAACTTGCAATGGACCGATGGTAAAAATATCATTTTCAGCGATAGCTTTAATCACCACTGACCCACTCATTTGAACCAGTTTGCGGCTGATATCAGTCAGGTTCAGAGCGGACACCGAGCCGATTTTTCCTCGTTGGGGAATAATCCCCTGCTTGACTCCCACTGTATTTAAATCACGTAATATTTCCGCTAATATCAAATCGACACTCGTCTTCCCGGTTTCGATAGTGATTTCACGTTGTAAAACTAATTCTCCCGCGGAAAATATCTTTTTATTATCATCCAATAAGAAACGGGTAATAACCGGTTCGTCTTTTAAAGTGTTAAGGGTTGACACCAACCGAATCACATTTTCATTCTTTGCTTGGACTAATTTTTCTAAGGTTTGATCAAAATTATCCCCCATCACAAACACTGCCCGCTGAGTTGTACTGTCCCGGCCAGCTCCTTTGCGGATGGCAAGCTCATCGGCCCGCTTGATCAAGGTGAGCAGGTAGTTCTCAGCATCGGCCTGACTTAATCCAGCGGGAGCAAGCCCTCGGAGAATTTCTTCATCCTCCTGAAAAACAATTTCTCCTTGACGGATGGCAACGATAGTCGCTCGCAAACGGCCGAGTTCAAGCTGAAGCGATTTGATCTCTTCATTGAGACTGTCTCGCTGTTTTGTCAAATCATCAATATTATTAGAAAGGGTCTGAATCTGATTTTCCAAAGAAGTTCGAGATGCCAGCAAATCCTTCTCTTTTTGTTCGAGTTCGGCAATCCGTTTTTGATAATTATCTGCTTCCTTGCGCATAGTCTCTAATTCGGAGTTGCGCTGCTGCACTTCCCGGTCAAGGAATTCCAATTTGTCTTTTAATTCCTTCATTCCAAATAATGCGGTTCTCACATCTTCAGAAGCAATGGTCAAAATTGTCAAAGTGATGGCAGCAATGATGACACCAGTTACAATGCTAATCAAAATCGCAGTATAACGAGGACGAAGTTTTAAGAGCGAAAGCCGCTGTTTTCCGATTCGCCTTCCCAAAACGTCCCCAATGTAAGCAATAACACCGCTGATAACAATAATCGAAATGATGAGTAAAAAACCAGAAAAATCCAAGATGAATAACTCCTTTAATATTTTTCTTTTAGGATCATCAAAGTGATGCCAACCAGACCAGTGATAATATTACTTAACCATGCCCCTAAAAAGGGAGACATCCCTCCCCCTTCAGCAATGGTTCCACTAACTGAAAACAAAACATAATATCCAAAAACCACCAAAATACTCATACCGATTCCCATAACTTTACCCGACCGCGGCGAAGCGATTCCCAAAGGGACACCCACCAAAGCAAAAAAAACCGCGGCAAAAGGAATAGCGGTCTTCTGCCAGAGCATTAACTGGAGGTGATACTTCTGTTCCTGATTTTCATGTTCTCGAGCGATATATTCCTTGAGTTCGGCATAACTCATTTCCTGAGGATTCTTTTGGCTCTTCAAGACTTCTTCCATGCTTTGCTGGGTAATCACCTCTTCCTTGTCAAAACGGACGACTCCTTCCACCTCACCCCGAGCTCCAACTTCATACATTACTCCCTTGACAAATACCCATTTCCCCTGATCCAAAAATGCTTGATCGGAACTCAATATTCGTTTTAAACCCTGATTATCATACTCCTGAACGATCACCCCATAAAGAATGAGCTTTTCCCGGTCGATTGTTTTAACGTAAAAAATTCTTTCTTTATTTTTTTCGGTTTTATCACGGAAAAAGGTGTTTTCTTGAAACAACCAGCTGGTGACCGATGTCCCGCCAACGATCCTTTGCACATTTTGGGACGAGGTCGGCAGGATCTTCTCTTGTATAAAGATGGTACAGACACACACCCAGATCCCCAACAGAACAAAGGGTATGACCAAACGTTTTATGCTGATCCCAGAAGCCTTCAGAGCAATGATTTCACTGTCAGATGCCATACGGTTGACGGTCAGCAAAACCGATAACAAGATCGACATCGGAAACACATAAATTAAAAAAGAGGGCAGGCTATATAAAAAAACCTGGATAATGGTAAAAAAGGGGACCTTCGACTGTAACCACAATCGGGTAATGCGAAATAAAAGATCACCAGCGGTAAGAATCGTCACAAAAAGAGCAATTCCAAAAAATAAGTTGCGAAGCGCCTGTTTGAGGAGGTACTGGTCAAATACTTTCATTCTCACTACATGTTAAATCTTTCACCAAGATAGTATTTTCTGCTCAGTTCAGATGAAATGATTTCGTCAGACGTACCGGAAATTAAAATTTTTCCATCGAACATGATATACGCCCGATCGGTGATCGCCAGCGTTTCCCGAACCGAATGATCGGTTATTAAAACTCCAATATCCTTTTGAGCCAGATACTTGATGATTCCCTGGATTTCCTCAACTGCGATTGGATCAATCCCAGTAAAGGGTTCGTCCAATAGAATAAAGGAAGGGGTGGTTGCCAATGCTCGAGCTATTTCCAGCCGTCTCCGCTCTCCTCCGGAAAGAAGGTTCGCAGACGTTTTAGCCAAGTGTCCTATTCCAAATTCCTCTAAAAGCTGATCTCGTCTCTTTTTAATATCGGCCTTCCTCATCCCCTGCATTTCTAAGACCAGATCGATATTTTGCTGGACATTCAATTTCCGAAATGCCGATGGCTCCTGCGCCAGATAGCTGATCCCTAAACGAGCTCGGAGGTACATCGGCATATGGTTTAATTCCTGAGAATCGAGAAAGACCATGCCTGCTGTCGGTCGAATCAAACCGACTAAAAGATAGAAAGTAGTGGTTTTCCCCGCACCATTGGGACCGAGTAATCCGACGATTTCTCCCCGGGAAACCTGGATATCAACCTCCTGTACCACCCGTCTCTTGGAGTATTCTTTCACTAATCCAGTCCCTCGCAGCGATTGCCATTTCTGTTCCGTAATCAATTCGACTCTCCTTCACTCGGTATGATATTGATTTCAACGTTGCCTTCAACTTTTACTTTTCCGGTAAGGGTATTGATTAAAATTTTTTCCCCGCGCAACAGGTTCCCATTCTTTTCTACCCGGGCATTTCCCTCCAACAAGATAAACTCAGTTCCTTCCTGGTAGAAGGCGCTATTTGATTGTCCCAACCATCCCTCTTTCACTATGGAAACCGCCGTAGACTGCCATTTTTTAGTGTCGATCGTATATTCGATCCGCTGGGGCTTGATTTGAAAATCCTTAACCCGTAAAACCGGATCGCCAGTTAAGATAATTTTCCCCGTGGAAAAAAGGAAATCCATCGCTTTGGTCTGAAAGGTAAAATCTTTCCCTTTTCCCTGTATATCAGTCATGCTCACTTTTTTTTCTTTTCCAACAAAAAAAAGGGAACGAGAGAGAACCATCTTATCTTCCCAGGTTACTTTAATTTCACCATCGCTTTTTGCTTCCTGTTTGACGGTGTCTACCTCTAAATACGGACAGGTCATGGTGACCCCCCGCCATTGAATGGTGGATTGTCCTTTTGCGTATATGAAACCTGTGGTTTCATCAAATTCGGCAGATGAGGTTTTGAGAGTCACTTCCGATTCGGGTTTCTCTATTGCAAAAGCCATTCCCGTTGAGAGAATCAATAAAATCCCCAAGAGAAAAAATCTGACCCAGTATTTTCTTCTCATTTATTCCCCTCTATTTTTAATGTAATGACGACGTTCTCACGCAGAGAAAGGACTTTTTGGGATAGGTCATACCAAAGATATTTTGATTCAATGTGCACATTATTTCTCATTACCACCACGCCGTCCATTTTCAGAAATTTATCCTGTCCCAGCCAGCTCAAGGAATCTCCGGTAATATATCCATTCTCTGCCAATCCGACCAGTCGTACTCCGGTCAACCAGGCATCGGAATTCTCTATTATGACCTGACCCTTTTGGGCTTCCAGCCGATAGATTGGTTTATTCTCCTGGTATAATAACCCCTTCACCCCATTCAGGTAAATATGGTTTTCATCTTTTCGCAAATCATCGGCGTGAAGATCCCATTCTTTACCCGTTTCAGACACTTTACTGATTTCAGCTTTTTCAAATTGAACTTCTAACTTGCTTTGATCGATAAAAACCGGTGTCGTCAATGAGAGCTTGACAAGGAATATCCTTGCTGGCTGATTTACCCAAAAAAGAACAACCAATCCCAAAAGCACACCTATAGAGAGCAATAACCAGAATATGGTTTCCCACTCGTTCTTAATTCCCATCATCAATTTTATAATAGACTTTCTGGAAATCATTCAGGGCTAATTGCTGACAGATATTCAGACTGCTTTCATTGGAATCGGTGAGAACCAGATAAACCTGGTTCGGATCGAGTGAACTCATGGTTTGGTTGAGATCGGACACCGGTATATAGTTCACATTGATTTTATCAGAATACGGATTTTCTCCTCCTGATCGAAAATCAAGCACTTCGATTCGAGGAGAAATTACCAAGAGATTTTCAATTTCAATATTCCGTAAACCTCTGTACCACATTATACGACCCAATTTCTTCATAATCGTCTCTTTATTGGTGGCTCCGATAATAAAATCAACGATATTGCCCTTGGGATCGATGAAATAAGTAGTAGGAACACCAAATATCTGGTAAGAACCTGCCAGTTGAGTATCTTTATCAAGCAGGGTCAAATAATCATAAGGAATATCAATGAGCATTTTTCGAATGGCATTCTCATTTTCGCCGAGATTAATGGCAATAATCTGTAAACCGGCGCTCAATTGATAGGTATGGTAAATATTATTCAGCAAAGGAAGTTCCTCGGCACAAAATCCACATTGAGTGGTAAAAAAGGTGACGAGGACCGGATGTCCGAAAAAATCACTTAATGAATATATTTTACCATCCAAACCGGGGAGTTGAAATTGAGGCGCAGGTTTTCCAGCCGCATAGACATAATTTGATGTGAGAACAGTAGTAATTATAAGAAAAGCTAATACGAGAACTCGGTTCATCTTCATTTTTTTCTGCCTCCCTGAATCAATCTATCCTGGAAATACAGTGAAAGGTAAAATGTAAAAAGTTTAAAGATATTCAACAATTATCCTTCCCCGAACCTCTCCCTTTGGATAAAAGGAGATTGAGAGGGATTCGATCTATGAAACATACATTTCATATACTTTCGTCACCCCTGAATGTTTCTATCAGGGGTCTAAAGTAAAGTAAAAAAGACTTAGATTCCCGATTAATACCTTCGGGAATGACGTATGGAAGACGTCACTTATCCTGTAAACTGTTAGGATGGCAG
>CAYSWT010000100.1:5069-7282 GCA_964434845.1 uncultured Atribacterota bacterium | reverse complement strand
AGCAGCATGGCGGTCTATCAGAATATAATCCAGGCAAAAATATTTATTATGAAAAATTTAATATACATCTATGAATATTATATTCTTATATGTTAAAATCCTATAAATATAATAAACAATTTAATTATCTCGGAGGAAACAACGGAATGGATGCATCGACGCTTATTCTTTATATCGTAGTTTTGATGTTTCTCTTAATATCCTTTTTGAAAGACCGGAAAAAAACCGGGGAGGCTTTGCTGAAGGCCTGGAAAAGTTTTTTCATGTTGTTGCCACCCATGCTGACCGTCATTTTTCTCTTGGGTTTTATCGTGGTTTTTATTCCGGAGAAAACCATCGCTGCTTACATCGGAGAAACCAGTGGATTCCTGGGTTTTTTGATATCATCGTTAGTGGGGGCGGTTACCTTGGTCCCGGGTTTTGTCGCTTTTCCCATGGCCAAGATGCTGCTTGAAAATGGAGCGGGCATTGCCCAGATGGCAGTCTTTATCTCCACTTTAATGATGGTGGGAGTGGTGACAGCTCCCCTGGAAGCCAGCTTCTTTGGTTGGAAAGCAACCATCGGTCGAAATCTGATGGCTTATTTTTACTCGTTTCTGGTGGGTTACATTGTATGGATGGTGGTACGAATATGAAAAAATTGACCTGGAAAAGTTTTCAAGGATTTTATATCCTTGTTGTCATCGGTTTGGTGGTTTATCTATTTCTTCCCCGCGAAGGTGCCCGGGTATTCCACGTAGTTATCGATAATATTCTTTTCATGTTAGGGGTTATCCCCCCGATTTTTATTTTGGTGGGTTTGTTTGATGTCTGGGTTCCCCGGGAAAGGGTTACCCGCCATCTGGGAGATCGTTCTGGGGTGAAAGGAACCGGGATATCGATCGCTCTGGGAGCGCTGACTGCCGGACCACTCTACGCGGCTTTCCCAATAGCGGAAGTAATGCTCCACAAAGGAACCAGCCTTCGTAATATTTTTATCTTTATTGGTGCCTGGTCCACCATGAAAATACCGATGCTCCTCTTTGAGATTCAGAATTTAGGAGCACGATTCGCTCTCACCCGCTATACCATGTCCTTCCTGGGAGTGTTTTCTATTGCATACTTTCTTGATAAAGTTCTGTTAGTCGAAGATAAAAAGAGTATTGTTGAGAAGCTCCAATGAGATCATGAAGAGGTGAATGAAAAATTAATTTTTTGAATGTCAACCCCATTGTTTTTACCATTGGTTCCTTGGAAGTTCGTTGGTATGGCATTGCCATGGCTGGCGCTGTTGTTATTGGGGTGTGGTACCTGGTAACCCGAGGGAAATCCAAGGGATTAAATGAGGATCACCTGGTAACGATGAGCCTGTTGGTGGTTCTTTTTGGAGTGATCGGGGCTCGTCTCATGTTTGTAGCGGCTAATTTTCCCTCCTGGTTCTGGGAAGACCCAATACGGGTTTTTAAGACCTACCAGGGTGGGTTGGCTTGGCACGGTGGGCTTATCGGTGGGGTTTTAGCCGCTTGGCTTTATTTAAAATACCGAGCCCATATCGATTTCAATGGAGTAGCCGATCTTTGCGTACCAGCTATTGCCATGGGCTATATCTTTATCCGGCTGGCCAATATCACCAACCAGGAGGTTATGGGTAGAATGACCTCTTTCAGCTTTGGTCGCTGGCCGGCTCAACTGATTGCCGCCGGAATCAGCCTGGCGATGCTCATTCGTCATTTTCTTCTTACCAGAAAATCTTTACCCGATGGACATCTCTTCTGGTCATTTCTCTTTTATCATCAGGTATTACGCGCTGGCGTAGAAGAAACCATCCGGGAAATGCCGATTGTGGTCAATCTCTATACCAACACCAATTGGGGAATTGGACTGCTCACCATGGTTCAGGTTACCACTCTTCCCGTTTTGCTGTTCATTGGCTGGATCCTCTGGTTTCGATTGAAAAGACCGAAAAAACTTTCATCTTGAAGGAAATTCCTGGAGTTATGCTTCGGTTTGGGGGGAACCGGTATTTTATTCTCCTTGCAGAGAAATATTGAATTAGGTAGAATATTTGATAAGTACTCATCGAAATCAACTGTTTCAACAGTAGTCAATACTTCATATTTACCCGACACTCATTCAAGCTACTGGATAAGCACGAAAGAAAGTTTTACTCCATAGACATCGAAAGCAAAAATTGCTCCGATTATTTCTATGCCAGGCAACGACACTGGTACCAG
>CAYSWT010000100.1:0-4969 GCA_964434845.1 uncultured Atribacterota bacterium | reverse complement strand
TGTTGAGTCGTTGAGTTGGCAAGAAGCTGAGACCCTCACGCGGCAAAAGACGCCGCTCAGGATAATAGAAATGAAGAGCTTTTAAACAAATCAACAAATCAACAGTTCAACAGTTCAACAAATCAATGGTATTAACATAGTTGACATCATTCATTGACTGAAAGGAGGTGTACTTGTGGATCAAATTGGTTTTGGAATCATCGGGGGTGGGATGATCGGTCCTTATCATGCGGAAGCGATTGGGATGATACCGGAAGCGAAACTGATCGCAGTAGCGACCTCCCGGAAAGATACCGCTCAACAGTTTTCCGAAAAAACCCATGCCCCCCACTGGTATGTTGATTACCGGGAACTGTTGAAACGAGAAGATATCCAGGTGGTCAATATCTGTACCCCTCCTTATCTACATGAAGAAATGGTTCTGGCGGCAGCAGCTTATGGGAAACACGTTTTAGTTGAAAAACCGATGGCAATCAATCTCTATCAGGTTGATGCAATGATTAACGCCTGTCAAAAGGCCGGGGTCGAGTTGGGAGTTATCTATCAATACCGGTTTAGTTCGGCCGCTCAAAAAATTAAAAAAGCGATAACCGAGCGTCATCTGGGCAGGTTGTTTCTTGGAGATGCCTATGTGAAGTGGTTTCGAAGCCAGCAATACTATGAAAGTACTAACTGGAGAGGGCTATGGCTGAAAGAAGGCGGTGGGGCGCTTATTAATCAATCGATCCATGCCATCGATCTCTTGCAGTGGTTTATGGGGCCGGTGGAATGGATCGACGGCATGTACCAAACCGTGAACCATCAAATTGAAGCTGAAGATATAGCGGTAGCCAACCTTCGTTTTATGAATGGGTCAATGGGGGTGATCGAAGGTAGCACCGCCATCTATCCGGGATTTCCTCAGAAGATCGAACTCCATGGAGAAAAAGGAAGTATTATCATGGAGGGTGACGAGATCGTTTTCTGGAAGCTCCAAGAACCGGTCGAACCAGAAACTGTACACTATTCAACAAAAAAATTGGATACTTCATCGAGTCCCACAGCCGGTTTTTTGCCCGAATATCACCGTCGTCAAATCCAGGAATTCCTCGATTCCCTAAAAGAGAATCGCCATCCTTTGGTTGATGGTTGGGAAGGCAGGAAATCCCTGGAGATCGTTCGAGCCATTTATCTTTCCAGTCAAACTGGGAAAAGGATTCATTTTCCGGTTCACGAACAGGAGGGGTGGGGATGAACAGTCAATTAGCGCTCTTAGGAGGGACTCCGGCGGTCACCATCGAAAGCACCGAACATTGGAAGCGCCCCATTGAGAAAGAGCTTGACCTGATAAAAATACTTTTAGCGGAGGGAAGTTTGTCCGGTGAGGGATCGGGATTCCCAAAACAATTTGAAGATAAGTTTCGGGAGTTCATCGGAGCTGAATATTGTTTGCTCACTGACCACGGAACCACCGCTTTAGCCAGTGCCTATTACGCGGTGGGGGTCGGGCCGGGGGACGAAGTGATCACTCCAGCGGCTGGGTTTATTTGTTCTTTTTCGGGAGCACTCCATCTGGGAGCCCGTCCGGTTTTTGCCGATATCGACCCTAAAACATTGCTGGTCGACCCGGTGGATGTGGAAAGAAAGATTACCCGAAGGACTCGCGCTATCAACATTGTTCACCTGGGTGGAAATATTTGTGATATGGATGCCTTTCTGGATATTGGAAAAAGGTATGGAATAGCCATTGTAGAGGATGCGGCTCATGCGGCGGGAGCGGAATGGGACGGGAAAAGGATTGGAAGTTTTGGAGATATTACCGGTTTCAGCCTGCAGGGGGTGAACCCCTCCGGAAAGCCGGTAGCAGGCGGCGAAGGGGGGATGGTAACCACCAACAACCGGGAATTTTACGAACGTCAGCTGATCTATTGCCATCTTCACCGCACCGGCATCGTTTCTGAATTAACTCTTCCTCCATATCGAATGTTGGATGAACAGGTTTTAGGACTGAAATTCCGAGCTCATCCGCTGGCTTTAGCGGTTGCCATGGTTTCATTGGAAACCCTTCCCTATCGAATTCAACAGAGCGATCGCCACCGAGAAAAATTGTTCCAGGCGCTCCGGGAATTGCCTGGGCTCAAACCGGAAGAATCTTATTCCAAAGCCAGGCGCATCGGACTCTATGGAGGGTTGAAAATCTGTTATTACGCGGAAGAATTGGATCATCTCCCGATTGAAAAGTTTATTGCCGCCGTCCGGGCCGAGGGGGTACCGATCAGCGATCCGGGCTGGAGACATGCAGGGTCCACCCAGCAACTTCAGCACCTCAAGCCTCTTTTTGCCCACGGGTTTGATCTCTGGGGTCGTGATCGTGGTCCTTTGGGTAATATGTATATTTCTCCCAAGAAAGGCGATTTTCCCCAGGCCGAAAAAGCCGACCATTCCTTTTTTACCCTCCCCTCATTCATTGAACCCGGAGAGGGTTTACTCGATCAATGTATTACTGCTTTTCAAAAGGTGGTGGAAAATCATCATTTATTACTGGGGAGGTGAGACAATCAATAATTGATTTGATTGATTTAATAAATTTTTTATTTTTTAAAGGAGGGATCATGATGAACAAATCGTTTGTAACGGGTAAATTTGTATTGATTTTTATTGCAGTTATAGTACTGACAGTAGGAGCGGCTGCCACCGAGACTATCACCTTGTGGTATCCGGGTGGAGAAATCACCTCGTTGGCTCTCCTCTTCAAAGAAAAGGACCTGTTCAGCGAATTCGAAGTTCAGAATGACTGCCGGGTAGAATTGGTGGCCCAGGATTACGATTTTATGCAACAAAAAATATTTACTGCACTTTCCTCTAAGAAAGATGTTCCCGATATTCTCTTTATTGATCAATCCTGGGTACCGGGTTTTCTAAAAGAGGATGCGCTAAATCAGGTTCCCCAGGTTGATGCCGTCGCTTGGTTTGAAGCCGTCGATCCAGTGGTCAAACAAGCATCTGACTACGGTGAAGGGATCATGTACGGCTATCCTCAATATGGAGCCGATATCTATGGTTTGACCTGGAATAAAGACTACTTTGCCGAGGCCGGGCTCGATCCCGAAATCGCTCCCAAGACTTGGAAAGAGTTCCGGGAATACAGTATCAAGACCAGCAAGAAAGACGAGGCGGGAAACATCACCCGGGTTGGATATGCCATCCGTCATCTCGGGCAACCTCACGGGGTGGTTCATAAATTTTTGTGGGCACTCTGGTCGGCGGGTGCCGATTTGATCACCGATCCCAAGGCGCTGCGGGGCGGGAGGGTGGCATTCAATAACGAAGGTGGAAAGGCAGCTTTGAAACTGGTTTGGGACATGATTTACACCGATAAATCCACCAGCCTGGATTTTCCCGATCCACGGGCGGCACTGTTGCAGGGATTGGCATCGATGCAAATTAGTGAAACCATTTCCATTCAAACCCGCCAACCGAAGGAAGCCCCCAATTTAAAATGGGGTCTGGCTATGCCACCGGTCAAGGAGGAGGGAATGGCACCAGCTACCAACTATAACCCCTGGGTCTACGTGGTTCCTAAGGCAGCTCAACATAAAGAGCTGGCGTGGAAAGCCATTAAGTGGATTAACAGCCAGGATAAAGACTATCAATTCTGCGTCAAATACCGGATGACCCCGCGCTATAAGGAAAACTGGGAGAAAGAGCCGCTGGCCAGCGATCCCTACATTGTTGCTCTGCGGGCCATGATCCCCTATGCGCGACCCTATCCCAACAATCTTGGTTTGAATGGGATTATGGAAGCTCTTGGATCGGCCATTCAAAAGGTCTGGCACAATGAAGCCTCGATCGATGATGCCTTAAACGAAGCTGAACGTTTGGCGAATAAAGCCATTGAAGAAGCCGCCAAATAATGGAGAAACTGGTCTGCCTCAGCAAGATTGGTGAGGCAGACCAGTTTCACAGGGAAAAGCCATGACCAACCAAACCTCTTTCCCCATTCTTAAACGATGGATCCAGGTGGCTCAACGTCGGCGTTATATCCAGGCGTATCTTTTTATTGCTCCCCTGGTCATCTCTTTTGCTATCTTCCGGCTTTATCCGGCATTTCAAACTCTCCGTTATTCTTTTTATCAGGTGGAATTGTTAAAACAAAAAACGACCTGGGTGGGGATGGAAAATTTTTTGGGTCTTTTCGAAGACGAGATCTTTATTCGTTCCTTTATCAATACCTTAAAATATTGTCTCTATATGGTTCCCATTTCGGCAGTCATTGGGCTGGTTTTAGCGGTTTTTTTAAACGTGAAGTTTCGTCTGAGCAATTTCTTTAAGGCGGTCTACTTTTCTCCCTATATCACGAGTGCGGTGGCAGCAGCCATGGTTTGGTGGTGGCTCTATAATCCTCAGTTCGGTTTGTTCAATGCGGCATTGAAACTCCTCCATCTTCCACCGCAATCCTGGCTCACCTCAAGCCGGCAAGCTTTGATATCGGTGATCATTTTTAGTATTTGGAAAATTGTAGGTTATAACATCATTATATTTATCGCCGGACTACAGACCATCCCCGATGTCTACTATGAAGCCGCTACTATCGATGGCGCTGGTCCCTTTACCCGTTTTTTCCGAATCACCCTCCCCCTTTTGGTACCAACCACCACCTTTATACTCATCTACAACACCATCCTGGCTTTTCAGGTGTTTGACCAGATCTTTGTTCTGACCGGTGGCGGTCCGGCACATGCCTCGACGGTGGTGGTGCTGGAACTCTACCAGCAGGCTTTTTTGAAATACCGGTTTGGGTATGCTGCCGCCATGGCGATGGTTCTTTTCGTCTGTATTCTGGCAATCACCCTTGTACAGTATGTCATCAGTGAGCGGAAAGAGGTGGTCTATTAGTTGTGAGGATAGACCGCCATGCCACGTTGCAGCACCAGGTGAGGATGGAAACACCAAAATGTTGAGGTGTTGAGAGGTTGAGTTGTTGAGTTGG
>CAYSWT010000099.1:0-7390 GCA_964434845.1 uncultured Atribacterota bacterium | reverse complement strand
CAACTCAACACCTCAACCTCTCAACAACTCAACATTTTGGTGTTTCCATACTCACCTGGTGCTGCCATGCAGCATGGCGGTCTATCCTTGCACTCATTATTTTGGTTTAGGTGAATGGAAGGATCATTATTTAAACGATACGCCAAATGCCCTTATTTCGGTGGTGAGGTTGGTTCTTTTTTCATGAGATCTTTTAGAGTTTTTTGGGAAAGTGATTCCTCTAATTTCTGGGAAAGCTCTACCCACACATTTCGGGTAGGGCAGTATTCGGATTGCTGGCATAAATTTTTTTCTCGGACGCAATCGACCAGGTCAATCGGACCTTCCAACAGGTTCATGATGTCCAGCAGGTTGATTTCTTCAGGGTTTTTTCCCATGACGTATCCTCCCCGGTTTCCACGAATACTCCGAACGATTCCATTTGATTCCAATGGCATGATCAGCTGACGCAGATAGTTGAGGGAGATTTTTTGACGTTGAGAAATGTCTTTGAGCTTGACTGGTTCTTTGCCGAAATGATTTGCTAAATCGACTAAAAGTCGCAGCCCATAACGAACTCGTGTTGAAATTTTCATAGGACGATCCACTACCTTTCTAACAATATCAAAATAGTATAATTTTTTAGCTCGCTCTGTCAATGAAGAGTGATGGGAAAGATGAAAAAAATCAATGGAACCGAATAAAAGGAAGTTACAAAAAAACATTTTTATGATATTCTTTATCACAATTATTTTTGTCACAAGGAGGCGTGGGTTTGTACTGGTCAGGTGTAATTTCTCATTTTGCCGATTATCTTCCGGTCACTCCTCACACACCGGAGTTGACTTTGCAAGAGGGGAATACCCCTCTCATCCGTTCCTATCATATTGTGAAGCAACTGAAGCTTGGATCATTATTTTTTAAATTTGAAGGAATGAATCCCACCGGTTCGTTCAAAGATCGAGGTATGGTCATGGCGGTTGCCAAAGCGGTTGAGGAAGGGAAAAAGGTCATTATGTGCGCTTCAACCGGCAATACCTCAGCATCGGCGGCGGCGTATGCCCGTCGGGCAGGAATTGCCTGCATTGTTCTTATTCCTCAGGGGAAAATTGCATTGGGGAAACTCTCCCAGGCGTTGATGCATGGAGCACGGGTTATCGCTATCAAGGGGAACTTCGATGAAGCCTTAACCATCGTTCGTTCCATTACCTCCCATTATCCGGTGGCTTTGGTGAACTCAATCAATCCTTTTCGGATTGAAGGGCAAAAAACCGCTGCTTTTGAAATCATTGACTGGATGGACGGAGTTCCCGATTATCTGGCTTTACCGGTCGGAAACGCTGGAAATATCACCGCCTACTGGAAGGGCTTTAAAGAGTTTTATGATCGGAAAAAAGTAAACCATCTTCCGAAAATGATCGGTTTTCAAGCATTGGGGTCCTGTCCATTGGTCACCGGGGTTCCGGTTGCCAACCCGCATACGGTCGCTACTGCCATTCGTATCGGGAATCCAGCCAGCTGGAAGGGAGCGGTGAACGCCCGTAATGAATCGGGTGGTCTCATCGAAGCGGTGAGTGATGAAGAAATTCTTATTGCTCAGCGATTACTGGCCGGAGAAGAGGGTTTATTTGTTGAACCCGCCTCGGCGGCATCTGTAGCCGGGGTTTTGAAGAAAAACCGCGAAGGGTTTTTCCAAGGGTCAGAAAGTGTGGTTTGTGTGTTGACCGGTCATGGTTTAAAAGATCCAGATATCGCGATTGAGCAATGTAAAGATCGGATTGAAGAAGCTGGACCGACTGAAGAGGAAATTATCGAACTTCTTGGTTTATAGGGAGAACGGAATGTTTGAAATCAGAGTCCCGGCAACAACTGCGAATATAGGATGTGGCTTCGACGTATTCGGTTTGGCGCTCGACCTCTCCTATTCGGTAAAGGTGAAACCATTGACCGACTGTACTTTTTCGATTCGAAATCGAGGAGAAGGTGAGAACTCTCTTCCGAGTGACGAAAAAAATCTATTTTTTAAAACCATTCGTACCGTATCAAGATTGAAGGGTTTTCCAGAAGTTGGGCTTGAGGTTGAAGCTCTCAACCAAATCCCGGTTTGCCGAGGGTTGGGAAGCAGTGCGGCGTGTATCGTCGCCGGGGTGGTATCAGCAAATGTTCTTGCTGGCGATGTACTCTCAACTGATGAGATCATTTACCTATCAACTCAAATTGAAGGTCATCCTGATAATGTCATCCCGGCGATAGTAGGCGGCTTTACTGTGGCCATGAAGACCGGAGATCGGATTTTATATCAAAGGTACCCGTTTCTTGACGACGTCCAACTGGTGGTTTGCATTCCTGGATATACACTGATAACCGAAGAGATGAGAAAAATCCTTCCTCCGGTGTATCCCCGGGAAGACGTTATTTTTAACCTTTCCCGTGTAGCATATGTGGTAGGGAGCATCCTCACTCGGAGTCGGGAGAATTTCTTTGAAGCTCTGGATGATGCCATTCATCAACCCTTTCGAGGACAGAAAATCCCGGGATTCGTCGAAGTACGAGATTATTTGCGTAAGGAAAGAATAGGTGAGGCAGTGATCAGTGGCTCGGGGTCAACCATCCTTCTGTTGTTACGTGAAAAGTTAACTCATTCAATTGAACAAAAAATACGGGCTCTTTTTGATCAGTGTGGAGTCAGCAATCTAACGGTAAAAAACGTCCATTGGGTTGACCAAGGAGTTCGAGTGATTCAAAAATGAGTTTAATTGTTCAGAAATTTGGTGGATCGTCAGTCGCTGATCTCGAGAAAATCCGATCGGTTGCCAACCGCATTAAATCGTATTCCGATCAGGGTCATCAGTTGGTGGTGGTCGTCTCCGCGATGGGGAAAACCACTGATCGTTTGTTGGAAATGGCTCGGGAAATTCATCCTTCTCCACCGGAACGAGAACTGGATATGTTGCTTTCAACCGGTGAACAAGTATCGATAGCTCTATTATCGATGGCACTCGACGCGTACGGAGTGAAAGCCATTGCTCTCACCGGCGGACAAGCCGGTATTTTGACTTCCGGTCTCCATACCAAAGCAAAAATTATTACCATTGAGACCCGCCGGATTTTTCATCATTTGGATGAAAGAAAAGTGGTGATCGTTGCCGGATTTCAGGGGATATGCTCGGGGGATGATATCACAACCCTGGGTCGAGGTGGAAGTGACACCACTGCTTGTGCGCTGGCAGCTGCTCTGGCTGCAGATTACTGCGAGATATTTACTGATGTGAATGGGGTCTATACTGCCGATCCACGGATTGTTCACGAAGCCAGGAAAATTCATCGCATTTCCTACGATGAAATGTCGGAGATGGCAAATCTTGGTGCTAAAGTTTTGCAACTCCGATCGGTCGATTTTTCTCAGGTCTATGGGGTGAAAGTACATGTTCGGAGTACTTTTTCCGAAGATGAAGGGACGTGGTTGGAGAATATGCGATCGATGGAAGACGTAAAAGTGAGAGCTATCACTCACAACGGGAATGTCATCAAAGTGGTTTTTCTTGAGGTGCCAGATCGTCCGGGGATTGCCGCTCTTATTTTCAAAGAGCTGGCGAATTACTCGGTTTCGGTGGATATGATTATTCAAAGTGAGGGACGGGAAAATAAAAAAGATGTTGCCTTTGTCATTTCCAAAGAGGATGAAGGCCGAATGAATACGGTAATATCCCAACTGAGTGAAAAAATCAATTATAAAGGAGTCAAGCTTGATGATTCTGTCGCTAAAATATCTATAGTCGGGGCGGGGATCGCCAGCGATCCGGCGATTGCCTATCGTATGTTTCATACCCTCTCCAGTGAAGGGATTAATATTGATATGATCAGTACCTCCAATTTGAGAATTTCATGTTTGATACCGAAAAAAGATATGGATAATTCTATAAGAGCCCTTCATAAGGAATTCATTGAAGATGAGGAGGTTGCCATTCATGAAGAAGTATAAAGTAGCGGTGGTTGGAGTGACGGGTGCCGTCGGGCAAGAAATGCTAAAAATTCTTGAGGAAAGGAATTTCCCGGTCTCTCAGGTGAAACCCTTGGCTTCCCTTCGATCTTTGGGGAAATCAGTCTCTTTCCGGGGCGAAACGATCCCAGTTGAGATATTGAGTTCCGAGAGTTTTCGAGGAATAGATCTGGTGTTGTTCAGTGCTGGAGCATCCATCAGTAAAGAATTTGCTCCTCGGGCATCCGAGCAGGGATGTGTTGTCATCGATAATTCCTCGGCGTTTCGTCAGGAACCGGATATTCCACTCATCGTTCCCGAAGTAAATCCAGACGCGGTGGTTGATTTCGAAAAACGGAATATCATCGCCAATCCCAATTGTACCACCATCATTTCCATCGTTCCTTTAAAACCACTTCATGATTATAGACGGATTAAAA
Source organism: uncultured Atribacterota bacterium (assembly GCA_964434845.1). Classification (GTDB taxonomy): domain Bacteria; phylum Atribacterota; class Atribacteria; order Atribacterales; family Atribacteraceae; genus CAYSWT01. Next base: position 2,992 of record CAYSWT010000099.1, on the reverse strand, counting down.
GAATAGTTGCTGCCAGCTATCAAGCAACGTCGGGAGCTGGTGCCAAAGCCATGCAAGAGCTTGAAGACCAGGTCAAAGAATATGCTTTCGGCCGGGAAATGACAGTGGGAGTTTTTCCTTATCAGATTGCTTTTAACGTAATACCACAGATCGATGTTTTTCTCGACAATTATTACACCAAAGAGGAAATGAAAATGGTATGGGAAAGTCGTAAGATAATGGGTGACCCATCCTTGCAGGTTACCGCTACCTGTGTACGTATTCCGGTTTTCCGAGCCCATTCGGTCGCTATCAACATCGAAACCGAGAAAAAAATCACTCGAGAGAAGGCGATTGAACTTCTTTCATCTTTTCCCGGTGTGACCGTTCAGGATGACCCCGCCAATCGAATCTATCCTATGCCCTGGTATGTCACTGGAAAAGACAATTGCTATGTGGGGCGCATTCGAGAGGATATCTCTTGTTCGAACGGTTTAAATCTCTGGGTGGTGGGCGATCAGATTCGAAAGGGAGCAGCCCTCAACGCTATCCAAATTGCTGAACTCTTGATTAAGAAAAAGTTGATATAATAATGTTATTGAAAAATGGGCGAGAGTGGCGGAATGGCAGACGCGCTGGACTTAGGATCCAGTGGAGTAATCCGTAGGGGTTCAACTCCCCTCTCTCGCACCAGATACGCTTTATTCAAGATTTTTAGAATACCGCGGAACGCTCCCTCAAAGCCTTAAAAAGCGCCGAGTCCAGTGATGCAAAAAAACTCGCCTCATAAAATGGGGGGTGAGTTTTTTGGGACTGGTTTTCTCTATTAGACAACCGCGAAGCTGGAGTGATTACTTCGATCTTTTCATCCTACACAAAAAAGCCGAAGCGTTATCTTGCGCTCACCCAGGAGGATCTCCGAGCGGAGCACCAGAAGAGCTCGCTGCTCAATCAGCTGGTGGAGAAGAGGGTGAGGAGGGTGTAGAAGGTTGATAAAATTCCCATTTTGTTAAAATTGACTCAATCCGGTTCTCTGGAGATGGATGGAGAATGCCATCGGAGGCCTTACCAGGGCTTTTTTATTCTTTAATTGTTGAGTAACCTTCTGAAATAACTGAGTAACTGAGTACCAGGCATCAAATTCTTTATATCCTTTTGTAGATTTTATTGAAACAAAACCGAGGGCAAGACTTGAATGATGAATCTCATGCTGTAATCTGACGTTTCAATCCATTGCCTTTGGCTCTATTCCAATCTTTTTCTATATAATATTCTGCAGGTATCAATGAGGATACTTCTTTTTTATACTTATTGAGATTCTTCGCTGATAATTTTTTATGATATTGAAGAGCACCGACTACGATTGCTTGATCAACTTTCACTCTCCCTGCGCATGATACCATCCGTTTCTCTGAAATATACTTAAAAGGTTGACAAAGTTGGAGGATTTCTTTAATTTTTAGTATCTTCTCGGCAAATTCATTAGCCTCTTTTTCATCCTCATCGTCAATATCCTCTAAGTTATCGAGATAATATTTCTGTGGATTATTTAAATGGATTAGGATATGTCCCATTTCATGAGCCAGGGTAAACCAAAAATGATCGTTTCTGTCATATCTTTTGGTGTAAACAATAACCGGGTTGGAACCATCATAAAATGAAGCTCCATCGAGGTAAATCTTTTCAAGATGTGATAACACAAAAAACTTTACTCCGGCATGATTCAAATCATTGATAATCCTTTTTACACCATTAATATCTAAGGTATAAGCACTGAAGTCCTCAGCAATTGTTTTCAATTGGCTGGGATCATAATTATTGACATGAAATACCTTGGAGCAGTTTTTTGCCATTTGAAACCAAACGTTTAAATTATTATTACTATAAGAAATATGTGGTTTGGACCTTCTAAAACAGGGAATGTGGTTTTTCTCAAAAGGAGAGAATTCGTTCTGATGAAGCCCCCAGAAGGCAGCAACTTGTTCAACCAATTCAGAGGTAGTCTGGTAATCTTTCAACCAACCCTTTTTTATCATTTGTCGAATTGGCATATTAGAATAGATTTTTCTTTTTATATCAACTTCAGTCTCCTCATTCTTTTTGTTATTCGAATGGAGTTGGTACTCTAAATCCAAATTAACCCAATAATCAGGTGAAACATGAAAAGCCTGACCCAATAGTTGAGCAATATGGTAGGTAATTCGAGCCCTATTTTTCATTAAAAGACTAATGGTTTTGGAGGATAGGTTGGTAATTTTAGCCAAATCTTCTTGGGTCCAATCTCGGGCTTCGAGTTCTTCCTTTATAAAATCTCCCGGTCCAAATACCATGAAAGGTTTTAATTTTTGATTCATCATCTTAATCACCATAGTGTTTAGAAATCTCAAGGATAATAATTAAACCTCGGGTTTGTTGTTCATCTTCGAACTTGATTTCAAATTCTAACCTGAACTGATCATTTATTCTCACTGAATACCGATTTTTAAACCCGCTGAGGCTCTCAAAGTGAAGGGATTTTAGACTCCACAAATCATATATGTCTTTAGCTGCTTTGAGGGATTGGATTCTTTTAAAGAATTTCTCAATAATATTATCTGGGTAGTACCTGGATTTGCCAGTCGTGTATAAGTTTTCTAAGTCCCTATTGCCAAATTGTAGATCCACATTGATATCCCTGAGTCGTATATAGAGTATAACATCCCTCTAAATCTGTCAATATAATATTTACCAAAATGGTAATAATAGGAATGGAAGATTTTAATGTGCTCTGTTCATCATTTTCGCACTAAAAATGCTGAAAGCCTTGATTCACTGGAATTATCTCATGAAAACTTCTCCAGTAAGTCAATTTCCTTTGAAGAGAGATCACATTTTTTCTGAAATAATTTGCTAAAAAAGAATTCAATCAGGGTTTCTGGAGGTGGATGGTGAATCCCATCGGAGCCCCTGCAAAGGGCTTTTTTCATTTAATAACTTAGGTGACAGGCACTTGAGACCTGCGAAAGGATAGCAA
>CAYSWT010000098.1:0-7420 GCA_964434845.1 uncultured Atribacterota bacterium | reverse complement strand
GAAACATTCAGGGGTGACGATTAACATCGAATCCTGTGATAGTTTCCAGGATAGACCGCCATGCCACGTTGTGGCACCATATGAAAATGGAAATTTCCAATTGTTGAGGTGTTGAGTCGTTGAGTTGTTGAGTTGGAAAAAAGCTAAGGGGGAAGATTTTTTTTACGACTCACGACTCACGGTATTTCCAGGATAGAATTGTAAAAATTTCTATATTCATTATATTTTACATCTTCTGTGAATAAATGGTTCGCTATAATATTACAATCAGTGGGTGTTAAGGGTGGGAACGAAACCAAAAAATGATTAATACTGATATTTTTTAATTCCGAAAGGAGACTTTGAATTGACATTGATAGAAATTTTTGATTTAGCTGTTAAACAGAAATCGGAAAGCTATGAATTTTATCTTGGGAGATTGAATCTGGTGAAAAACGCCTTAAGTAAAGAAGTGTTGAAACGACTGGCTGATGATGAATCATTTCATCTTCAAAGAATTCGAGAAGGATATGAGCAATTAAAAAAAGGAGAAAATTTTACCAATGAATTCCGAGAAGGTTTACGCAAATCTTCCCGTGAGTATTTTGATTCGATTTTTTCGGAAGCAATAAAACACCAAATTGATGCTGCTATTGCTGAAACAAGTGAGTTTGAAATTGTTCAAAAAGCCATGGAATTGGAAACGAAAAACCACCGGTTTTTTATTGAAAAAGAAAAAGAGGTTGGAGATAAGAAAATCAAAGAATTTTTCGATTTTCTGGCCTGCGAAGAATACCGACATTATAACCTATTGTATAACACCTATGAATTTATCTCCCATCCGAATGCAGAGTGGTCCTATCCGGCTGGAAAAAACAATGAAAAAGATCACGGTATTTGAAGTTAACGAGGTTGATGAATATTATAAAAAACTGAATGGAAGGAAGGGGCTTTAAAAAGAAGCTGGAAAACATACCTGTATAGAACAATTTGAATGGGAATGCTGATAAGGCGCGGGATAATAAGTATTTTCCAGGGAATACCAAAGAGAACATGGAGAAAGAATGGGGTTAAAAAGAGCCCAATGGCGATCTGAGTCACCGCGATTGTGGTCCAGATCATGGAAACTGGAGAGAACCGGTATTCAATACGTGAGTAAAAAGTGCGCAAAACCATACATCCAGGAATACATCCATAAAGAGCAGAGGTTAAAGTAAAATGAGGCATATAGGGGCCCATGGGGTTGAGCATGTAGCCGATTATATCGACCAATGCCCCGGTGAGCGATCCAAAGAGTGGTCCAAAGAGTATTCCTGCTAACATGATGGGGAGAGTGCCTACACCGATACGAATGCCTTCGATTCCTCCAAATGATACCCGTATACTGGCAAATCGGGTTAGAATCACTCCCATGGCGATCAATAAACCGGTCGAGACCAATTCTCTGGTTTTTGAAATCATAAATATTCGTTTTGCTCCTTCAGGGAAAACTGAATAAAAATCGCTGGAAAGGATATTCCTATTTATCTGGCATGAATTTCTATTTATTATATCCAGTGTGGATTCATTCCTTCAAGAGAATGATGGAATATTTTAATAAATTTTTTTGAAATGAATCGCTGTTTGATAAGGAGAGTGTGATGGCGAAGGTTGCTCTCATTGGTTGTCCCGATTACGATCTGTCTCATGTAAAACCAGCTTTACTGAGAGGTTTTTCTTATTTTGGGGGTGTCGAAACGGTATTTCCAAAAGAAAAAAGAATCCTCCTGAAACCCAATTTGTTGACTGGTGAAAAAAGCGAACGAGCAGTAACCACCCATCCCTCGATTGTGCGGGCGACGGCAGAAATTTTATTCGAAAAAGGTTTTACCGTTGGTTATGGTGACTCACCGGGTTTTGGCTCAACCGTATTGGTGGCAAAAAAAGCTGGAATTTACTCATCTTTAGAGAATCTGAAAGTGAAGATGGAAGATTTTAATCGAAAAACTGAGATTTCATCTCAGCTGGGTCTTCAAAATCGTCAATTTGTAATCGCCCAAGCTTTATTTGATTATGATGCGATTTTAAGTCTCCCGAAATTGAAAACGCATGGTTTAACCCGAATCACCGGAGCTGTGAAAAATCAGTTTGGCTGTATTCCTGGCCTTCTCAAAAGCGAATTTCACTTTAAACTGCCTGATGTGTATCATTTTTCTCGAATGTTGGTGGATTTAAATTTGGTTCTCCAACCTCGTTTCTATGTGATGGATGCCATTGTATCGATGGAAGGGAATGGTCCCCGTAACGGGAAGCCACGATTTATGGGAGTCTTGGCATTTTCTTCCGATCCGGTAGCGCTTGACGCCACTCTATCCCGATTGATTCATCTCGATCCTCAACTTGTTCCCACCTGCGTAGAAGGTGAAAAAGGAAATCTCGGAAGGTGGCAAGCTAACGCAATCGAATTAACGGGTGATGATATCAGCCATTTTTTTGTTCCTGATTTTGATGTTCAAAGAGGATCGGTCGAAGTATATAAAAAAGAGGGTGTGTTGCGTTTCTTTCGAAATCTGTTCCTTTCCCGACCGGTGATCGACCCGGATCGCTGTAAAAAATGTGGTGTGTGTGTTGAGGTTTGCCCAGCTCGACCACCAGCCCTGGAATGGGAAGAGAAATCATCGGTTCCTAAACACCTCTATCAATATTGCATCCGATGTTTTTGTTGTCAGGAAATGTGTTCTCATGGCGCTATAGAGGTGCGAAAGCCCTTGATTCGGAAGGTTATGGGAAAATACAGTGAAATGTAAAAGGTAAAAAGTGTAAAGAGACTCAATCATCACCCTATCAGGACCTCTCCCTTTGGACAAAGGGGTTCGATCATTGCAGCCTACGGCGTAAGATTAAAAGATAAAAGACAGTAAAGAAGACGTGGAGGGAAAACACTCCACGTGCCAGTATGGTATTTCATAAAGTAAGGTGATATTAAATTTTCAAAAGGAATCATTCGATACCTGAGGTAGCGGAGTTTATTCTGAAAAATAAACCCTGGTTGGTACTGACTGGGGCTGGTATATCAACCGAAAGCGGAATACCTGATTTTCGAAGTCCCCGAATCGGATTGTGGAATCAGTATGATCCGATGGAAATCCTCTCGACCACGGTTCTTTTTCACGAACCCAAAACCTTTTATCAGGTTGGATTTCCAATATTGGTGCGCTTCAGAGAGGCTCTTCCCAATGCTGCTCATCAGGTGCTGGCCGAATGGGAACGGAAGGGAGTGGTTGAGGCGATTGTCACTCAAAATATTGACAGCCTTCATGCTCGGGCGGGCTCAAAAAGGATACTGGAAATTCATGGACATCTTCGATCAGCGACCTGTATGAAGTGTAAAATGGTTTATCCAATCGAGGACATAGAAAAAAAGATCCAGGCAAATCAAATACCACCCCGGTGCCATTGTGGTGGAGTGATTAGGCCAGATGTGGTGCTTTTCGGGGATATGCTTCCACCTTGTTTTGAAAAGGCGATGGATCTTGCTCGAAGATTTCCGTTATTGGTGATCGGCTCCAGCCTTCAGGTATCACCGGCAAACTGTATTCCTTCCTCAGCCAAAAAAATGATGATCATCAATTTGGAAAGTACCCCTTTTGATAATAAAGCGTCCATGGTTTTGACTGGTAAGGCGGGCGTTATTCTGACCGCCATCAATGAGGCGATGAACAAGAAGGCAGATAATATCAAATGATTTCGTTATTGATTCGTTTTCGGTAATGAAGATACAATGCTTTCAGAATGCCAGCAACTGGAATAGCAACGATCACTCCCAATGCACCAAACAATTGGCCACCAACCATCAAGGCAAAGAGGACGGTCAACGGGTGCAAGCCGATTTCTCTTCCTATAAACTTTGGCGAGATATACACTCCTTCAAGCAGGTTGATGCCACCAAAAAGAAGTGCCACCCCCAGAACTAACCAGATGGATTTACTGGCGGCAAAGATCAAAGCCGGGATGGCTCCGATGATTGGTCCGAGATAGGGGATAATGTCAATGACACCAGCAATGACTCCAATAACCAGTGGAAACTCAATTTTCATAATCAGGAGGCCTAACGTCACACATATTCCTACAAAGAGCGAAACCAACAATCGACCCCGGATGAATCCGCCAACGATTTGATCGGTCAGACGGAGAAGGTAAATATATTCTTTTCTCTTCTGGTCGGGAAAAAATCGAATCAAGGTACGGCGGATTTTTATGGCATCGACCATGAAATAATAAAGGATGAATGGTGTGAGAACAAATCCCATAAAAATGATACTCATGATCAGCGAAAAAAGATTAACGATGTTACTTAATAGCCGAGAGAGATACGATTGCAGATTGGAACTGAGATTCATCATAAATTCTTCGATGGCTTGAGATACATTGAGGGCAGGATACCGTTCGTCGATGGTTTTGGCAATGTCAATAATTTTGGAGGTATATTGAGGAAGATTTGAGGTGAGGGTTCGGAATTGGGCGACGGTTTCGGGAATGATGAGAAAGAACAGCAAAATGAAAAAGAATAAGAGAGCTATAAAAATAATCAAAACCGATACTTTCCAGGATAACCCCCAACGGTTCAGATAACGGGCGGCGGGGGTTAAAGCATAGGCTAAAATTCCACCTAAAGCGAAAGGGATTAAAACGCTTTTGAGAAGATAAACCAGAATGAGAATAATGACAATAATGAGAATGTGATAAAGATTGACGAATATTTTTTCCGTGGTCAAATTTATCTTTTCCTTAAAAATTATTTGTGTATAATATTTTATGTGTTATTGAAGACAAATAAAAGGGGAGCGTTAGGATTTTTTGAAATGTTGGAAAATAAAATAATTACTGCAATAATACCTGCTTACAATGAAGCCCCTCGGCTCATGCAGGTTTTAAAAGTGATTGCCAGGGTTCAATTCATCGATGAGATATTGGTGGTTGACGATGGTTCTCGTGATGCTACGGCTCGGATTCCGTCCAGATTGGCAATTGATGTGTTGCGTCACACCCGTAACAAGGGGAAAGGTGCGGCGCTGGTCAATGGTATCCGGAAAAAGTGTGAGAGCGATATTTATCTTTTTCTCGATGCTGATTTGATTCAGTTACGAGAAGAACACCTGCTTGCTCTTGTAAAACCGATTGTTCAAAATCCATCAATTGATATGACCGTCGGTGTTTTTAAGGGAGGGCGAAGCTCGAGCGACTTAGCCCAAAAGCTCTGTCCCATTCTAAATGGTCAGAGAGCAGTACGTGGGAGTTGGATTAAAAATATAAAGGATTTTTCTTGGTCTCGATTTGGGGTGGAAGTTTTTCTCACTCATTACGCTCGCGATTTCGGCGCTCAGATCGAAATGGTTCCTCTCTGGGGTATTTCTCATTATCATAAAGAAGAGAAGTATGGTCCCATCCTTGGGCTGTATCATCGGATAAAAATGTATATTGAAATCATTTATGTTTATTTATTGTATGAAAGTAAGATAAAGATAAAGGAAAAAGTAGTACCCGACAAACCAACTGAAAAAAAGGATGAAATGTATGCGCGAGTGTAAAATTCAAAAAAATTCTTCGTCATGTTCTTGTACCTATGAACCTTGTCCTCGCAAGGGTGTTTGTTGTGATTGTATTCAATATCATTGGCCCCATCAGGAATTGCCGGCGTGCTTTTTCCCTCCCGAAGTTGAAAAAACTTATGATCGTTCACTTCAAAAATTTCTTTCAGTTTATCAAAATAAGAGGTATGAGTAAAAAAATTATCATCATAAAAATCTTTTAATGGAAATTGAGATAAGACCTCCGGTCCCTTTTACGTTGTATCATCTTCGAAGAATTTATTCTCCCTATGATGATCTCTCCTGTTGCTGGAGGGGAGATGTTTTATACCTTGTCTTCGAAAGTGAGTGTTCTCATTATTTATTGAAAATCAAGGAAAGTGGTACCCCAGATCAATCAGTTCTTCAGGTAACGATCTCTTCGAATTTTGATCCTTTCCCTCACCTCTCTGATATATTTTCTTTTAATGATGATTTGCTGGGATTTTACCGTTCAACTGAATCAGATCCAGTTATGGGTAAACTGATTCGACGCTATTACGGTACCAGGACACATCACACCCGAAATTTTTTTGAAAGCGCGGTTATTGCCATATTGGAACAGCAAATATCTATGAACGTGGCATCAACACTTCGTAAGCGATTTGTTGAGCGATTTGGACAAGGTCCGATCCACTGTGATGGCTACGCCTTTTATGCATTTCCAAAACCTCAAGATGTGGCAATGGTGTCGATCGATGATTTGCGAGAAATTGGAATGTCATTGAATAAAGCCAGGGCGATTCACTCCCTGGCAGATGTCCTGACGGATGGGAGTTTTCAGTCTTATTTTCTTTCGCCTCAATTTCCTAGGGAGAGTATTGAGAAGCTGATTGCACTCAAGGGAATAGGAACCTGGAGTGCACAGTATATTCTCACCCGCGGGTTATCCTGGCCTGATATAGTTGCTTACGCTGATTTAGGTCTCCGAAAAGCGATTTCTCATTATTATCGGGGAGGTAAAATGGTAACAATCGATGAATGCCAGGAGTTTTTTGAACGATTTTCTCCTTGGAAGCATCTCGCCGGTTTTTACTTTTTGATGGATCACATTGAAAATGGAAAATATTATAACGTAATTGAGAAATAAACGATTGGAGGAAAATAAGCGATGATATTGAATAAGGATACGATTTGGATAGACCTATCGCTTCCGGTATTTAGTGGTTCACCGGTTTTTCCGGGCCAACCATCCCCTACTTTTTTTCCGTGGACTACTCTTGATCTTCATCCAAATGCCACCACCGCATTTTTTATGATTGAGCATACCGGTACCCATCTTGATGCTCCGTCCCATTTTGATGCGAAAGGACAATCGGTCGATGAGTTACCGGTGGATCGCTTTTGCGGTAGGTGCCAAACCATAGATATCAGCCAACTCACTCCGGGAAAAAATCTTTCGGAAAAAGAATTGTTAACCGTTCTCACTGAACAAAAGATTCAAATTCTTCCAGATGATATCGTTCTTTTTTATACCAAAGATGACCGCAGATATGGGAATGAAGATTATTTTCAACAGTATGCCGGTTTGTCTGCGGAGGCTGCCCAATACCTGGTCAAACAAAAAATAAAGGGGGTGGGGATTGATGCACCAAGTATCGATCACGCACCCTATGATGCCCACCGGGTGTTTTTACCAGCCGGTGTAATTATTTATGAATTTCTGGCCCACCTCGAGTACCTCTTGGGGGATGAGGTTTTCTTTTGTGCCTTCCCACTCAAATTCAAAAAGTGTACCGGATCACCCATTCGAGCAGTAGCTCAGGTGAAAAAATCGTCGTAAATATATTGCTAAATGTGCCAGTTCTTCATGAGCTCTTTTCTCTGTATACATA
>CAYSWT010000097.1:0-7437 GCA_964434845.1 uncultured Atribacterota bacterium | reverse complement strand
AGACAGCATCTCAGGAATATTCTATTGAGCTCAAGCAATTTTCATCACCCCCAACTATATTATCGGCACAAGAAGCAATTTCTTTAAAAAAGTGTTAGTACCTGGCACTTCAGGTATTCTTCACCGGCTGATTGTTTTTAAAACCCAATGATTAAAAATGAAAATTCAAAGATTTATTTCGATAATTTTATGAAAACAGTCTTTAGAAAGTCATCAATGAAAAGAGAACAAATTGCAGTAAATGATGCGATAAATAGTGTTTGAGAAAGTGGAATGGAAGAAAAGCCGGGAAGACCAAATGTAGTAAACCCAATAGCCAAGGTGATATCAAGACCGATAGCGGTGAGAAGAGTCGGACTCGGTATTGAATTCCAGAAACGTTCCTTCTCCCGTAAGATAAAGATAGAGAAGATGGAGAAAAAAAAGAGGAGTTCGAAGCTGAAAGTATGAATCTGACCTGGAATATCGAAAACATGAAAAAAGCGTAAAAAGAGAAATAGCAGGAGAAGTGATTCCAGGAGCATCAAAAGGCCAACAAAAACCGAGACCTTGACCATGCCGGCAACATTCCAGGTTTCCGGCTTTTTTGAGATTGTTACCCGGTCGGTCGAAAGGGCTATTTTGACAAAATCGGTAACAAACAACAAGAGGATCATGGCAAAGGCCGATACGACATATTGACCGGTCCAGAAATAAGCAAGGACAATAAAGAGTGACTGAAGAATTGTCCGGCTGATTTTACTGAGAATCCAGGTGGTAATCCGCTGGGAAATCATTCTCCCGGTGACGATGAGTTGGAGGATACACGACAACCCTTCACCGGTCAAAACAATACTGGCGGCTCCCTTGGCAACATCGACTGCATCCCGAACTGCGATGCCGACCTCAGCCTGTTTGAGGGCAGGGGCATCGTTCACTCCATCCCCGGTCATGCCCACCAGGTGACCCTTCTGTTGGAGACTTCTTACGACCAAATACTTATCCTCTGGATAGACTTCAGCAAACCCGGTACTTGCCTCAATTTCATCGGTTTGGAGTGGTTTTTCCTGAACTGATTGGGATTTTACCTCGGTCATTGATATGACATTCCCGTTGAGACCAACCTCCTGAGCGACTTCCCGAGCAATGGGAAGAGCATCGCCGGTCAGCATTTTTACCGAAACGCCTAATTCATGGAGATCCTGGATGAGCTGTCGAGACTCAGGACGGGGTTGATCATGAAGAGCCACGATTCCTACCAAGTCAAACGGTTGATCTCGCTCATCCTTAGCCACCGCCAGCGTTCGATAGCCTTTTTTGGAGAGGGCTTCAATCTGGGTGTTCATATTTTGCAATTGTAGGTCATCCAATTCACGACTCACCCCAAGAATGACTAAAACTGACCCCTTCGTGACCCGAAACCAACCATCCTGGGAGCGTACTGATGCCTCAGTCCGCCGCCTTTCGGCATCAAAGGGAAAAAATTGTTCCCGAGAAAAAGCATCGACTTCGAGGTTTTTCTCCTGGGCAGCACGAATGAACGCCTGATCAATGGGGTCCTGGTTAGCTTCTTCCGAAGCCAGAAGACCAAATCGAATCACATCGTCCTCGTTAAAAGTGCCAAAGGGGACGATGTTCTTGATGAAGAGCTGGTTCAGAGTGATCGTCCCAGTCTTATCAACACACAAGATATCCATGGCGGCAGCATCTTCGGTTGCATTCAACCTGGTAACCAGGACATTTTTCTTAGACAGGTCCATCGATCCGATTGCCATGCTGACGGTAAACATGGCTGGGAGCGCCACCGGGATTGCTGAGAGCAAAAGGACAAGAGTGAGGGGAACCACCTCTAAAAAGGGAGTTCCTCTCAGGCTTGAAATGAGGAGAACGGTCCCAAGTAGTGATCCAACAATAAGAAGTAACCATTTTACCACTGAAGCGATGATGGCTTCGACGTGGAGAAGAGGTCGGGCGGTTTGAACCAACTGGGTGGTTTTTCCGAAATAGGTGTTGCCTCCAATCAGGATAACGACTCCGGTGGCCTCTCCTCTTTTTACAATTGAACCGGAGTAGACGATCGTCTGAATCTGTGCTTCGGTTTCGGTTGATTCTCCTGTAAGAGCCGATTGATCAAGCCCAAGAATGCCATCCAGAATATAAATATCGGCGGGAACGAAATCCCCAGCCCGTAATCGAACAATATCTCCCGGAACCAACTCCCGGGCTGGAAGTGCCAACCATTTTTTTTCACGAAGGACCCGGGTGGTGATTTGGAGTTTATTCTGGAGTTCTTCGACGGTTCGATCTGCCTTTTGTTCCTCCTGAAATCCTAAAATTGAATTCATCAGGAGTAGACCGGCAATCACAACGCAATCAGCGTAGTTTTTCAGATAGAGCGAAAGAAAAATGATGATTTCGAGAAGCCAGGCAGTCAGACTCCAAAATTTTTTGAGTAAAAGGATAATTGGATGGATTTTTATTTTTTCAATTTCATTAAATCCATATTGCTTGACTCGCTTTTCAATTTCAAACGAGTCGAGGCCAGTATCCAGATTGGAATGAAGAGAGGCAAGAACTTCCTCCGGTTTCATTTTCCGAAAATCATCGATCTTCGGATCTTTTTTTAAAATTACATCTTCCTTTTCCACTAATTATTCCAACCCAGCTTTATCGAGGTATTTCTATGAGATTTATTATACTATTGCCTATTCTCCAATACGGTTTAACGGGCGGCTACTTCCTTAAGAGTTTATTTTATCTTTGGTAAAAATCAACAAATTTTAAGGATATTCTAAGGTTGCCGATATATTATATGAAAAGAATACATTGCTCAGAGGAGGCTTCTGAGGTATGAAAAAATCGATACTGTTTTTTGGCTTACTGGTGATTACCGTTTTTCTTTTCACCGGTATTGGAGTTGCTCAGAATAATCCAGTAACAACCGATGAACTTGGGAAACTCCTCATCGGAGAAACTGAGCAAATTAATGGAACTATTTCCGAGATTGATCTGGAAGCTCCACATAGTTCTCTAACCCTTACTCTTGAAGATGAAGCTTTTATACCGGATTTATTATTATACGCCGTAGGCAGTCGCTCCTCAGGACGACAACTTCGTTGTCTGATAAGATCCTAAATTATTTATGCCTGATAATCCAGTTTTCAGTTATTCGAAGAAAAAAATTGGGCAGATAAAAAGGAATATCTTTTATGCCACCTAAAATATAACAAGTGTCTAGCGCTCCTCATAAGGTTTCAATGATTTGGTTAAATTCAAACTCTTTTAGTAAAATAATTTTTTCTTGGATAAATTCAGCCTCACTCAGGTTTACTCTTTTTTATTCTCAATTAGAAGAAGTTCTGGTATAAGCGAACATAATTGTCGGACTTGAGAGAGTGTATTCAATAGCGCCTAACAACGTGTTTGCGTTTCGCCCCACTTTTCCAAATTCTTGGCGTCACTTCGTAAATACGCCAACCGTTGGAAGCTTAACTTTGGTCGTTTATCAATTGAATAAAGCATTTCAATCGGAACACATTGCAGGGAGAAAACGGGATGAAAATTGTCAATTGTATTCAGCGTCATCCGCTGGTAACCTTTTTTATTCTTACCTTTGTGTGGTCCTGGGGGTGCTGGAGCTATCTGGTGGCGACCACTCCACCAGATGGAATGCAAGCAGGGATATCCCCAGTCTTCTTTTTTCTGGCGATACTGGGGGGGTATAGGACCAAGCCTGGCAGGTCTCTTGATCACGCGCATTGTTGAAGGAAAAGGAAGCGTGAGGACTGTTACTTGCGCAGCTGAAACGCTGGAAGGTGCGTATCGGCTGGTTGGCGTTGCATTGTATTGTTGACTGTACCGCTGGTATCTATCATCATGCTCGTCTTTCAATCACAGGTCTTAAATAAAGACATATCAATGGGAGATATTGGGGGTCGCATTGCCTTAGGGGTGATCGGCCGATTTTCTCCAGTCTTGGGGAGGAATTTGGTTGGCGTGCTTTTGGTGTGTCGCATCTTCAAAAGCGGTACACAGCTTTGACTGCGAGCTTGATCATTGGACTCGTATGGGGGATGTGGCATCTTCCGACCGATTTTATCGAGTTGCACTCTTATGGAGTTTTGTTTATCCCGTACTTCTTTATTGTTGTGCCTTTACTGCTCACTGCTCACTCTATCGTGATGACATAGGTTTACAACAGCACCAAAAGTATGCTGTTGGTGGTTTTGTATCATTTCAGCATCACGGCGACGACGATTATTCTACCCACGCTTGAACTATCTGCAACAGAGAATATTATGAGTTCATTGGGGACGAGTGCGGTCTATTGGGTCATTGCAGCCATTGTTCTTTTCTTTGCGGGGGCAAAGCGGCTGGTGCGATAACATCATAAGATGGAGTGACATGCCAAGCCATATGATACGAAGAAGACTAAAAATTAGCTGCATACCCCCTCACTGCACGCGACTGCTCCTTCGGCGTTCGTTGTGTTGGTGACTGTTTCTTGCTTGTGGGCGATGAGGTCGCTAGGCAGATTGCCCGCACCCAGCGCTGCACGTGAGTTAGATCCCGTTGTGCGTAACGGGCACCGACAAAAGCATCCCTTATCATGAAGGAGAGGAAGGACGCAACACTTTTTGACAGAGTGGAAGGAGTTATCGGTGCCTAGCACTTAGTTATTATATACCGCATTAACAAAGTCTTGATGGTGAATCAAGCGACCATGTTTAATGACAAAAGAGGCAAAACTACCTGGTTCATCATGAGTTAGAGCTTCGGCTGGAAAAAAATGAATATCCAAAGAATCATCAATTTCTTTTTGAACGAGGATAACCAATTTGACGAGTTGAAAAAGACTCAAGGTATTATAGCCTTCAATAAAAATGCCAATATCGATGTCGCTTTGCTTATCGGCGCTCCCGGTGACGTAGGATCCATATAAGTAGGCAGCCTTGATGGTTAATCGAGATGATAATAAGTCTACCGCTTTTTGAGCAAGTTGATGAACTAAATCATGGTTTGAAGCCATTTAAAAAACTCCTCAGTTCGAATAAGTAAATTGAAAGAGTCATTCTTATTGAACTCTTTTAATTGGTCACTTTTCCCGCTTGGGTACCGAGTTAGAGGTTAATAGGCAGAAAGCTCGCGTAAAAAATCTACCTGTTGGTCGGAAACGGTTATTCCTGTCTTTTCATTTAATCTCATAAGTTGGTGAATACGGGGAGGAGATTCATTCATTTTATCCAATATAATAGCTTTGATCATTTTCTCAATTGATTGTTGACAGCAAAAAATAACATACTGATAACCTTTAGCTCGGTACATAGTTCAAGCAGTTTCTAAATCATATTGAGCATTGTTTATCCATTGATCTGATATTCTTGCCATTTGATTTCAGGGTTTTAAGCTTTTGTTTCCATTTTAAATGGAACTGAGAGATTGGTCAATGAACCTGTCTCGTTCTCTTTTTCTAAAAGTTCATTTCATTCTATGGGTCTCTAAGTAGGAAATTGGTTTCTTCGAACATGACGATCTTCTCCCGGATAATCTTGCTGAATACTCCGTTTTCCAAGGCCATCACCAGAATCAGGAGTTTCCGCTCGGTTTCCAGCAACACCTTTTTCAACCGCTCCCGATCTTTATCTTCTTTCCTTTCATCTTGACAAACTCCTTTCCGATCCCAAGAGCATATCATTCGGGTGTAAATAGTCATAAGTAGCGTCCTCCTTCCTGACAAATACAATCTTTGGTATCATCCTGTGGTCACTCCCCTTCTCTAAAAGTTGAAGATAAGAGCAGTATCATATCCTGCGAATACATTGCAGGAGAAGTTTGGAAAGGCAAGTCATTTCAGTACCATGTCTTTTAAGGGAAAGTTTGTATTGAATAAATTTTCTTGACAATAGCTTTTTAAAATAAAATAATATATTCGCATAGAGAATGTGGTTAAACAATAAGTTAACCCCTCCGAAAAATAAATGGATTGAAGAAAGTGGCAAAAGGGAACAAGAATTTCGCACCGATCGGGTGTGCTCGCCGTGATTGACTACCTTATTCACATCTATAGAAAAGGCTCGGAGCCATTCCGAAGTTTATCGGCCTTATCGGATAGCGATGCGATGAAAATTATGCAAGACTTTTATGTTGAAGGAGCCATTTTCTGGGAAAGATTCAAAGACCCCGGTCAATATCTGCATACGCGCCGACAAATTGAACAGTGGCTCCGTCAAGAGTTCATTGCCAAAGGCGGTGCTCCACAGGAATCTTATCCGATTTATATGATCCTGGGACGATCCAAGTGGTTATTGACCGCCGCCGATGCAGCGACGCGTGCTACCACCGCAAAAATTCAAATACCTCTCTCCCTGTTTCAAGAAGGTGATGTTAGTTTTACCTACCCGGATAGCATGGTCTCTTTTCTATTGGCCAATCAAAAAGAATCCGCATATTATCTCCCCGATTATCACGGGAGAATTTTCACGTTGTCCGAAATTCGCTCCATTATCTATTCAAACGGACTTCCGGGAGAGAAATGGGGAACCAATCTCCCCAGCTTCCTGGCCAATTACATTGAGGCTCAAGTATGGAACCAGGACCCACTTCGAGAATACAAGAGGCAACTCTCTGTGTGACAAGCGAAGAGCTAATAAAGAATAAACTCGTTCTAAAGAAAGGATTA
Organism: uncultured Atribacterota bacterium; assembly: GCA_964434845.1. Taxonomy (GTDB): domain Bacteria; phylum Atribacterota; class Atribacteria; order Atribacterales; family Atribacteraceae; genus CAYSWT01. The sequence continues at coordinate 779 of CAYSWT010000097.1, read as the reverse complement.
AGTTCCTTATTTGTTATGCTACCCTTGCAGGTCAGATATAAGTCGAGGGGGGGAAATAGGTGTTTTTTGTTTTCCTTTGGAGAATAGCAAGTATTGTGGTGCTCTTCCTGTGCATGTTTCGAGATATTCAGTTGAGTTTCTCCCTGCCCATTCAAAGAAGGGTGTACCACGCTTACCTTCACGCTGGTATCGTACTTGCAGCGTTATTAATCCTTTTTGGAGAACCCTCAGTGCACTTTATTCTTCTCTCATTTTCTCTCATTTCCACCCTTTATGCAGGCAGATATGCAACCTGGTGTTTCAAGCACCAGGTTATCCGCGATCATCTCACCGACCTTTACTCTCGGGGGTATTTCTTTGAAGAGTGGCTCCCCAAAGAGTTGAAGCGACAAGAGCGCTTCAAAGGAACGATTGCCTTTGTCCTCTGTGACATCGACGACTTCAAAACCATCAATGACAACAAAGGACACAAAGCAGGCGATGAAGCCCTGTGTTTTGTCGCCCGGGTTATGATGGAGAGCGTCCGCGCGATAGATCTGGCTGTACGCTTCGGGGGCGATGAAATCCTCCCTTGCACTTTCGGGAAGCGATGAAGAAGGAGCAAAAGAGGTTGTAACGCGCATCGGAAAAAGTCTCTCCTTTCTTTACCAATCTTTTCCTCTTTCTCTATCAGCTGGAGTGAGCCTCTGGATTCCAGGGAAAAACCCAGAGGAAGCAATTCACGAAGCAGACCTCAAGATGTATCAGGAAAAAGCAAAAAGACACAGGGAAAACAATTT
>CAYSWT010000096.1:1492-7492 GCA_964434845.1 uncultured Atribacterota bacterium | reverse complement strand
TTGATTTATAAAATACAGATTCTTTGAAAGAATGTCAATACCTCAAATGAAATTGGTTCAAAATGGTATTTAGGGTCCGCTTGATGTCCCTGGTTTTTTTTTCGTTTGAGATATCATATTTTTAAAAAAGAGGTGATACTCATTCCTGAACCATTCCAGCGCACATTTAGGAGTTCCGCCACCGTGGCTCCGATATCGGCGAAAGTCTTTCGGATACCCAACGAAAAACCGCTTTGAATAAGAGGGGAGGCAACAATCAGCAAGGCATATTCCCGGGAATGATCAGTACTGGGGGTAGTCGGGTCGCATCCATGGTCGCTGGTAATGATCAGGAAATCATCGCAACGCATCCGGGGGAGAAACTCCCCCAATTGAGTATCCCAGGATTCAAGAGCATGTCGAAAGCCAGGCACATTATTGCGATGACCATAGATTGAATCAAAATCATTGAAATTCGCCCAGACCAAATCGAAGCCGTCACTGTCCCGGAGCTCAAAAAACACTTGGAAGGTATCGTCGTTGGAGGTGGTTTTAAAATTTTTATGAATCCCGCGATTAGCAAATATATCTCCGATCTTCCCTACCCCAGCTGTTCTTTTCCCGTTTTTGGCGAGAACGTCCAGGACCGTCGGATAAGGAGGCGGAATGGAAAAATCCTTCCGCCACGGCGTCCGTTGAAAGTGTCCCGGTCGTCCGATAAAGGGACGGGCAATGATTCTGGCGACGCCATCATCACCCTGCATAATTTTCCGAATGACCCGACACAGTTCATACAATTGATCCAGGGGAATGATGTCTTCATGAGCAGCGATCTGAAGAACACTATCGGCTGAAGTATAAATGATTGGAAATCCGGTATGAAGATGTTCGACGCCATATTCCTCGATAATGGCGGTTCCCGAGGCGGGTTTATTCCCCAAATAGCGAGTCCCGGTAGCGGCTTCGATGGTTTTCATCAACTTTTCTGGAAATCCTTGAGGATAGACGGGAAAGGGATGATCGATGATCACCCCCATCATTTCCCAATGACCGGTGGTAGTGTCTTTTCCGGGAGACTTTTCAGCCATCTTCCCGTAACCACCCTGAGCAGGATGGGTTGCATCAAATCCAGGAATCGGTTCAATCAATCCCAGTCCTAAACTTTCCAGGATGGGACACCGCAAACCTCCGCAGGTCTGAGCCAGGTTACGAAGAGTATGGCTTCCCTGATCTCCGTACTTTCGGGCATCAGGGAGTTCCCCCATCCCAACTCCATCGAGAAGAGCGATAAACACTCTCACTTCGATTCCTCTAACCAATATTGAATGGCGATCATCGTTTTGGCATCCTGGATGTCTCTACGCTTCATCATGGCACGAGCATCAGTAGCACTGACTTTTATGTAATAAATTTCTTCATCTTCATCTCCCTCGCGGGCATGATCAACCGGATAGGCATCCCAGGCACGGAAAAAATGAATCTGTTCGCTACTATAACCAGGAGCAAGATAAACTTGAAAAAGGTGATCCCAGCGTTGTCCGGCAAACCCGGTTTCTTCTTCCAATTCCCGAATCGCACATATTTGCGGGTCTTCACCGGGTTCTAAAGTACCGGCAGGAATTTCCCAGAGCCACTTTTCAGCTGGTGCTCGAAACTGGCGGATGAGAATCAGTTGGTTCTCAGGAGTAGTGGCAATGATAGTCACCGCTCCCGGATGACTGACAAAAATCCGCTCCATATTGTCTGGATAAAGATTCCGCTTCAATTGAAATAATCTGGTCTGGCAGAGAATTTCACTTTTTATAACTTCAGGAACCACCAAATCAGCTGCTTTTTTTTTATTATAAGGGAAAAACACGCTCAAGCTCCTTCTTCAACGGGCGTGATCCATACATGCTTGACAATCATTCCACCCGCTTCGAAATCTTTTACAATCGGTTGGTAATTTCGAGTAGCGATACGTATCACCACGTAACGTATATCCGGTTTCTCATCGATATAAAATGTTGCCAAGCTGAGAATATTCACCATATATCGACTGACGATTCCCGTCACCTGATGAAGGACTCCTGGTTTTTCGGGAAGTTCCAAAGTAATCCGGGTTCCTCCCAACTCAACACCCAGAGTTTCCACCAACACCTCAAAAATATCCGACTCGGTGATCATGCCCACCACCCGAGTTTCCTCAATGACTGGCAGTCCACCCACTTCATTCTTTTTCATGATCAAGGCGGCTTCTTCAATGGGGATGTCTGGTTTAATAGTAATCACTTTCTTCTCCATAATTTCGGCAACAGTCATTTTCGTTAAGAGATACGTCAATTCAAACCGGCTTAAGGTGGTTGCCTTTGACGGTTCTGCTTCCAGGAGGTCATTGTAAGTTACAATTCCTACCAATCGGCCGCGATCCACCACCGGAAGTCTTCGAACCCCTTTTTCCTTCATGATTTTTTCAGCCTCTAATATGGTGGTGGAACTGGAAATGGTGATGACATCCTTACTCATTCGATCTCTTACTAACATACGACCCCCCCCTTTCAGAGACATAACGTCTTCCCGCTTCAATGGCTTTAATATTGAAATCAACCAACTCTTTATGTTTGCCGCTCAAAATATCTTCGAGTGCCTGGCGAACCGCATCGATACTCACCACCGAGGTATATCCAATCAAAGAACCCAGGGTGACCATGTTGAGCGTCCGGGGATCTCCCACCTCACTCCCGGCAATCTCATTGGCGGGTACATCCAAAATGATAATCCTATCATCAGCATAATTTTGTTTGATCAGTGACGAGTTGACAACTAAAAGCCCTCCCTTGCGAACCAATGGGGCAAAACGCCGAAGGGCAGGTTCATTCATGACCACGCAAATATCCGGGTGGTCGGAAATGGTCGACCCAATTTCTTGATCGGAAAGGATGACGGTACAGTTTGCCGTCCCTCCTCGCATTTCAGGACCATAGGAAGGAAACCAACTCACATTATAGTCTTCAATCATGCCGGCAGTGGTCAGAACTCTTCCTAAAAACAAAATCCCCTGACCACCAAAACCAGCGATGACAGTTTCAATGTACATTCGGAACTCCCTCCTTTACTTTGATCTCTCCCAGAGGAAAAGTGGTCATCAGATTTTTCTCCAACCATTGAACCGCTTCCAGTGGTGACATCCCCCAGTTGGTTGGACAGGGTGAGAGAATTTCCACCAGCGAAAAACCCATTTTGGCTTGTTGAGTCAGAAAAGCCCGCTTGATCGATTGTTTGGCTTTTTTAATCAATTGGGGCTTGGTCAAAGCGACCCGGGCGATATATGCCGACCCATCGGTTACCGCTAACATCTCCCCAAGCTTAAAGGGATACCCTTCTCGCTCTATTGCTCGCCCCCGCGGAGATGTCACGGTTTTTTGACCAAGGATCGTGGTTGGTGCCATTTGCCCTCCTGTCATTCCATAAGTGGCATTATTGACGAAAAAAGCCGAAATGCATTCGCCACGAACTGCTGCATGAACGATTTCAGCGGTTCCAATGGCGGCGATGTCACCATCTCCCTGATAGGAAAACACCACCCGATCAGGAAGAGCACGCTTCACCCCGGTTGCGGTCGCTGGTGCTCGCCCGTGTGCTCCCATGATAAAATCGATATCCAAAAATTCGTAGATATAGACTGAACATCCGACCGGACCAACCCCAATGGTTCGATCGGCAATATCCAATTCATCAATGACTTCAGCGATTAAACGTTGAGCCAACCCGTGGTGACAACCGGGGCAGTAAGTAAAATGTTGCTCGAGTAACGTTTTTGGCCTTTCAAAAACCGTTTGCATAGTCATTCTCCTTATTTTTCGAGAATTTCCCGAACAGTCTGCAGAGTGGTTTCCACCGAAGGTATCATCCCACCACTGCGTCCGTAAAAATGAACCGGCACGGCACCGTTCACCGCTAATTTTACATCTTCCACCATCTGTCCCATATTCATTTCGACATCCAGCACGCATCCCGCCCGTACCGCCATTTCATGAATAATTGAAACTGGAAAGGGAAACAAGGTAATGGGTCGTACCAGAGCTAAACGAACTCCGATTTTTTTTGCTTCCCGAACGACGCTTTTCAGAATGCGTGCGACTGTTCCGAATCCAACCAACAACAACTCTGGAGCGTCGTCTCCAAACACTTCGTACCGAACCTCCTCCTGTTCGATCTGATGAAATTTCTCGAACAAGTGAATGTTAAATTTTTCCAAACCACTGGCGGTAAGGTCAAAACACAAAATAAATTTCCGCTCCCGATCATTTTTCCCGGTTATTGCCCAATCTTTCGGTGGTAAAGCTGGATATTGGGGTTCGGTAAAAATCACCGGCTCCATCATCTGACCAAGCATTCCGTCGCCCAGCATTATCACCGGATTCCGGTATTTATCAGCCAGATAAAAAGCCAAATAGGTCAAATCAACCAGCTCCTGAACCGAAGAAGGAGCCAAAACGATGACCTTATAATCCCCATGACCTCCTCCTTTTACTGCCTGGAAGTAGTCACTCTGGGACGGTTGAATATTTCCCAAACCCGGTCCACCACGGCTCATATTGACGATAACCGCAGGAAGTTCTGCTGAAACCAGATACGAGATACCTTCCTGCTTCAGGCTAATGCCCGGTCCGGATGACGACGTCATCGCTCTCTTTCCAGCAGCCGCTGCACCATAAACCATATAGATGGCGGCTACTTCGCTTTCAGCCTGTAAAAACACCTTCCCTTCCTCAGGCAACCGTTTCGACAAATATTCGCCGATCTCGGTCTGAGGAGTAATCGGATAGCCAAAATACAGATCACAGCCGGCACGCACCGCTGCTTCAGCGATTGCATCGTTGCCTTTCATCAGTATCTTTTTCATTTTCCATTCTCCCGATACACCGAAATCGCTACTTCGGGACAAACCTGAGCACAAAAACCACACCCGATGCACCGATTTCCATCATTTACCATCGCCGGATAGTATCCGTGCGAATTAAACTCACTGGAAAAACAAAGAACCTCCTTTGGACAAATATTCACACAATATCCGCATCCCTTACAAAATTCATGGTTAATCAGTACCGTGTTCAATGATATCGACTCCCTTATAAATCAATAAAAGTTAAATGATATTGTTGAATTTTAAATTCCAATGATTACAAAATTTGTAATAATTTCCCCACCCTCGATGGTGAGAGATCAGGGAAAGGTGAAATATCACCACCCTGCTCGATTCATTAAAATTTCGGCAAATTGAAGAGCAGGAACCGTCGAATCTTCTCCTCCCATCATGCGTGCCAGTTCCTGCAAACGGTTGTCCTTTTCATCAAGCACTGATACTTCTGCCCAGGTATTGGTATCGTTGGAATATTTCTCCACTTTCAAGTGCTGACTGGCAAAGCAGGCAATCTGGGGGAGATGGGTAACACAGATGATCTGGCGCCCGGAGGCGATGGTTCGTAGCTTTTCGCCGATCCAAAAGGCAGTTTTTCCGCCCACTCCCTGATCGATTTCATCAAAGATCATTACCGGGAGGTTTTTCATTTCCAGAGAAAGCGATTTCATTCCCAAAACAATTCGTGACAATTCCCCTCCGGAAGCCACCTCCATGACTGGCCCCGGAGGCTGTCCGGGATTGAGAGAAATCCAGAATTCGATTTCATCGATGCCGTCGGGATGAAAACGGGGGTTTTCTTCTGAGAATGGGGAAAAACGAACTTCAAACTCAACTTTGGCAAAAGAGAGCTCGGCCAGCTCGTCACGCAATCGAGATTCCATGGTACGGGCGGCACTCTGGCGGTGTTCGGAAATTCTTTTCCCGATTTCGAGCAATTCTCGTTTCCCTTCCTCGATCTGTTTTTCCAGGCTTTTCTTTCTCTCGATTTTTTTCTCGATTTCGGCAAGACGCTCCTCGACGAGATGCTGATGTTCAATCAACTCTTCCGTAGTTCGGCAACGATATTTTCTTTTGAGTCGTTCAATTTCAGCTACCGATTTTTCAAGCATATCGATTTT
>CAYSWT010000096.1:0-1392 GCA_964434845.1 uncultured Atribacterota bacterium | reverse complement strand
AGACCATTCGGAGTATTTCTGTATATAGGCATTTTTTTCTTTTTTCTCCTCCGGACTGAGAAAAACATCGAGAATGGATAACTGGTTTTCCGCAGCTAAAAAACGCTCATGTTCTCTCTGGCCGTAAATATCGATCAACATTGAACTCGCATCCTTCAAGGCTCCGACTGAAACCGATCGACCGTTGATCCGGGAACGACTGCGTCCGTCTCGAAGAATTTCTCGTGATAACACTATTTCATCCTCGATCTCACCGGTGAGTTCATTTTCCTCCAACCACAGTTTCAGATCCGGACTGGGTGAAAGATCAAAAAGACCCTCAACCAGGGCTGATTTTTGACCCTGCCGAATCATATCTTCCCGAGCCCTTCCTCCTTTTAATAGACCCAGAGCATCGATGATCAACGATTTACCGGTTCCAGTCTCACCAGTAATCACGACCAGACCATCTTGAAAGGTGAGGTGTTGATAATCAACTATCACGAAGTCTTTGATGACGAGTTCTCGGAGCATTCTTGATCAATCCGTTTTCTGATATCCATCCCCCAGGATAATTTATCTCTCAGGAGAGAATAGAATGGTTTTTCTGGAGTAAGCTTAACCATCCGATTGTAAAGATGAGATTTTCTCACTTCAATATAATCACCTTTATCGAGAAAATACCCTCGCTGACCATCCAAAGTGACCATGGTTCCTTCCTTGGCTGATTCGAGAATAACCCGAATCGAAGAGGTAGGTCCCGCCACGATGGATCGAGCATACAAGGTATGAGCACAGATGGGGGTGATAATAAAAAGATCAAGAGCCGGGTGAATAACTGGTCCTCCCGCCGAAAGCGAATACGCAGTGGAACCGGTGGGAGTAGCGACAATCAATCCGTCGGCGGGAAAAGTTGCCAAATATTCTTCATCGATAAAGGTTTTCAACCGAATCATTTGTGCGAAAGGGCCGCGGTAGATAATCACGTCATTCAGGGCAAAGTCATTTTCCATTCCCTTTTCGGTATGATGAATGGAACAATCCACCATCATCCGGTTTTCAATCGTATAGCGACCTTCTAAAACATCCAAAGCAGCTGAGAATAAAGCCTCGACGCTCACTTCGGTCAGAAAACCCAACCCCCCCATATCGATTCCTAACACCGGAATCCGGTCGGAGGCGTAATTGTGGCTGGCAGATAAAAAAGTACCGTCTCCCCCCAGGACGAATACTATATCCGGTCGGTCAGCGGGAGCCTCGTGGTTGGTCACGATGCTACCCGACACCCCATGACTGGCAAAAAACTCGCTTAATTGTTGGGCTTTTTTGAAAATTGAAATGTTATTCTTTTTAATAAAAATATGAACCAGACGAATAGCTTCTTTTTCCATATCAGCTCTCTTTTCCATCCTG
>CAYSWT010000095.1:0-7563 GCA_964434845.1 uncultured Atribacterota bacterium | reverse complement strand
CAATTTAGTGCACTTTTAAATTTTAGATGAGTGCACTTTTAAAACTTAAATGACACCCCACCTTTCCGGATTGACAATGCGATCAATCACATCATCAACAATCTCATCCAGACCATCTCTCACTGCCTGCACCGAATCAGTGATACCTTGTTCCTCTTTGATCTCTTCCAAAGCAATATCCAAATCCATTAACGCTTCTCCCAAACGTTCGCATTCCTCTTCGGTGAGAAGCCCACTCTCCATTCTTTTTAAGGCTTGAATCTTCAACGCATCCCTAATCACTTCCACTAAAGCCAAAACGAGTCCTAAAACACCCTGCTTGAGGTTACTTTCATTGATGGTTATTGCCATAGATCAGTCACTTCGCCTTTCTAAGAATAATCTGTAAGATATTATTCTTCAATTCGGTTTGTGGTACTCTATCAACTGGAACCGGGAGTACAATTTTCCGGACATGATTGGAAATCATGAGCAGAAGGGTCTCTCCTCTTACCTCCACTTGAATGTCAGGTTGGTTGACTCCCGGGATGTCAGCAACAACTCGCAGGAAATCCCCCTCATCGAAAACATCCACCATGATTTCTTTTTGAGGAAGCGGAGCTGATCTATCTTGTCGTTGAACAGTCCGTCGGACTGGCAATGCCGAAGTATGAGGGATGGCACTCCTTCTCTCAACACCGGTAGGAGTCCCTTTTAAACGACGTATGAGCTCTTGGTTGACTTCTCGAATTCGTTCCCGAAAAATTTCCGACTTCTCCATCTCCTGAACCAGCCCTCCTAAACCCGGGATGAGTTGACTCACCTGATGAAGAATGTCACCTTCCTGTCTCTCGTCCCAATCCTCATCTTTCTTCTCTTCCGGTTTCATGGTTTTCCCTCTTTAGAAATCTGAGTTTCATTACTCCATTTTTATAATCTATTTTCGGCCAATCATAATCAAGGTAAGTGGGAACTTGGGCAATGATAGTCAAGCCATCCTGATCGCTGAATATATCGACTAAGGGGTCTCCCCTTTCTGCCTTGGGTGAATCTTCATCGTCCAAAAACCACCAATTGAACATGATTTTTTTTCCGCTGTGGGGATCAACTTTTGCCTGTTCGAAGCTCACCAGCGGTTTCCCCCACAGTTTTTCCGCTTCCCGATTGATGACTTCTTTGAACCGGTACACAATTTCATAATCCCCGGGAGCATCAATTAGGTTCCTCATCTCCTCGATATCAGCGTGCCGATGCCACCAGAGATACCAGAGAATAGCCTGACTTTTAGGGTCGAGGATTTCCAGCAACCGGAGCACCCTCTGATCAATTCCTCGGGCTTCATTATCCATCATCTCAAGATAGAGCCTCTTTTCATTCAACCGGTATCTCTGTTGTCTTTACCACTTTCGCTCGTTTAGCTTGAGCGCTCATCCATCCACACCAGGGACAGGATTCATTCAAAAGGACATCGCTGGCCACTCGTTTGCCACACTGAGGACATTCTTCTTTTCCGACCATGGCTTCTTTCCAGGCAGCTGTTTCATACTGAGTCCCGCTGGGGAACTCGAGCCCGTATTTTGCTGCTGTCTCAAAAGAAGCCAGAGCAGCCCGCACCTTCACCCCTAAAAGATCGACACCAGCTACCGAGACCGAGATATCAGCGTTGATAACCAGTCCTTTATCCAGAATCCGATCAACCAAATCTACTAAACTGGATGGTTCATTCTTCGTTGCCTGTAACGCCATCATGCATCTCCTCAGCTTTTGTTATATTCCCTTACCACTTTCAGCCTTTCTATGAGCTTGGATTCCAGCTCTTCGTATTCCTGCTCGCTGATCTTCCCTTCCTGGAGCAGAAGTTGCAGCTGTTGAAGTCTTTTTTTGATTGATTCTTCGGTAATCAAACGTTCCTTATCAACCTCGTCTCGTATCTTCTCTAACATATCTTTGGCGAGAGTCAAAGGAACACCGATTAATATATCGGAGAGAAATTTTATCAACATAATAACTCCAGCTTCACCCTGACAAAATTGTAGGGAGGTAATGGACCAATATACTTAAAATTGACTTTGTTTTGATAGGCAATATCCAGTTCATGAACTTTGTTATTAAATTCACCCTCTCTCGATCGCTCAACCAAAAAGGAGGCATTCAAGATATTTTCCACCCCAGAGGGATCATTCAGGACGACGTCGATCGCCAGATTTTGGAGGATGCTACGGACCTCCTCTGCATATTTGACTTTCCACTCTTCAGCGGTACGCTCGATGATTTTTCCAACTTCCACCAGCAAGTTTTGAGCTTTTGCAGGTGAAGACTCATGGCTAATCTTCTCTTTTAGCCTGTTAAACTCCTGACTTTCACTTTCAAGTGCCTGTAATATCGCAGCTTGATTCCAAAAAAGTTTAATCTCAATTTCTATTTTGCCAGCCAGTCGAAGGAATTCATCTCTCAGTATCTGGTAGTTCCTTTCCAACAATTTCAGGATTTCCTCTTCATTATCGGTTATCATGCCGAAACCCATAGGGAGCATATCATATTTCTTAATTAGCTCGTCTTGAACCCTGGTATGAGCAAGTACATTTTTCCGAACCGGATCAATTTCTATCAGATTGGTATCGCTCACCACCGCTGTCAGTTCTCGAAATGTTATAGTATACACTTCAGCCTCTTCAATCCCCACCATGTTGAACCTTTGGGGTTGAGGTTCGGCAATAATTCCGTACAGATATTTATGTTGATCATTGGGAAGCATTTATCCACCTCTCTGAATTTTTAAATACTCAATCGCTTGATCAAAATGCTTCGGGAGAATCAGAATCGTATTCCCTTTCTGCTCGGTCTTCAAACACTCACGAATTGCAATCATTGAAGCTTCCCGACAAATGGCTTCGATATCCGAACCAGTCATTCCCTCTGTATGCTGAGAGAGAAGACCTAGATCAACTTCTGGTGCCAAAGGCTTCCCCCGGGTATGAATGGCGAAGATCTCCCATCGGGCGTCCCGGTCAGGAGGGACAAACTCAAGAATAAAATCAAATCGCCCTGGTCGTAAGATAGCCGGGTCGATCAGGTCTTTTCGATTAGTGGCAGCTAAAATCAATACTCCTTTTAATTCCTCCAAGCCGTCAAGCTCGGTTAAAAACTGACTGATGACCCTTTCGGTAACCTGAGAATTGGAGGTCTGACTGCGTTCTGGCACCAGTGAGTCAAATTCATCAAAAAAGAGAATACATGGACTGGCCTGCTTTGCCTTTCGAAAGACTTCTCTCACACCCCGTTCTGACTCTCCGATGTATTTCGACATCAATTCTGGTCCTTTGACTGAAATGAAGTTAACCCCACTTTCATTAGCTAATGCTTTTGCCACCAAGGTTTTTCCGGTACCGGGTGGTCCCGAGAGGAGAATACCCTTGGGCGGTTTCACTTTCACCTGCTGGAACACTTCCCAATATTGTAATGGCCATTCTACGGTTTCTACTAATTTCTGTTTGATTTCCCCTAAACCACCTATATCCTCCCATTTCACCTGAGGAACTTCTACGAAAAACTCCCGGATGGCTGAAGGTTCTACTTCTTTTAAAGCCTCCTCAAAGTCAGACATGGTTACCTCAATCTTTAATAATGTTTCATAGGAAATTTCATCCAGCTGAAAATCGAAGCTGGGCATTATTTTCCTCAAGGCATTCATGGCCGATTCCCGAGAGAGGGCTTCCAAGTCGGCCCCAACAAATCCGTGAGTCATCTGGGAAAGTTTCACCAGGTCTACATTATCTGCTAAGGGCATCCCCCGAGTGTGAATATTCAAGATCTGCAGACGTCCTTTCTGATCGGGAATACCAATCTCGATCTCCCGGTCAAACCGTCCTGGTCGTCGTAACGCCGGGTCAAGGGAATTGGGAATGTTAGTGGCAGCAATAACGATGACTTCACCCCGGGATTGCAGTCCATCCATCAGGGCAAGGAGCTGTGCCACCACCCTTCTTTCCACCTGTTTTTCTCCCCCCATTTCTTCCCTCTTGGGGGCGATGGCATCAATCTCATCAAAAAAAATAATTGCGGGAGCATTTGATTTAGCTTCTTCGAATACTTCCCTTAAACGGGCTTCACTTTCCCCATAATACTTACCGATGATCTCTGGACCGGTAATGTGAATAAAATATGCAGAGGTCTCGTTAGCCACCGCCCGGGCGATTAGAGTCTTCCCACATCCCGGTGGACCATAGAGTAAAACCCCTTTGGGAGGATCAATTCCCAACCGTTCAAAGACCTGAGGATATCGCAGGGGAAGCTCAATCATCTCTCTCACTCGTTGCAGTTCTCTCTCAATACCACCGATATCCTCGTAGGAGATTTTATATCCCCTGGCCTTGGACTCACCGTCCTGTCGGACTTCAATCCTGGTTCGGGAATGAATCAGCACCGCTCCTTTGGGAACCGCGTTAACTACCATAAAATCTTGACTACGGGTCCCGAAGAGATTCACCCGGATGGTATCACCTTCTATTAAGGGTAATCCGTCCAACAGAGTACTAATATATCTGGTGTCTTTATCCTGGGAAATCCTTCTGGTCGAATTGAGTGGGTTTAATATAATCTTTTCCGCGGGTGAATAACTGACACTCTGTACTGCAACCTTCTCATTTAGAGAAACCTGGGCATTGGTTCGGAGAAGTCCGTCCATCTGAAGGATAGATTTGCCCCGGTCTTCGGGATAGGCCGGCATGACTTTGGCAACCGTCTTTCTTTTCCCCTCGATCTGGATGATATCTCCAACTCCTACTCCGATCTTTTCGAAATCTAAAGGATCGATACGGACAATTCCTCTTCCCACGTCTCTCGGCTTTGCTTCGGCAACTCTTAGATTCAATATTTTAAAGGTACTATTCGTACTCATAAAAGCCTCTTTCTTTGTTTCGAACATCAGTCTCTGGTAGAATACACTATTCTGCTTTTTGCTTCTCTAAAAAAATCTCCATAATACCGTTCTTGAAAGACGTCTTCGAGGGTTCTGGTTTAACCTTGCCAGTAAGAAGGATTTCTTTGAGGTATTTCCGGTCTTTGCCCGTAGCACTAAAGTTCAGGATGTCTCCGTTTATTTCGATTTTCATTTCTTCTTCCGAGACTCCCGGAGCTTCTATGATTACCCGGATTTGATCTTCTTCATCAAAAACGTCGGTGATCGGTTCTCGAACTTCTTCTATCACCGAGCCACCTTTAGTGTGGTGGATATTTCCAAATGTTTCTACTACCGGTTTTCCACCCATCGTCTTGATACTGAAACCGTATACTCCTTTCATCCCTTTGGGAAGTCCCTCGATTTCCCCCTGTTTTTCTATTGCATCTTCCCCTAAATCAGAGACCATATCAATGAGATCTCCTATGCCTTTAAATAAACCTCCAAAACTCATGGTTTTTTTTTCTTTTCTGGTGGTCATCGGGTACACTCTCCTTTAAAATGAAACGGCGATATAATCGTCGATTACCTGTTGAACCTTCTCTCTCTCTTCTCTGGGCACATCCGAAGTAAGAATATCCATACATACTTTTCGAAAGACATGATCGGTGCTGATGGAAGGAACTCCTTTTAATTTTAGTATTTTCCCCGCCATGATACAAGCTCGCACCGTAGGAAACCTTTTATTTAATTTTGCTTCCCTCACTTTTCGGATCAGACCAACGATATGTCGTGAGTCTTCAAGCGTAAGGCCAGATTTAGCCTGAGTAATTGCAACTTCGGTTTCTTCATCAAAGTGGTCAACTTCAATGGTTATCATTCGATCGATGAGGGCATCGGGGTTTTTGTACACCCCGGCGTATTCCTCTGGGTTGGATGTAAAGATCGCCACAAAATTGGGATGAACCTTGAGATAAGCTTCTCCTCCCCGGGCAGTGGGAAGAGGAAGAATCCTTTCAGCTAAAACGGGGAGTAAAACGTTGTTCGCTTCTGGACGAGATCGGGTAAATTCATCGTAGATAAGGGTAAAGCCATTTTGGCAAGCCACAGTGAGACGGTTATCAACCCAGTGAAGAGACATCCGTTCGTCGGTTTTCGTGACTGAACGGATGAAGTTGTCCTTTAAAAAACGTTTATGATATCCGTACAAACCACCGATCAGATCAGAACTATTAAACTCGTGATCGCCATTGATCAACACTACTGGACGGCCTAACTGGGCAGCCAGATGAAAAGCCAGGGTGGTTTTTCCCACCCCGGCTGAACCACTAAAATGAACCGGAAATCCAATCCGGATGTAATCAAGTGCTCGATTGATAATATCCCGTATGTACGGTGTCTCTACAAAGTCTGAACTTGGTTGAAGAGTGAGTACTGTTACTTGCTCTCCATACATAATTTAAGCCTCCATAAAAAGTATTAATCATAATTCCAAGACAACCAAGACAGATATAAATGAATATCAGGAACCTGGTTGTTTTCATTCTAATAGAGAAGTTCTCCCAATCTTTCCTTGAAAGGTATCCAGCGGGTGATTCTCTGAGTCCACCGGGCAAGAAGCACAATCGAGTGAAAAATGACTTGAAATTGTTAAAAAAGGGGGAGGTGAAAAAACCTTTTTCCCCCGTATCGTTGTTCAATGTCGTAGCTATTCAAAAATTAATAATGTATATCTATATGTCGCAAAGAACAATCTGGATTGATTTTGGTTTTTATGCTCTGAGGATCAACATTCTTCTGCTGGTACCTCTGTTGTTGGAGCTGGTATCGTATTTCAGTAAAAGCCCGATTTCGGTTGATGGTTACTGCTAATTTATCTCTGAGTTTTAACATTTTCTGTCGAATTCGGTCATGTGCTGCTTCTTGTTTGGCAAACCGTTCTTTTTCTTTATCTAAGAACTGCTTCAATTGGCTTTCACTGAGTGACACAGATTCTAAATAATGCAATTCCTCGGGCGTTTTAGATAATGAGTTGGTGGTTCTAAGTTTACTTCCTCTTGCCAGTTCAAGGCTGGGCTTGATCTGGCGTGTGGTCCGTATTTTTCTCAATGCTTCGCTATCCATACCTGATCACTCACCGATCACTGGATAATACAATTTCTCTTCTTTACGTATCTTTCCTTTCTCTAAAAGACTTCTGGATGCTCGTCCTAAGACAACTGGAACCACCCCAAATTTTTCGGCAATATCCATTAGGGTTATCCCATTAGGGTGTTCGTTGATAATGGAGAGCACCTTATCTTCCAAGTCTAAAGCCCCTTCTTCGACTATACTCTCAGCCGCTGGTACTTCTTCCTTGGTGGGAACCTCGATTTTTACCGGTACACTCTTTTTCCTCGTCCCGGGTGGAGGGAGAGTTTCTTCCGATTTTTCTTTGATGATAATCTTCTCACCCGATTTTTTTGCTGCCATGGTCTTAATCAATTCACTCCAAACGAACGCCGCTTCCTTTAAATCCTCTTGGGTGGCAGAGCGGATTTTGAGAAACTCCTCCCGCATGGCCTGAACATCTTTTTCCCGATCTTTCCTGGCCTGTGCCAAATCCTTCTTCATCTCATTACTGGTTTCAATTCGGATTTTGAGAAACTCCTCCCGCATGGCCTGAACATCTTTTTCCCGATCTTTCC
>CAYSWT010000094.1:0-7598 GCA_964434845.1 uncultured Atribacterota bacterium | reverse complement strand
TTTTTCAACTCAACAACTCAACCTCTCAACAACTCAACATTTTGGTGTTTCCATCTTCATATGGTGCCACTGAGTGGCATGAGGGTCTATCCTGAAAACACCCGCAGGATTCTCTATTAATCGTCACCCCTGAATGTTTCAATCAGGGGTTTAAAAGATTTTGGATTCCCGATAGAGACATTCGGGAATGACGGATGATGACAATACCCGCTCAGAAAACCAATGGTTAGCTTGATTCGTTACGTCCGTTATTTCCATTATCCTATGGTGCTGCGTAGCAGCTTGAGCGTTTATCCTCAAATAATTGAAAAAATTCTTGACACACTCTTGGTGTTCACCCAGGGTAGGGTATAATGTTAGGGAGAAATGAGAAGGAGTGAATACTATGAAGAAGGCTTCTGTAATTTGTGTAGGTATTCTTATCCTGGCGCTCACCATTCCGTCTTTTACTCAAGATCAGGTCGCATCTCCTTTAGTGAAAGACCTGGAAGAAATGGAACGCATTCTTTACGGTGTTCCAGAAAGTGGAAGTGTTTTAACCCGAACCGAGAAATTAGAAAAAGACCTGATCGGAGACACCCTTTCTGGCACCTTGATGGAAAGATTAAATACTATGAAAACGTTTATCCTGACCGGTACTCCCGAAGAACCTTCGTTGGCTTTTAAAATAAAAGCTATTCGTCTTTCTCTGAATACGTCCAACCAGCAAAATGGGATTCTCACCGCTCAATTAGATGAATTCGAACAACTGATATTCGGAGTTCCCAGCACTGAACCGATCGGGGTCCGGGTGGATAAACTCTTCCGCACAGTGGTTGATACGTCGAAAACGACCAACTTCCAAGTCACCATTCCCGCTGCCAGCCTGGTGAAAATCACCATTCAAACCAATTTAAACTCGGAAAAAAACAATCTCGGCGATCCGGTTCCCTATGTTTTGGCTGAGGATTTAGTCGTCAATGATGTTCTCATCGCTCTTGCGGGTACTGAAGGGGAGGGTTGGATCAGCAAGATCCGTCGCCGCGGTAATTTTGGGAAGTCCGGCCTGATTCAAATCGACTTTGGTACAATCAACTCTCTCGATGGAACGCCCATCACGCTTACTTTGGGAAAAAAAGCAATCCAGGAAAATAAAGCATTAGCCTATGCTGTCGGAACCAGTATTGTCGGGTTAGTGGCGCTGGGTCCTATCGGTGCTGTCGCCGGCTTCCTGATTAACGGTGAACCGGCTAAGGTCGAATCGGGGAGCCCGCTTTTTGTCGAAACCTCTCAAGAAGTGAGTGTTTCTGGACCGATAGCCTCTTCCACTCCTTACCAACCGGTCGGACAAGCACCCTATCCGACCCCCCAAATTAGCCCCCTTGAACCGTCACCCATCCCTCAAGATCAAAACTTCCCCGAAGTCGAAATCGAAGTGAAACCACTCGACGAATGGAACGGCGAAGATACCGGCACCACCACCCCTCCCTCCGTCCAGAAACCACAACCTTCACCCTCGCCCAAAACCGGTATTGATGTTGAGATCAAACCTTACCAGGAAGGAGATTTTTAAATGGTCAAAAATAATAAAATATTCTCGTTTGGTATTCTCGTGGCTCTCTTGATGGTGATGGTGTTGAGTATTCAGGTCAGCGCCAAAACCGATTATGAAAAAATGTATTCTCAAAATGTGAAAAAATGGACTCGTGCTCAAGAAGTTAAAAATGTTTTTTCGGTAAGTGCTTTATTCTGGAACCCGGAATTGGTGCAGGCTTGGGTGGCCAAATATGGCAATGAAAACCTCTTGTCTATGGAGGAGCAAAACGCCTATCATCGCGATTTTATCCAGCGTGAACGATTCAACCGTTATCTGGTTTTCGAAGTCACCATCAAAAAAATCAAAGGACCCGCTCTTTATCCCATAAATTTTGCCAAAAATACCTACCTTATTGACGACCAGGGCAAAAAATACTATCCACTTGAATTCCCCCGCGGGTTTGAAGACAAAATATTTGATCAGGTAACGGGAAAAATTTACTTCAGCCGATATGGGAAAGACGATCAACCCATCATCGGGCCGGAAACCAAGAAAATCACCCTTCATTTTTCCCGGTTGTCCATCGATCCGTCTTATGTCGCCGAGGTGATTGAGCTCACCTGGGAAAATCCCTATATTCCTCCCGACTACACCCAGGCCAGCTGGCAACCTGAATTGGAGGAAGAAATTTTACGCCTGGAAGAAAGAGTTCTCCAATTAGAAGCCGAGAAAAAAGAACTCATTGAAAATCAAAAATTGATTGAATCGGAAATTGAAACCGTCAAGAAAAAAATCGAGGAGCTCAAATCAACCGCGAACCAATGAACCGATTTCATCCTTTCCCGATGAAAGTTTTATTGAAGCACATCATAAGTACCCTCATCATTTTTTGGTTCGTACTCATGATGGTGGTTTCCGCTGATGCCAAGGAAGGCATCCGTATCAATGCGGAAACTCTTCTCTATGATGATGAAAAGGGAGAAGTTCAGGCCACCGGTAACGTGAACCTCTCCTGGAATGATATTACCTTTCACACCTACCAATTGACCTTTCTCTTCAATACCTCGGAAGCCTTCGCCCCGGGCGCCATTCAGGCTCGTTTTGGAAACTATCAAATCAACGCCGAAAAAATGTATTATAACTTCCAAACCCGCAGCGGATGGTTTGAAAGTGCAGAGCTGGTCTATGAGATGGGTGAGGGTGGGAAATTGTACTTTCGGGGAACGAAAATTGAATACCAGAAAGGAAAATGGAAAGGATCTGACCTGCTTCTCACCGGATGCCCCCGTACGCCCCCTCTGTATAGTATTCGCGCCGAAGAAGTGGTGATTTATCCCCAGGACCGGGTCCTGATTAGTGGTCTCGGTTTTTATATTAAGGACAAAAGAATCATTCAGATTCCCGCCTACTCCCGACTTCTGAATAAAGCCGGCGCCAGTTTCGTTCCCACCATTGGTTATCAACGGAAAAAGGGGCTGTACATCGAAGGGAGCTATGAATATCTTTTCTCCGAAAACTTCTTCTTTCAAGCCATTCTCTATTACTCCACCTTACAAAAAAGCCGCTTGAGCAGTGATTTCGTCATTCAGTATCCCTATTTGGAAGCTCGCGCATTCATCGATCTCTGGCAACATGAAAAAAACACCCTGGGCGGATACGTCCACTACCAAAAAAACGGGCTTTCACTCTGGATGCTCGGCATCGAAAACGAGCGGTTTAACAACGACGAAGTCATCAGCCGCCTCCCGCAATTCATCGCCTCCTATCGGACCGAATCGAAAAACGGCTTTTTCTTTGAAACCGACTTGAGTACCGGGAAATTTACCCAGGGCGATATCAGCAGCTGGCGGAATGATGCCTATGTGAATCTGGGCGTTGAAAAAGAAAATTACGGCGGGGAGGTCTTCTATCACACCATAAACCTCACTTCATTAAACGATGCGGTTGCATGGGGCGGAAAAGTCTGGGCACAGAAAGAATTTTCTTCAAACTTCAGCGCCAGCATTGCTTACCAATACACTCAAGTCAACGGTGAAACCTATTTCTTTTTTGATCCCAAGGACACCAGTCTATTTACCTTCGATTTTACCTATGGCGATCTTGACCAAACCTACATCCGCCTGCGGAGTGAATACGATCTCAACACCGGGGGCTTTGATGATATTATCACCGGCATCGGTCTCGGTACCAAGGAACTCTCGGTGGGTATGGAAAGCATTTATTCCATCCCCGACCAAAGCTGGGAAGAACGTCGCTATTATATCCGCAAACAATTAGAAGAATGCATCGATGTCGAAGCCTCCTACTGGGAATCCGACCAAACTTTCTTCCTTAGCGTCAACCTTGCCGGCCTCGACCAGAAAAAACACATCCAAAGCCTCTTCGACGATGAAGAAGAATTCGACCTCTTCGAGCTCAATCGGAAGAAGTGAGGAATTAAAAGACTCTTTCCCCCTTTGGCCAAAGGGGGAAAGAGGTGAATTCGGTTCTTCTGCCACCTGTTTTCCCTCAGGTCATCGAGGAATCGGAGCGAAAGTGGGTGCCGCGGGAGATGGGGTTTTTCAATGCCGCCTCGACCACCAACACCCCGGTGTCGACGCTGCTTTCGAGCTCGAGGAGTGGACCGGAAAGGCCATAATTATTTTTCATTTGTATCACTTGTTTTTTTAGACCAATGAGAACCTCTAAAGCATATTTCAACCCGGATTGATTCCGGATCAGTCCCGCAAATCTCCACATGGTATCCTGAATGATATCCCGCATACTCTCGATGATCGGATCAGAAGGTGGAATCCCAGATGAATATTCAAAGGGAATGACCCGCGGGTGCTCTTTGGGGGCGAGATTTTTCACGATATCATGAGCAGCACGGTAGGCAAAAGTAACGCCTTCGAGAAGACTGGTGGAAGCCAGCCGATTGGCGCCATGCAGACCGCTGCAGGCAACTTCGCCAACCGCATACAGGCGTTTGATGTTGGTGCGCCCGTAGGTATCGGTTAATACCCCTCCACAGGAAAAGTGAGCTCCCGGGGCGACCGGGATCGGTTCATGAATGATATCGACCCCCCGGCGGAGACATTCTTCGTAGATGGTGGGAAAGGTTGCTTTAATCTTTTCGGGTGACATTGCTCGGTAGAGATCCAGATAGACACACCGAGTATTGTCGTTGAGCATTTCCTGAAAGATCGCTCGAGCGACCACATCACGTGGCGCCAGGCTTCCCAGGTGGTGGTATTTATACATAAAGGCTTTCCCCTCGTGATTAATGAGTTCCGCTCCCTCGCCCCGAACTGATTCAGAAATGAGAAAGGTTTGAGCATATTCGGGGGTATAAAGCAGTGTGGGATGAAACTGGACATACTCCATGTTTTGCAGAACCACTCCGGCTCGATGCGCCATGGCAAATCCATCGCCGGTATTCCAGGTTCCGCCGGTAGAATACCGATACAGTGAGTTGAGCCCTCCGGTAGCGAGGACGGTGGCGCGGGCAAAAACCGGTATGATTTCACCCTTGCGCGGATCCAGGAAATATGCCCCCAGACATTCAGGAACAGCATACCGGGATTGGGGATTGATCTGATATTGACTGGAAAGAATCAGACCCACCGCCCAGGTGTTTTTTTTGACTTCGATGAGATGCTCTTTGAGAATTCCTTCATGGAGGGCTTTTTGAATAGCTTTGCCGGTGCAGTCCTTTACGTGAAGAATGCGGCGCCGGGAATGAGCGGCTTCCTGGAAAAGGTTCCATCCCCCGTCGTCGGATTGCTCAAAGGGGACCCGCAACTTTTGAATAAATAAGCGCTTGACAAGTGAGGGTCCAATTTTCGCCACCACTCGAACGCTATTCTCCCAGGACGAATAATCAGAGGCTTTAATGATATCTTCCTTGAGAATTTTCCAAGAGTCATTCTCACCACGAAAGACAATTCCACCCTGAGCCTGGTCGGTGTTAGTCTCTTCAAAGGATTCACCTTTGGTGACCAGTAACACTCGCTGCGACTTTTCGGCAAGGAAAAGGGCACAACTGCTTCCGGCTATACCGCTTCCGATGATGAGGGCATCATAATACATCGCCAATTTCTTCCACTTTCAGGCTCAGATCGAGCCAGATGGCATGATGGGTAATGAATCCGCTGGAGATGATATCGACCCCCTGTTCGGCTATTTCTCTGACCTGTTCCGGTCCGATTCCACCCGAAGCTTCTACGATTGTTCTTCCTCCAATGAGCTGGACTGCCTCCCGGATTCGATCTATATTCATATTATCCAGCATTATAACATCAGCTTTTTCATCAAGCGCTTCTTGGACTTGATCGAGATTTTCACACTCAACTACAATGCGAGCGGTAAACGGGATTGCCGGCCGAACTCTCCGGATGGCTTCTCGCACCGAGCCGCAGATGGAAATATGATTATCCTTGATGAGCGCGCAATCATATAGTCCCAAGCGGTGGTTCACGCCTCCTCCACAGCGGACGGCATACTTTTCGAAAATACGCAGTCCGGGGCTGGTCTTTCGGGTATCGGCAATCTTCACTGGCAGATCCTTCACCGAATCAACCATCTCTCTGGTTTGAGTAGCAATACCGCACAGCCGCTGCAAAAGATTGAGCGCCACCCTTTCTCCCATCAATATCGCCCGGGTCTGTCCTTCAATTTCTAAAACATAATCGCCAGCCTCAAAGGCATCGCCTTCTTCAACCAGCGCTTTTCCTTTTGCCTCAGGATCGAGGAGATTAAAAAGTCGGATCGCAAAAGGACCTCCCGACATAATTCCTTTTTGTTTGGCAATGATTTTGGCTCTCACCGGTTTGAGACTCACATTGCCCAACCCTTGAGTGGTTATGTCATCAAAGCCCAAATCTTCCTCTAAGAATATCTGAAGTCGCCGATCGATATCCCACGGCACCAATCCTCTCACTCGATCATCATCCTTTCCGCATAAAATTCAATTCTCTCTATTTTACCATGGATAAAAAGCTTTTCATTTCGATTCTGAAAACGCCGTAATATGAAAAGTATATTTTCTAAAATGTATGGTACTTGTATAGTTGTGATTTTCATCGTCACTGTTGCTACAAGCAGCATGGTGGTCCATCCTGGACACTCATTTTCGGGTTTGATTTATCAAACCCGATAGTGGTATTATCACGCTCGTAAGACCAGCTCACAATGACAGATTATGAGTGGTGCTTTTACTCGTTACTGTTCTCAAACCATGGATACCTTAAAAATAGCGATCATTCAAATACAAACCAGTTATGATAAAAAAGCCAACCTGGAAAAGACCGAAAGCCTGTTCTCAACACTCAAAAACGAGCAGGTGGATCTGGTTCTCCTTCCGGAGATGTTCCAATGCGCCTATGATCTCAAAGTGTTTCCACTGGCTGCGGAAAATATCCCATCTGGCGAAACCTGCCTTTTCCTCTCTCGTCTCGCCCGTGAATATGGAGTATACCTGATTGGGGGGTCGATCCCTGAAAAAGATGGTGATCAATATTTCAACACCTCAACCATCTATGCCCCTTCCGGAGAATTCATCAGCCGTTATCGGAAAATCCATCTTTTCGATGTCGACTTTGAAAATCTCCACTTTCAGGAATCAGCAGTGCTCACTCCAGGAGATTCCCCCTTGTTAGTCGATACCCCCTGGGGAAAAATCGGCATAATGATATGCTACGATCTCCGCTTCCCGGAACTCTCCCGCCTCTATGCTCTCCGTGGAGCAAACATAATCGCTGTCCCCGCTGCCTTTAATAATATCACCGGACCCATGCACTGGGAGGTTCTCTTCCGGGCGCGTGCCATAGATAACCAGCTCTTTCTTCTGGGCGCCTCACCGGCGCCCCTCCCCGATGCCTCCTACCACGCCTATGGCCACAGCCTCGTCGTTGATCCTCTCGGTCATATCCTTGAACAATTAAGCGAACAAGAAGCCATCCTCATCTGCGAAATCTCTCTCTCCGCTATCCCACACGCCCGGAAACGCCTCCCTCTGCTTCAACACCGCCGTTGTGATCTCTACGCCCTTTTTCCCGACGAAAAGCTCGGAAATGGCTTCTAACTGTGGACATCTATCCTG
>CAYSWT010000093.1:0-7631 GCA_964434845.1 uncultured Atribacterota bacterium | reverse complement strand
ACGTAAGATTTGAAAAAAAATAAATACAGACTAATATACAATAAGAGACTGAGATTTCTCCGACCCTATAATCTCAGTCTTCAGCGTTTAATGCAAAAGGTAAAAAGAGCATAATCAATTTAATTTTCCATTCCTGGGTATAAAAATATTATGGCGTTATCAATAACCAAAAAAGAGCAACTTTTGAATGAAATCTGCAACGAAGTCAAAAAATGTAGGCTATGTTTTTTAGCCGAGCATCGGACTAATACCGTCTTCGGTGAAGGGAATCCGGATGCAGTCGTGATGTTCATTGGTGAAGGTCCGGGTGAAGATGAAGATCGAACGGGACGACCCTTTGTGGGAAGAGCCGGACAGCTTCTCACTCAAATTTTATTGGCAGCAAATATTAAAAGAGAAGAGGTCTACATTGCCAATATGGTTAAGTGCCGCCCACTCGGAAACCGGAATCCGGAAAATAATGAAATGGATGCCTGTTTTCCCTATCTGGAGGCACAGATTGCCATCATAAATCCTTCAATCATCGTTACCCTTGGTAATGTTCCAACCAGTTATCTCCTTAGCACCAAAGATCCCATCAGTAAAATCCGTGGTCAGTGGCAGGAGTGGCGGGGAGGGAAAAAAATATTTCCTATGTTTCATCCGAGTTTCCTATTGCGCTATAACGACCGGACTCGCGGATCACCTCGTTATTTAACCTGGGAAGACATTCAGGAAGTCAAACGCAACTATGATCTCATGCGATTTGGTACCTAAAGTTGTTTTTTTTGGTTTTTGTTATAAAATAGAGGAAGTAACTAAGGATTAAATTATCCGTATATATATTTTAGGATAGATGTCCATGCTGCATGGCAGCACCATAGGATATGGAAATTTCAAATTGTTGAGGCGTTGAGAGGTTGAGGTGTTGAGTTGGAAAAGATAAAAAGATGAGATCCTCATGCCATACTCTTGGATTCTTTCTCCAAGTGTATGCATCTTGTTTCGAATTTTTTCATCTTACGCCTTAGGCTGCCATCCTAACAGTTTACAGGATAAGTGACGTCTTCCATCCGTCATTCCCGAATGTATTAATCGGGAATCTAAGTCTTTTTTACTTTAGACCCCTGATAGAAACATTCAGGGGTGACGATAAACATCGAATCCTGTGACAGTTTCCAGGATAGATTATAATGCTACACAGGGACTGAAAAGGTGGTGAAGAAATCACGACCATGTTACTCGCTATAGATGTCGGGAATACCCATACCACTTTTGGAGTTTTTCAACAGGAAAAACTCCTGGCTCATTGGAGAGTATCTACCTCTTCTCGTCGGACCAGCGATGAGTGGGGGTATATCCTGAAAGAACTCATCGAGGAAGAAAACATCAGGAAGAACGATGTGAAAGAAGTTACCATTTCCTGTGTAGTTCCACCAGTTCTAAATACTTTACAGGATCTGTTTGAAAAACGGTGGGAAGCCGCTCTGTTAGTCACCGGACCTGGGATTCGTACTGGGTTATCGATCCGAGCCGAAGCCAAAGATGTAGGAGCTGACCGAATCGTAAACGCGGTGGCAGCAGCTCATCTCTATGGTGGAGACCTGGTAATCGTTGATTTTGGAACTGCCACTACCTTCTGTGCTCTTACTGCCAATCGGGAATATCTGGGGGGAGCAATTGCCCCCGGGATTGGTATTTCTGAGGAAGCGCTCTATGAAAAGACCGCCAAGTTACCTCGCATCGACGTAGAAATCCCGGAACGATGCATCGGACACAATACCATAGAAGCTATGCATTCCGGTATCTTTTATGGATATATCGGTTTATGTCGTGAAATTATCGGAAACATGAAAAAAGAATTTGCGCCCCAAGCACGAGTGGTTGGTACTGGTGGATGGGGTATTTTTCTCCATACCTTTTGCGATTTTATTGATTTCTTTAATCCGGTTTTAACCTTAGAAGGTTTGAGAATTATTAATGAACTTAATAAAAAATAAAGAAACTGTGAAAGATGTTGCGATATTGGGTGACCTGACACATTTCAATGGTCACTTTCAAAGCGAAGGAACAATAATGATTCAGGGGGAATATGCTGGTTCGATTGATTCTGATATCGTCATTATTACCCGTCATGGCAAAATCAACGCTTTTATTCGATCGAAAAATTTAGAAGTTTGGGGAGTCCTGGATGGTTTTGCCCGTTCGGAAAAGGTGGTATGTCGAAGTACTTCTCAAATCAACGGTATTATTATGTCTTGTGGAATTGCCATTGAACCAGGGACGGTGTTTGGGGGTGGATTGACATTCCCCCAAACTGGTGAAGGTGATGAAAAGTAAGAGAGTAGTGAGTGTAAGCCTGGGTTCTTCGCGTCGTGATCATAAAGCCGAAATCGAAATGATGGGGTATCAAGTAAGCATAGAAAGAATTGGAGTTGATGGTGATCGAGAAAAGTTTATGAAGGTTTTACGTGAATTAGACGGGAAAGTCGATGCCTTTGGATTGGGTGGTGCCGACCTTTTTCTCCGGGCTGGTAGGTATAAATATGAAGTGGTCGATATGACTCGGATGGTCTCGGTTCTAAAGAAAACCCCGATTGTTGATGGGGGAGAACTCAAAGAAACCTGGGAAAGACAAATCCCCCGTTTTTTAGTCGAAAAAGAGAGGATGAAATTAAAAGGGAAAACCGCCCTTTTTATGAGCGGTATGGATCGCTATGGATTAGCGGAAGCATTATCTCAAGAAGGGTGTAAGCTTCTCATCGGTGACATGCCTTTTGCTCTCGGAATTCCCATCCCCTTGTCACGGCTTTCTACGCTGCGGTTTCTCTCCATCGTCATGATGCCGGTGCTGAGACGGCTCCCGCTGAATGTGTTGTACCCGACTGGAAAAAAGCAAGAAGAACGCTCCCCGCGTGCTCCCCATCTTTTTGAACGAGCCGACATCGTTGCTGGTGATTTTTTGTATATTTATCGATTTATGCCGGATAATATGACGAGAAAGATCGTTATCACCAACACCGTGACCAGCAACGACATCGAGGTTCTTCGGAAATTAGGCGTGAAACTTTTGGTGACCACCACACCTGAAATGAATGGACGATCGTTTGGAGCCAATGTTCTCCAAGCGATTTTTGTTGCCATCCTTGAAAAGAGACCGGAAGATATCCCCCCGGAAGAGTATCTCCAGCTCATGAAAACTTTGGGGATTCAACCCCGGGTCGTTCGGTTTGAATGATGTAAATACAGTAGATGGTGAATAATCCTTCCTTTTTGAAAGTGGGGAATTATACTTCAAATCATGTTTACTGAACAACGAACATGCCTTGTGGTAAGTGATTTGAGAGGAGGTCATCATGGACGATAAGAAGAAAATTGTAGAAGAAACTATGGAGAAATATGCGAAATACATCAACCCGGGTCTGGCACGATATTATAAATTTGCCCAGTTAGATACGGTGGAATGGACCAGTAGTGGATCAAAGGTGTGGGATATTTTCGGAAATGAATATATAGATTGCCTGGGCGGGTTTGGAGTATTCAACGTTGGGAGAAACCATCCCCGGGTAGTCCAGGCGGTGAAGGAGCAATTGGACCGGCTTCCGCTCTCCACTCGTACCTTGTTTAACAAACACCAGGCTGATCTCGCTGAATTGCTGGCTCAAGTGACTCCGGGGAATCTGCAATATTCATTTTTCGGCAATAGTGGTACTGAAGCGGTGGAAGGAGCCATTAAGCTAGCCCGTTTTTATACCGGACGAAAAAAACTCATTTCAGCCAACAATAGTTTTCACGGTAAAACCATGGGTTCGTTGAGCATCTCTGGACGGGATATCTATAAGAAGCCTTTCCTTCCCTGTGTGCCCGAAACCTACCAGGTCCCATACAATAATGTCGAAGCCATGGAAATGGTGGTGGACGAAGAGACCGCAGCGGTCATTTTGGAGCCAATCCAGGGGGAGGGGGGGATTAACATTCCCAGCCCTGACTATCTAAAACGAGTCAAAGCCATTTGTGAGAAAAAAGGATCTTTGCTCATCTTAGATGAAATTCAGACCGGATTGGGTCGTACTGGAAAAATGTTTGCGTGCGAGCACTTCGAGGTCATACCGGATATCATGACATTGGCCAAGGGATTAGGAGGTGGTGTGTTACCCATCGGGGCTTTTATCAGCACTCCCGAAATCTGGAAAGTATTTGAGGAAAATCCGTTTATTCATTCCTCGACTTTAGGCGGGAATCCCTTAAGCTGTATTGCCGGAATCGAAACGATTAAAATTCTTCAAGAAGAGAATATTCCTGAAACCGCCTGGACAAAAGGACAATATGTCAAAGAGCGATTGAAGGATATTCAAACTGAAATCGGCGAGCTGATTCAGGAAGTACGCGGCATCGGCCTATTGATCGGCATTCAGTTCAGTGATCCGGATATTGCCTCACTCTTTGCCATGGAAATGGCCCATCGCCGGGTTTTAATCGCTTATACCCTCAATAATCCTACCGTTATTCGCATCGAGCCACCACTTACTATATCCTATGAAGAATTGGATACCGTTTTGTCACGCTTTCAAGAATCGTTGATCTCGGTGCAGGCTTTATTAAATGAAATCGGAGGAGACTAAAAACCATGGGAAAAGTGAATGATACCATTCAGATTGACAAGCCGGTGGATGTGGTTTTTTTCAAAGCTCAGAATATCGAACAACTGGCAAAATTTCTTCCTGATCTCCAGGAAGTAAAAATTCTGAAAAAGAGCGGGAATGAAGTCGATAGCTTCTGGAAAGGAAGCTTTCAAGGCCGTGAAGTGAAATGGACCGAACGGGATATTTGGGACGAAGCCAATAAGGAGTGCCGGTTTTTCATTTTAGAGGGAGATTTTAAAGTCTATCAGGGAGTGTGGAAATTCATTCCCCTTTCAGACCATCAAACCCGGATGGAACTGGAAGTCGAATACGACCTGGGGCTTCCCTTGGTGGGAGCGTTAATCAATGCTTTTCTCAAAAAGAAAATGTTCGAAAATGCCCAGGCAATGTTGAAAGCCCTCAAAGATATGGTGGGATAGAGACACGATTGGTTATATAAGTATAATGATGGATTGAGAAGGTGGTTGTGTGGACAGTTTTGCATTCATTATTCATGCGATGGATGCCCAAGACATTAAAGATCATAAGAAGATTTTGCGTTTTTTCCCCTCCCGAACGGTGGAATTCCTTGCCTCTCGCATTTCTCCCTTTATTCTCGCTCACGTGACCGGAGTTCGATCGACAGCCACTGGAAAGGAAATCGAAGGATGGTTCGTCGGACTGCCTATGACCTCACGCGTCCTGGTGGAATATCCTTTCGACCTTGTTGCCAAGCAAATCCATAACTGTGGTCTCTTAGCGGAACAACATGGTGCCAAAATAATCGGATTGGGTGCTTTTACTTCGGTTGCTGGTGACGGCGGCATTACCCCGAAAAAAGGACTAAAGATTGCGGTCACCACTGGCAATAGCTATACGGTGGCAACCGCTCTCGAGGCTGCCAAACTTGCCGCCCAAAAAATGGCTATCGATCTTGATCGGGAAGAAATTGCCGTGGTCGGTGCGACCGGCTCGATCGGCAAAGCGTGTGCAGTAATCCTTGCTCAAGAGGGGAGGAAAGTGAGAGTGGTGGGTCGAGATCCGGAAAAAGTCACTCGTATTCAAGCAGAAATCGAGCAACTGACCGACCGGTCCGTACCGGGTTTTACTGATGTGGAACAAGGCATCAAAGGATCACGGGTGATACTGACCGTCACGTCGGCGATAGGCAATATCATTCGTACTGATTGGATTGAACGGGGGGCGGTAGTCTGTGATGTCTCCCGACCACGGAATGTTGCTAAAGAGATCATGCATACCCGGAAAGATGTTCTTGTCATCGAAGGTGGGATTGTCGATGTCCCTGGTGATCCAGACTTTGGGATGGACTTTGGGTATCCCCCCGGGAAAGCTTACGCATGCATGTCGGAAACCATGGTTCTCACTCTGGAAGGTCGATTTGAGGATTATACCCTGGGGAAAGAAGTCCAGGTGGAACAGGTGAAAGAGATCAACCAGCTTGCCAATAAGCACGGTTTTAAGGTCTCAGGATTAAGAAGTTTCGATAAAGAAATGACTGATGAGGAAATTGAGGCAATTAAAAAAGCGATATAAAATGAAAGAGAATACAGGAAGATAAAAAAGAAAAAAGAGGAGGAGGGCAGATTATGACATCTCGTGAACGAGTAATGGCTGCTATTAATCATCAATCACCGGATAAGGTCCCGCTGGATTTAGGATCAACTTTGATTAGTGGAATTCATGTGAGTAGTCTCCACAAACTCAAAGTGGCGTTGGGACTTATTAAAGAAGATGAACCGGTTAAAGTGTATGATCCCTTTCAAATGTTAGGAGAAGTTGACGACGATCTTCGTAAAGTGTTGGGAATCGATACCGTTTCTTTACCAACAATTAAAAATTTTTTCGGGTTTAAAAATGAAAATTGGAAATCTTGGACCTTTTTTGATGGAACACCGGTTTTGGTTCCGAACAAATTCAACACCATTCCCGAACCAAATGGTGATATTCTCCAATATCCCGAGGGTGATCGTTCGGTACCAGCTTCGATGAGAATGCCGAAAAATGGGTTTTATCACGATGTGATTATCCGACAGAAACCGATCACCGACGATAGCGATCTTCGAGTTGAAGATCAGATTGAAGAATATAATGAACTGAGCGATGAGGATTTGGTTTTTTATCAACAGGCGTCAAAAAAGCTTTTTGAAGAAACCGATTTGGCCATCGTTTGCGGAGGTGTTCCCGGAACCAATCTGGGTGACATCGCCTTAGTTCCCGGTCCAGGAATGAAAAATCCCAAGGGGATTCGAGATGTAGAGGAATGGTATGTCTCCCTCGCAACCCGTAAAAATTTTTTAAAAGAAGTTTTTTCCCGCATGACCGAGATCGGTTTAAGAAATCTCAATCTTATGCATGAAGCCGTCGGCGATATGATCCAGGTGATCGTTCTTTCCGGAACGGATTTTGGATCTCAAAATTGTCCCTTCATCTCTCCCGCTCTCTATCGAGAACTCTTCAAGCCGTTCCACAAAAAAATGAACGACTGGATTCACCAAAATACTCAATGGAAAGTGTTCATCCATACCTGCGGATCTGTCTATGACCTTCTTCCGGATATGCAAGACGCCGGGTTTGATATTCTCAATCCCGTCCAAATTTCAGCTTCTAAGATGAATCCCGAAGAGCTCAAAAAGCGGTTCGGTCAGCACTTCACCTTCTGGGGTGGAGGGGTGAACACCCAGACTACGCTTCCCTTTGGAACTCCACATGAGATCCGCCAGGAAGTAAAGTGTCTCATGGAAACTTTCAAGCCCAATGGCGGTTTTGTATTCGCTTCAGTTCACAACATTCAGGCCAACATTCCGGTTGAAAATCTTTTAGCCTTTTTTGAAGCTTTTAATGAAAATCGATAATAGACCCTCATGCCACGTTGTGGCACCATATAAAAATGGAAATTTCAAAATGTTGAGGTGTTGAGAGGTTGAGGTGTTGAGAGGTTGAGGTGTTGAGTTGGAAAAGATAAAAAGATGAGATCCTCATGCCATACTCTTGGATTCTTTCTCCAAGTGT
>CAYSWT010000092.1:3713-7756 GCA_964434845.1 uncultured Atribacterota bacterium | reverse complement strand
TAGGCTGCCATCCTAACAGTTTACAGGATAAGTGACGCCTTCCATACGTCATTCCTGAATGCATTAATCAGGAATCTATGGTTTTTAATTTCTTTTAGACCCCTGATAGAAACATTCAGGGGTGACGATTATTTAACCCTTCTCCCTTGATGGGAGAAGGTGAGGATGAGGGTGATTTTTAAAACTGTTCACAGTTTACCGTTCACCGTTCACGGTATTTTCATGATAGAAATTCAATCCAGCTCCGATTCTTTAAAGACTCGGGGTTCCTTTATCCCTAAAAGCAAAATGAAAGCGATCAGATTGATGACCAACGATACCCAGAAAACGTTACGATACCCAAAAAAGTCGGCAATTTTTCCGCCAAAAATGGGGGTAAAAAAAGAGGGAAAGGTGGAAATAAAATATCCCATGCCGATATACATGCTTTTTAATTCCTTCGTACCAAAATCAAGCAGGATAGCGATCCCACCCACCCATATCGCACTCCAGTAAATACCAAAAAGGGCAAAAGCGAGATAGAAACCAGTGGCGCTGGTGTTGATGATCGCAACCAAATTGCTCAATAATAAAGAAATGCCACCCAGCAGCAAAACAAATTTATGTCCACTTTTGTCTCCCAGTGGTCCCCAAAGAAAATTGCTGAGAGCTTGCGACGCCAAAAAAACAGCGTTGTATCGGGCAATAAATGCATTGGACACGTGAAGATTTTCCAGGGCGTGAACAGTATAAAAAGCCCCTCCCATTACTCCCATCGCTAAAAAAAAGCGGGCTAAAGAAAAACTACGAAAATTGGGATCCTTTTTTAATACACCGAAAAGAGATTGGAAATAACGAGGTGGGGGATCTGATGATTTTTCTTTTTCCTCCCGGGTGAGAGCCAGAAAGAGAAATGACATGAGCATTGCACCCACCGTCAGTAAAAAACAATAACCAAAATTCCGGGCAAAAGGGTACTTGACTATAAATTTCTCGGCCAGACGTGAACCCCATACACCCATCAATGCCCCAACACCATTCCCAACCGCAAAATAAACCCCTCTCCGGGCTGGATCTACCACTTTCCCAATCATTTCCATCCATACCGGGCTAATGATTCCCATGGCGCAAAAGGATGCACCAAGCAATACAAAGAAGAGAATCAATGAATTATGAACATTGGCTGTCACCAGGTAAAAAGCGACGAGAGCAATGCCCAAATACGGAAGCCGCTCCATCATGGTGTACTTCAAAACAAAAGGGAGCTTTCTTTCCATTCGAGTGGAATACAACCCATTAAAGAGAGAAGGAATAGATAAGCCCAAATAATAGAGGGCGGGAATCAAGCCAATTTGAACATTGGTGGCTCCTAAATTTTTGGCAAAGAGAGGAAGGAGCGTCGTGATCGAGGCCACTGCCGTTCCCAAACTGAAAAATGCATAATCAAGAGAGCCGACCACAAAATTAAACGTATAGTCTTTCTTGGTTAGCAACTTCAATCGCCTGCCTCTTCAAATCAGTAATCAGTGAATAGATATTGATGCCACTCTATAAAATGCTCATTAAAAGGAGAAGAAGCTTTTCATTGTTCAGCTGGTGACATGGTATTTTTCTGGCCCACGCCGTCAGTACGTGGGGGGGTTTCCCCCCACGTCTTCTTTTTAATTTTTTAATCTTACGCCGTAGGCTAATATAATCGAATCCCTCTCGATCTCCCTTTATCCAAAGGGAGAGGTTCGAAAGGGTAATGATTTAATATCTTTGAACCTTTTACTCGTTACTGTATTTTCAATGAGAAATCCGGCGATGGTTTCTTTTAATCGGTGCTTTGGCCATCATTCGATTTTTAGTGTGAATATCGGCTTCATCATCAATTTCACAATATTGTGTGAAAACACTATCTCTCCCGTTTTCATAGCCAGCGGTCAAGTCATTCAACTTCAACATTTTACGAATCGTGAATTTGTCTTTCTTTTCTGATGGTATCATTTTACCCACCCTCAATACTATTCACTACCACATCTTCCCACTCCGGTCGATAAACCATTTGGTATAACAAGAAGGGCTTAATTCCTTTAAAAAACGCGAGGGTTTCCGAATATACGATTGGGTCCGATTCCCTTCGGCGACAATGGGATAGCACATAAAAAGATAATCTTTTGCCCGAGTACAGGCAACGTACAAAAGTCGCCGTTCTTCTTCGACATCCTCATCCTTCTCCAGGCTCCGACCTGATGGAAAACCCCCTTCACACAGCCAGATAATGAAGACACAAGGCCATTCCAATCCTTTGGCTTGATGTACCGTGGAAAGAGTGATCTTCTCATCAGGAAGTCCCCCATCAACAATCGTTTCGGCTTCCATCTCACCCAACAATGCCAGTTCACTTAAAAAATCATCAAGAGATTTGTACTGGGAGGCAAAATGAGAGAGCTCTTCGATGTCCTGGAGACGATCGCGATAATCAGGATAGTGAGTGGTTAAATAATCGCCATACCCCCGGTCGACGACTTGCTGAATCATCGTCCCCGGTTCAAAATCAATTTCTTCCAATTGTATAAGCAAATCTTCTAGAGTCATCAAACCGCTTTTGGCTCCTTGTGGAATGTTGACAGGAATATGTTTGTCCCTCATCAACATCAATGGATCGGCTGCTTCTTTAAAGAAATCCCAGACTTTTTCACTGGTTACCCTTCCAATGCCAGGATACATTTTTAAAACTCGTTTCCAGGCAATTTCATCTTTTGGGTTGGCAATGATCTTCAGGTAGGCAATAACATCTTTAATATGCGCCTGTTCAAAAAAACGCAACCCGGATCGAATATCAAAAGGGATCCCCCGGCGAGTGAGTTCCATTTGGAGCTCCATGCTCTGATAGTGCGCCCGGTATAAGACCGCAATGTCACGGAGCGAATAGCCGTTATCTCTCAAGGTTAATATCTGAGTCGCAACGAATTCGCTCTGTTGAGAAGTGTTTCGTGCCGGAATGACCACCGGTTTTTCTCCCGCTTTTCTGACTGGGTGAAGAGTTTTTTTATGTTGACGGGTATTATGAGAGATAACTTGATTGGCCAGTTCCAGGATTGGTGGTACACTTCGGTAATTGGTTTCTAATTTATAAATAGTACAGTCCGGATATTTATTCGGAAAATCGATGATATTGGCAAAATTCGCTCCCCGGAATGAATAGATGCTTTGTGAATCGTCCCCAACCGCCACCACATTGTGATGTTCACTGGCAAAGAAATCTACGATTTCCGCCTGGATGAGATTGGTATCCTGATATTCATCCACCAGAACATGGTGAAAGATGCTGGCATATTTTCGCCGGATTGCGTCGTCTTTTTGAAACAACTCCCAAACAAAACTTAATAAATCATCAAAATCCATGCTGTTGAGTTCTTTTTTCCGATTTTGATAGAGAGCAAAAATATGGCTGATGTTCCCTGCCCATTCTCGAAATTGTGGATAATTTTTATCAATAACATCTTCAATGGAAATGAGAGTATTGCGGCAGAGGGTGATGATATTGATGACCACATCCGCCTTGGGAAAGCGGCGGGCTTTGATATCAATTCCGGACTGAGTGATGCAGGTTTCAATCAGATCTTTCTGATCTTCTCGATCCAAGATGGTGAAGTTGAAGTCAAACCCAATTTTTTTTGCTTCCCGTCTCAATATCATATTTCCAATATGGTGGAACGTCCCACCCCAGAGACGGTTCAGTGATATACCCAACAAACATTCCACCCGGTGGAGCATTTCCCGGGCAGCTTTATTAGTAAAAGTCGCCAATAAAATGTTTTCCGGATTGACTCCTTGCTCGATGAGCCGGGCGACCCGGTAGGTAATCGTCCTGGTTTTTCCGCTTCCGGCACCGGCAATGACCAGCATCGGACCCTCTCCAGCAAAAACCACCTTCCTTTGCTCCTCATTTAATTCCTTATCATAATTGATGCGGAATAAGCTTGATTCGCTGGTTGTGTTCCCGACTGCATGATTGGATTGAAAAGAAAAAATATCCATCCGATAAAAAGTCCTCTACTTTCAAATTTAAAGAATGA
>CAYSWT010000092.1:0-3613 GCA_964434845.1 uncultured Atribacterota bacterium | reverse complement strand
AATGACGACATGCCATGGCATGTCGCTACAGTATAACCCATCTGTCAATTGGAGAGGTTTTGAGTGAGAGATGATTGAGTCTCTTCAAACTTTTTATCTTTCACATTTCACCGTATTACTCTCTGGATTGAACAGCATCCATCAACACCGCACCGACTAAGAAAATAAACAGCACAAATGGACTTTGCCCCAAAAAGGTATCATTTTCTCCCAGTCTTTTCAACACTTCACAATAGGCAATGGTAAGCAGCGAACTCCCTAATAGAGAGCTTAAAGCCCTTAAAAGACCCTGCCATCCGACGCATACTATTCCGACCAGGAATGAAAGAAGCATCACCGCCGGAAAAGAAAGATGTCGTAAAAATCGAATCAACTCCACCCAGTTCGATAACCAAATAATGGAATAATAGAGATTGATAGTGACAATAAAACCGGCAAAAAACCTTCCCGGATAATCTCCCTTCTTTAAAAGCAACACCAAGCCAGCAACACTGATAGAAAGAATCATTGCCAGCCAAAAGATCCACGATTCCGGACTCCAAAAGAAACGATCGATTGCAATCTTCGACCAATTCAGCGGATGAATACCGGAAAGGATAAGACGTCCACCAATAAGAAAAAATAAAATGACTGATACAACATAAAAAAACTTTTTGAACCGCTGAAAAAAGAATCCAATAAATATCCCGAAAAACAAAAGGAAAAAAAAGAAAACGTACCATCCCAATCCGGTTTCAATTCCCTGGAGCCACAAATCAAGCAGCACTTCATATCCTCCTTCCTTAAAAACAGTGAATAGATATAAATATTAGAAAAGTTCTTGAATACCTTTTTTCACTTCTCTCCCAAAATGATTTTCGCTGCCAATGCTGCAACCCGAGCCAGTTTCTGCTCAATTTCCTCAATTACATCTAAATCTACATCTTCCTCATGATTCCGATTCACTAAAACTCCACATATCGCACCGGCTTTCAACCCAAACACCCGGGCAACAGTAAAAAGGGTGGCGACTTCCATTTCATAATTGAGGACCCCAAGTTCTTTCCATTCCTGAAAAGTCCCTTGTAGCGATCGAATCACATAACCAGTGTAGGTATCATAGCGTTCCTGACCGGGATAAAAAGTAGCAGAGGTACAGGTAATCCCGGAACGATAGTGATACCCAAGTTGAGTTGCCGCTTGAACCAGGGCTTGAACCAGAGAAAAATTAGCACAAGCAGGATAGGCTATCGGCGCGTAATGATCGGAGGCCCCATCCATCCTCACTGCCCCTTCGCTTACGATCATATCGCCGACCTGGATAGCATCTTGAATTGCCCCGCAGGTTCCAACCCGGATGAAAGAATTGATTCCCAATCGAGCCAGCTCTTCAATGGCAATGGCGAGCGAAGGACCACCGATTCCAGATGAGACAACCAACACTCGATTCTTTCCATCTTCAGCTAAAATACTCCGGTATTCTCGGTGAAAAGAGATTTCTTTATAGGACCCGAATTCCCGGGCGATGGTGACACACCGCTCGGGTGCTCCAGGTATGAGAGCAACCGTTGCCCCCTTGAGATCTTCCTCCGACAAAGAGAGGTGATAGGCATAGTATTTCATCGGATTTCCCCTCACGTTTGGCATCAAAATCGTGCACCCGTGAAATATCCTAACACAAAAATATGAAAGGAAGTAGACAACCATGGCAAGAAAAAACAGTAAGAAGTGAATCATGAGTAGTGAATAGTCCATAAAATATGAAAAATTCAATTCACAATTCCACAATCTTTACCGTATTTTCCAAATGAATCGATACTTTTACAGAATGGCACAAACTCGGTACAATATAAACAATTCATGAAAGGGATATGATCAACGGTGACCGAAATGAAAATTTCTCAATGTTCAATCGTCATCAACGATGAAATGAAAAAAAAGATTACACCAGGGATGACTCTATTAAATATAGCCCAACAATGGTTTCCCAACACCTTTCGGTCATTTATGGCTGCCCGTCTCAACGGAGAAATCGTCGATCTCAATACCAAAGTGGAGAAAGAGAGTGATATCTGTTTTCTTGAATTTTCCCAACCCGAGGGACATCGCACCTATCTCCGCAGCCTGTTATTTATTTTAAGCTATAGTATTCATACCCTTTATCCCGAAGCCAACCTTCAGATACTTCATTCGATGAGCGATGGATTGTTTTGTGAAA
Organism: uncultured Atribacterota bacterium; assembly: GCA_964434845.1. Taxonomy (GTDB): domain Bacteria; phylum Atribacterota; class Atribacteria; order Atribacterales; family Atribacteraceae; genus CAYSWT01. The sequence continues at coordinate 1,416 of CAYSWT010000092.1, read as the reverse complement.
TTCAAGGGATAGGAAACCTCACCACTGAACATCTTTCGGTGATCAATCAAAAAATGCACCAAATCGCTGAACAAAATTTTCCTTTTGAAAAAGAAATCGTCGATTGGGAAAAAGCGATCAATATTTTTACTGACCAAAATCGAGATGAACTCATCCGCTTATTCCGCTATTGGCGAACCTCTGCCATCACCCTTTACCGAATCGGCGATTATTACGACTATTTCTACGGGCCGCTCTGCCCCTCGACCGGATATATTCAAGAATTTGGCTTCGTCCTGGTTCCTCCTGGATTTTTTCTCCAATACCCCCGAGCAACTGACCCGGAGCATCTTCCAACCTATGCCTTTCATCCCAAACTTTTCAGTACCTTTCAGGAAGTTGCTCAATGGGCCAAGATCATGGAAATTAAAAATGTGGGGGAGTTGAATGAAGCGGTCGTCCATGGTCAGGGAAGGGAAATCATATCGATGGCTGAAGCCTTACACGAGAAAAAAATCGCTCAGATCTCCGATCTGATCACCCAGAAAAAAGGGAGTCTCAAGATCATCTTCATCGCTGGACCATCGTCATCGGGAAAAACCACTTTTGCACGACGTTTGTATATCCAACTGCGGGTGAATGGATGGAAGCCTCAAACCATATCTCTTGATGATTACTTTTTTTCTCGGAAGGATTTAAAAAATGAGGATGCTCAATATTATGAACGACCGGAAGCGCTCGATCTGGAACTTTTTGAACATCAAATGGAAGATCTCATAAACGGAAAAGAGGTAGAAATCCCCCGTTATAACTTCATTACCGGGAATCGGGAACCAAAAGGAATAAAAACTCAATTAGGTCATGATGGAATCATCGTGGTTGAAGGACTGCATGCCTTGAATCCACTTCTCAGCCAAGATATTCCTGAGGCTCACCGGTTTAAAATTTACGTGAGCGCCATTACCCAACTCAACATCGACAACCACAACCGCATGTCAACCACCGACTGTCGTCTTGTCCGCCGCCTGGTACGGGATAGCCAATTCCGGGGGAGCATCGCTGAAGAAGTATTCAAAACCTGGCCTCACGTTCGTGCCGGTGAAGAAAAATACATCTTCCCCTACCAGGAAGATGCCGACATTTTTTTCAATTCTTCGCTCATCTACGAACTCAGCATTCTCCGCCAATTTGCCGAACCCCTGCTTCGCGCCATCACTCCCGAAAATGATACTTACTTAGAAGCCTACCGCCTCTACGCCTTCCTGAACCACTTCATCCCCCTCCAATCATCGTTTGTTCCTTCAAACTCAATCCTGAGAGAGTTCATTGGCAGTTAAAGGCAGTAACGAGTAAAAAATGCTGGCATTCAATGTCCTCGTCTTCTGAGGGCGTGAGAATCTTATTCTTTGGCAGCCCCCCAATCGTCACCCCTGAATG
>CAYSWT010000091.1:0-7827 GCA_964434845.1 uncultured Atribacterota bacterium | reverse complement strand
TGAAAAAATTCGAAACAAGATGCATACACTTGGAGAAAGAATCCAAGAGTATGGCGTGAGGATCTCATCTTTTTATCTTTTCCAACTCAACACCTCAACATTTTGGTGTTTCCATCCTCACCTGGTGCTGCGTAGCAGCATGAGGGTCTATCCGTCATCCTCACTCTCGAACAAATTGACGCTGTAAAATTTTCACCAAGGGCAGAACGATAATGGCTGAAATAATAAGCTCGAGAGTCCCGTTGAGAACGATAATGGGAACGATTTGTTGCCAGGTAAAATTGCCGAATGCTACCGCCAGACCAAGCACCCCAATGGTATTGGTAAAAGTTGCCGCCAGACTGGATGCCACGATCCCCACGTTGTTCTTTTTCAAACCCAACCAGACATAATAGGCAATCACTCCGATGAAAATCCGGGGGATAAAACAGGCAACGAGGTTTACACCCAAAGCGAAGAAAAGATGCATGGTGGAAAAGGCGAGTATGAGTCCAACCAGAGCACCCACCACTGGACCCCCGATAATTCCTCCCACGATTGCAGGAATATGCATGGTGGTTGCTGAACCCGACAGATTCGGCACCGGGATGAGTCCTATTGGGGTCACGCTTAAAATAACTGAAATTGCCCCTAATACTCCCGCTAAAACAACTTTCTTGGTTTGCAATTTCATCGATAATCCCTCCGTTCCAGTTCTCAGTTTGAGATACCAGACGGATAAAGCATCCTTTATCCATCTCTCATCGCCCCTTTTCAGGGTCGACGGAAAAAAATTTAAAACAGCGAATGATAAATGGTGAGTAGACATTCATGCCAGGAAAATACTCTGGCACCATCTGAATCTACTGCCTATTCATGTCTTTTATTATATCACTTCGTGAAGGAAGGCCAGGGACACCTTGAGAAAGGAGGACAGAATGGAGAACGGCTTCGGTGACGCTTTGATAGAGACCCTGGAGGACGGCTAAATAATGGCAGCGGCTTTCACCCATGGAGACCATAAAGATGGTGTCACCGTCATAAAGAGTGGCGTAGGGGCGAATACAGGTAGCTAAAGCAGAATGAACCACGTGAGAAAGCATGAGCAAGTCTTCGCGGGAAAAGAAAAAATCCAGCACCACCAAAACCAGGGTGGTGTTAAAAAATGAAGAAGAACGAGACCGGAGTTGAAAGTCTTTGAGAAAGCCTACAATTTCCCCCGCTTTATTCCGTCGACCAGCTAAAATTTCGCCGGTATCAGGATGATAGATGTCACCCAGAGCATTGGTTACGACAAAGGTTTGAATGCTTCCTCCGGGGAGCGTTGATATCCCCCACCCAAAACCACTTTTCATGGCATATTGAATACCGGCACTTTTCCCCACCGTTGCCCCGGTGCCTATTCCCACTGAACCTTCATCGGTGTTCTCCCTGGCTTGCGAACATGCCATATAAACCCATTCAGGCTGAGGGAAAGCAGTATTCCCCACTTCCAGATCGTATATTACCCCTCCGGCAACGATCGGAATTGGAGCGACTTTGGTATGATATCCAATCCCTCTCTCCCGGAGAAATTGAACAGCACCCTCCATGGAGCCAAGACCAGGAGCACTTCCACCCGAAAAAACGATGGCGTTCACCTCTTCTACAAGTTGTCCCGGAGCAAGGGTATTCAATTCTCTGCTTCCGGGAGCACCTCCCCGTACGGAAGCAATTGCTCGATTCTTTTTCTTAAAAAGAAAAACTGTACAACCAGTTAAATTGTCGAAGTCAGAATAATGCCCGATGGTTAAACCTTTCATAAAAACCTCGCGTCGTGAGCATGAGGAAATAGAAACGGTATTATCAGGAAAGACGACAACCACAATATGGACAGAGTTTAAAATCAGGAGACACTTTTTTACCGCATTTTGGACAAACCCCGACGGTTTTTTCTTCTTCATCGGGAGCATAATTCGCTTGAGCAGTTTTCAAGGCATCGTGCCATTGCGATATTTCTATCATGCTGTCAAACAAAAGCTCTTTTTCTCGGCTCCATTCATCCATATATGAGACGGCCAGATACTCGGGTTTTCGGTTGATCCGCCTCACATTCATATTCGGTACCATCAGGCCACGAGCAATAATTTCTTTTTCAGGGATGGTTGTGGTTTTCAAAATGCGGGACAGTGGGATACGAAAAACCACTTTTTCAAAAGGAAATGAGAATCCGAAAATATTTGGACCTTTTTCAAAATTTTCAAACCATAGGCTTTTCGACATTAAAAAAAGGAGGCCTTCTGTCGTATTTTGAAAACGGGCATGGCCTCCTAAATAACGGGCAAAACTCGAGAGAATTCTTTTTTCGGAATATTCGTTTTCTTTTTCTTTCCAAAAATCAGATACGGAAACGGTTTTTTTGCGCTTTATCCCCCATACAATGGCACCCACAATTAAAACCGCAAAAATGAGAAGATAGGCGAAACTACTCATATTTATGATTTAGGAACGTTCGAAACCTTCGATTTCGAAGTCGAGGAGCTTCCACATGTTGAACAGCTTCCTGAGCTGCAGTTACTTGTGCAACTCGAGCTGGCTGGCGAAGCCCCAGATGATCGATAGTCAGTACAATAAAAACCGCTCCCCTTAAATGACAAACCAACTCCTCGACTGATGAGCTTCTTTACTCTCCCTTTGCAAAAAGGACATTGAGCAACCGGTTTATCACTAAATGATTGGAATTCTTCAAACACTTTCCCACATTCAGTACACTGATATTCATATATCGGCATTATTGCCACCTCCCGCCATGCCAACTGTACCAGTAAAATAGCCCGGGAAGGATGAATCCCTCCCGGGCTATGATTATTATACCACGAATTGGCTTTTTAATAACCCATATCCGGATTAGGTGGCATCATAGGTGGAGTTTTTTCTTTTTCTGGGATTTCAGTGACCACTGATTCGGTGGTCAGCATGATTGAAGCAACACTGGCTGCATTTTGAAGAGCGGCACGCGTCACTTTGGTGGGATCGATAATTCCAGCCTCAAGCATATCGACGAAATCACCAGTAAGAGCATTATACCCCATGGTCACCTTATCGGCATTTTTAATTTTCTCAACGATGACCGAGCCTTCTTCTCCGGCATTTTCAGCAATCATTTTTGCTGGTTCTTCCAGAGCTTTTTTCACGATATTGGCACCGATTTTTTCATCTCCGCTCAGAGTCAGGCTATCGATCACGGAAGCACACCGAATCAACGCCACGCCACCGCCAGGAACTATGCCTTCTTCAACTGCAGCGCGGGTGGCATGTAAAGCATCTTCCACGCGGGCTTTTTTCTCTTTCATTTCCGCCTCGGTCGCAGCACCGACTCGAATGACCGCCACACCACCAGCAATTTTGGCTAATCGTTCCTGTAACTTCTCCCGGTCATAATCAGATGTGGTTTCCTCGATCTGACGTTTGATCTGGTTCATTCGGGCAACAATTTTGTCTTTGGAACCTTTTCCTTCAATGATAGTGGTATTTTCTTTATCAATTGTGACTTTTCCGGCTTCGCCCAGATCATCAAGATTCAGGTTTTCAAGTTTAATACCTAAATCTTCAGAAATAAAATGACCATTGGTCATAATGGCGATATCTTCCAACATAGCTTTCCTTCGATCGCCAAATCCAGGAGCTTTGACAGCAGCACAGCTGATAACTCCTTTCAGTTTGTTAACAACTAAAGTGGCCAGGGCTTCACCTTCAACTTCTTCGGCAATGATCAGGAGCGGTCTCCCTTTTTGGACAACCTTTTCTAAAATTGGAAGCAAGTCTTTAATGGCCGAGATCTTCTTTTCATAAATTAAAATATAGGGATTCTCAAGAACGACTTCCATCCGGTCGGCGTCGGTAATAAAGTAAGGAGAGAGATAACCACGGTCAAACTGCAGTCCTTCAACGACTTCCAGCGTGGTTTCCAAGCCCTTGGCTTCTTCAACGGTAATAACCCCGTCTTTCCCAACTTTCTCCATGGCATCGGAAATGATGTTTCCGATTGATTCATCACTATTGGCAGCAATGGTGGCAACCTGAGCAATTTCTTTGCGTTCTCCGACTTCTTTACTTAATTCTTTGAGTTTTTTTACTACTTCGTCTACAGCCTTATCAATGCCTCGTTTGAGAATCATGGGATTCGAACCGGCGGCGACATTGCGCAACCCTTCACGATAAATACTCTCCGCCAGTACAGTCGCCGTGGTGGTACCATCTCCAGCCACGTCACTGGTCTTGGAGGCAACCTCTTTCACCAGCTGAGCGCCGACATTTTCTTTTGGATCAGACAATTCGATCTCTTTAGCAACGGTCACACCATCTTTGGTGATAGTAGGTGACCCAAATTTCTTCTCAATAACAACATTTCTTCCTTTAGGACCTAAAGTGACTTTAACCGCTTCGGCCAGGATTTTTACGCCTCTCAAAATTGATTGCCTGGCTTCTTCTTCAAAAATGATTGATTTTGCCATTTTCGTATACCTCCCTTCAGTTACCCTTCGATAATACCGAGAATGTCATCCTCACGCATGATGAGATACTCTTCGTCACCAATTTTCACTTCGGAACCAGCATATTTCCCAAAGAGTATCCGATCCCCTTCTTTTACTTCAAGAGGCATACGATTCCCGTCTTCGTTCACTTTACCGCTTCCAACTGCTACAATTGAACCCTGTTGAGGTTTCTCTTTAGCAGTATCGGGGATGATGATACCACCTTGACGAACTTCTTCTTCTTCGACCCTTTTGACCAGGATACGATCTCCGAGTGGTTTAATTTTCACTCGACATCCACCCCTTTCTAAATTATAAGTTTAATTCTCGACTTTTATTGTAATCGGATTTTTTGAAAATGCAAGAGGGTTAAAGTCAATCAATATCAAAAATCTGTCTATATGACAATATTATGGGAGGGAATACTGTAAATATGACAATTTCATCCCAAGAAGTATGCCAAAATAACAAATATAAAATATTCACTGTTAAAAAAATGCGCCATAGATTTTCGTTTTCGCAATAAAATCTGTTGTTAATCGTTTCTGATTACTCGTCACTGAGTTAACAGGATAGACCCTCATACCGCAATGCGGCACCATATGAAGATGGAAATACCCCCCTCACCCTGACCCTCCCGTCAGTCCACGACGTGAAAAAAAAGAAAAAGTATACGAATGGGGAAAAGCGCCTATTCGTGAGCAAGGAGAAATGTTTATGGTTATTTATCCCTTCTCCCTTGATGAAAGAAGGTGAGGATGAGGGTGATTTTTAAATTGTTCACTATTCACGACTCACTGTATTTTCAGGATAGGGGAGATTATGCCTCTCCCAAGTTATACTGCTCGATTTTACGGTAGAGGGTACGAAGGCCGATTCCCAATATTTGAGCACTTTTTCTCTTGTTGTAACGGTTCGCTTTAAGAGTTTCTCGAATAAGGATTTTTTCAGCATCCTCCAAAGACATGCCTACTTCAATCTGAAGTGATTTCCCAGCTGATAACCCACTTTTAATATGCATCGGAATGTCATCGGGAGAAATAATATCACCTTCACTCAGGATAACCATACCCTCCAAAGTATTTTTTAATTCAGTGATGTTCCCTGGCCAGTTATATTCCACCAGCAATTTCAGGGCATCTTTGTTGATTTTAATGGTCTTTTTATTGGTCTCATCCACAATTTCTTTCAAAAAAACGTCGATTAAAAACGGAATATCTTCTTTTCTTTCTCGCAATGAGGGAATTTCAATCTTGACCGCATTGAGAAAGTAATAAAGGTCATTGCGAAACATCCCTCGAGAGACTTCTTCCTCAAGCGAGACTTCAGTCGAGGCAATCACGCGAAGATCTCTTTCTCCTCTGCCAAAGCGATTTTCCTCTAAAAATTCAACCAGCTCGACCTGAAGCGGGTAAGGAAGGAGATGTACATCTTCAAAATATATGGTTCCAATGGTGAGATTTTCTTTTAAGGATGCATCTTCCCGGAAAAATATCTTTTCCTTAAGAGTTCCCTGGGGTAAATTGCTGCACAAAATTTTGAAGAAAGGGATCCCATCGGGAAAAGCATACTTATGAATAGCACGGGCAATCATTTCTTTACCGGTACCCTGCTCTCCCATCAACAGGATGGGTCGCTTCACTTGAGAAACTTGAAGAATAAGTGAAAACACTCGTTGCATTTTTTCCGATACCCCGGTTATTCCCGCAAAAGAATACCGGTAATCGATGCGGCGTTTTAAGTCTTTGTTTTCCTCAAGGAGAGCAATTCGTTCCTCCGCCCTCTTGACGGAAGAAAGCACCCGGGAGGGAGTCAATGGGTGGGAGAGGTATTCATAGATCCCCTTGGAGAGGAGCCCGCGGATAAGATATGCATTCTCATTATCACCGGTGGCGATAATGACCATGCTCGGTAATCGTTGTCTGATGACCGATAACAACTCATAGCTGTTTTCCTGGAATATTTTTTCAGCAACGATCATGATGTCGATCGATTCTCTTTCCAGGCAATTGATAGCCAGGTTCCGATCCTTTACCGCGATTACATAATACCTCTCCTCGCGGAGCAAATTGGAGAGTTTCTCCCGAACCAGCGCGTCTTCTTCGACGATCAACAATTTACGCATGATTTTTCCCTTTTCAATTTCCTCCTCCCAGGTGGGGGAGGAGGGACCATTTGGATTACAGTCTCACAACGGTTCGTTTTTCCATCGATTCTCGAGCGGCGACTGCCACCCGAACCGCTGTTATACCATGATCAGCGGTTGCCAGCTCAATCGGCCGGTGATTTTCCAAACACTCATAGAAATACTTGAGTTCGAGATAATAAGCATCGTCACTCTGGGCATTGATTTCTTCTTTTTCCTGTCCATCACGATAAACCACAACTGGATTAGCTGCTCCGCGCTGTTCAATATTCACCCCGGCACGGAATTCCCATTCGATCACCCCTTCGGTGCCCAGAATTCGATATCCCATGGTAAAGGGGAACCCGCCTTTCATCATCCATCCCCCTTCTACGTTGGCGATGGCTCCATCACTATATCGTACGCTTGTCTGAGCATGATCCCAGGCCCCGTTGGTGGATTGGACCCCTCGGGCAAAAACCTCGTCCGGCTTTCCGCAGATCCAGTTCACAAAATCCAGGTCGTGAATATGGAGATCCAAAGCTGCTCCCCCGCTCAAATTTTGCTGGAGAATCCAGCTGATGACCGACCAGGTGGGAGCAACTGACAGACGATGGGCATCGATTGAGAGCACTTTTCCTATTTTTCCTTGTGAAACCAGTTCTTTTGCCTTGACATATTCTCCCCAGAACCGGAGAGCGTGCCCGATCATGAGCTCTACCCCATTGAGTTGACAGGCATTTTTCATGGCAACTGCGTCTTCCACGGTGAGCGCCATCGGTTTTTCACAGAATACATGTTTCCCAGCATGAGCCGCCTGTACAGTATATTCCCGGTGTAAAAAAGTCGGCAGGCAAATATCGACTAAATCAATCAGTTGCTCCTGGAGTAAGTGCGGGAAAGAAGAGTAATGGGGAATTGAATATTTTTCCTGAAAGAGCTTGGCTTTTTCGGGAACGACTTCATAGAAAGCGACCACATTGGCTCCCGGAATCCGTTTCCATCCCTCCATATGAACTCCAGCAATAAACCCGGATCCTAAAAGTGCAACGTTCTTCATGAACAACTACCTCCTGTCCTATCTATCCTGGAAATACACCAGGATATCAGCCTACGGCGTAAGATGAAAAAGATTTAGAAAGGCAAAAACTCACAGGATAGACCCTCTCATTTCCATTTTCATATGGTGCCACAACGTGGCATGAGGGT
>CAYSWT010000090.1:0-7838 GCA_964434845.1 uncultured Atribacterota bacterium | reverse complement strand
GTTACCAATCGTATCGTTGTTATGTACCGGGTACGTTCCATCGCTAATTTGACCACCTCCGAGACCAGCATGGACGAAGTTATTTCCTATATGGTGGGGGAAAGTATCGAAATTTTCTAAGGATCTCCATTTTTCTTATTCAATAAAGAAAACAATGAGACTTTCTCCTGATGGAGAGTTTGATTTTAAAGGGAAAATTTACTTATTCAGACGAGCTCTTTTTACTCAATACCTCGAGGTAGTATTGGGCGGTTTCTTTATCGAAACAAACGAAACGCACCGAAAGACTATTTTCCTCGAGGAACTTCTTCACTTCTCTCACAGCAATTTCGGCAGCTCGTTTTTTGGGAAAACCATAAACACCGGTGGAGATGGCCGGGAAGGAAATACTCTGAATGTCATGCTCTTTAGCTAAAAGAAGACTTTTTCTGTAGCATGAAGTAAGAAGTTCATCTTCTTGAGCGTTCCCTCCCGTCCAAACCGGACCAACAGTATGTATGACGTATTTTGCTTTCAGTCGATAACCTTTGGTGATCTTAGCCTCCCCAGTTGGACAACCTCCCAGGGTACGGCATTCTTCTTTGAGCTCGGGACCAGCTTTCCGGTGGATTGCTCCATCCACCCCACCTCCTCCTAAAAGGGTGGAATTAGCAGCGTTTACGATAGCGTCGGTTTCTTCTTCGGTGATATCACCTAATACTACTTGAATATTTCCTTTGGAATAAATGACGTCCTGAGACATTGTGCACCTCCTTGAATGGAATAAATTAATCTATAATTATAATATGGAATTTTCTTTCTGGGACAAACAGAAAAGGTCAGGCAAGGGATGGAGAATTAAATGTGTTGAGAAAAACGATTTCAGCATGGATACCGTCAAAAAATTAATGGTGCCTGACACCTCAGTTATTACAATCTTCAAAGAGAGAGCTCATCGTGAGGTTTGGGTGGGGAATAATCATGACGATTAATGGAAGAGGCTCAGGAGCAGGAGAATGTTGAGAACGGTGACGGTAACCGCCACCGACCATAAGACGAGCTTTTCGGTGAAACTGTTGGAGTATTTTCCCATGACTTTTTTAGAAGAGGTGAGGTAAATCTGGAGAAAGATTGTCCAGGGAAGTTGAATGCTTAAAAACATCTGGGAGATGATAAGTCCCTGGAATGGATTACGAATGAGCAGGATGATAATTGCGGCTCCAATCAATGTGACCGAAACTCCAATCCTGGAATGGGTGTCGTGAATGTTATATGGTTCACCGAATAAACCGGAAAATATCGACCCACCCGCCATTCCGGCGGTAATGCTCGATGATAGGCCGGAGAAAAGGAGTGCTATTCCGAAAACGATTGCCGCCGCGTTTCCCAAGAGTGGCTTAAGCATCGCTTGGGCTTGATCAAGAGAGCTGACCTCAACTGTTTGTGAATGAAAGGTAGCAGCAGCCATGAGTATCATGGCGCTGTTAATCACCCAACCCACCAACATCGATGCCAGGGTATCGACAAACTCATAGTTTAATTTTTTTCGTATGACTTCATTTCCTTCCAAATTCCAACGTCGGCTTTGAATAACTTCCGAATGAAGAAACAGATTGTGAGGCATGACCACCGCGCCCATAACGCTCATGACCAATGGTATTGATCCCAGCGGGATACGAGGAAGGACCCAAGAAGTGAATGCTTGACTCCAATTGATGTTCACTAAGCTCAGTTCGAAAAGGAATGAAAGGCCGATGATAGATACAAAGGCGATGATCCAGCGCTCTAATTTTCGATACGTATTGGCAAAAAGCATCCAGATCACAAAGACGAGCACTATGAAGGTACCGAAACGAATTGGAATATGGAAAAGGAGATTAAGGCCAATAGCAGCCCCAAGGATTTCAGCTAAGGCTGTTGATACCGAAGCGGATACAGCCGAAAGTAAGAGAGAGCGGGATACCCAGGGTTTCATATAGAGAGTGGCAGCCTCGGAGAGACACAAACCAGTAGAAATTCCTAAGTGAGCAGCGTTGTGTTGAAGAACAATCAGCATGATGGTTGACAGGGTGATCATCCAGAGCAAGGTATATCCATAGGATGCACCGGCGGCAAAATTGGAAGCCCAGTTTCCGGGATCGATGAATCCGACCGTTACTAAAAATCCAGGACCGATATACTTCATAATTTCCAGCGCCCCGTATATCGGACGATGTTTTTGCATAAGTGTTTTTATGAATGTTAGCTGTTTCATAGAATTATTGTAGCGTATTTTTTAAAATATTTACCAAATTTCGTAGTTCATTCATATCAATTTATCTCTCAACCATGCAGGGGACGGTTTACAAAATGAGTGAGGAGCTCTTTCAATTTTTCTTCAGAAAGGTCAAGAACATGTTTTATGGTGATTTTCAGCAATGCAAGGAATAAAGTCAATGCCTTGGCGAGTGTGATGTCCTCTATTTGATCTCAGAGACATAGAAGAACCCACCGATAACGAGCTTATCTTGGAAATAAAGTAACGAGTAAAAGCTCCAGTAATCATCTGTCATTACGAGACCTGCAGTCTACAGCGTAGGATTTACATCATTTTGAAAGCCTCTTTGACCGGGATGCCTTTCTCATTTTGAACATTGCATTTTCGAAAGATTTCGTTCAGTTTAATCTCCTTAAAAAAGGAGAAAAACCTGGGTGAAAAATTCCTTTCATTTTCAATAATTTCTGGTATGATAAGCATGGAGACGCCTCTCCGTTTTTGAAAATTGGTTTATTCCTTAAGTCAATTTGACCTAAAAGGAGGGGTGATTTCATTAAAAAACCTTTTAAAATCAAGGATTTTCAGCAATTATTTTTGGTGCGAAAGTTGAGTTATAATTATTTAATGAAATTGGTTTTTTTCGGTTTACTGTCGAATAAAATGCGATGAATCAGGGAGGTGATCTGATCAGAGAAATCTCGGTATGACTATTAATGTGATTCCGTAAAGCATTTTTTTGAAGGAGGTTGGATAAATGAAAAAGGGGTTAATTGTTCTCAGTATATTTATTCTGCTTATGATTTCTTCCTGGGCGTGGGCGCAGGATATTGTCTTGATGCATGATAAAGGCGGCGCTCCCGATTGGCAGACTCCATTCACCAAAATGGCTGAAATTGCCAAAAATGAGTTGGGAATCACTTTTGTCCCTACTCCATTCCCGGCGACCGACGTCTTCATGTCTTCAGCGAGAACCGCTTTACCAACCAACAAAGCACCCGAATTGTTTACCTGGTGGTCAGACTTTCGGATGAAACCGCTGGTGGACGCTGCATTATTAGAGGATGTCACTGCGCTTTGGGATAATCGCAAAGATGAATATGACCCGGCTTTCCGCAAGGCTTTTGAATTTGAGGGAAAAGTATTTGGAGTTCCGACGAATTTAGCTTACTGGGTGGTCTATTACAGTATTCCGGTTTTTGAAAAATTTGGATTGAAAGAGCCCCAGACTTGGGATGAATTTATCGCTATCTGCGATACGTTAAAAAAGAATGGCATCACCCCCTTGGGGAGCACCGTTCAGGGAAGATGGCCAACCTTTATCTATTTTGAAGATCTGATGATTCGGACCAATCCCGACTTTTATGAAAATCTGATGGTTGGGAAAGCGAAATACACCGATGAACCAGCAAAAAAGGTTTTTGCTCTGTGGAAAGATATGATCGATAAAGGCTACTTTACCGATCCCAGTACCGATATTTTTGGAGATTTTCCGCGATTGCTCGCCCAGGGGAAAGCCGGTATGATTTTGATCGGCAACTGGTATGAAGGGCAATTAATGGCGACAGGACTCACCGTTGGCAAGGATGTGGGTGCTTTTATTCTCCCGTCCGTCGATCCCAAGGTGGGGAATGTTATCATTTATGAAGCAGCTCCTATGTTGCTGGGTAAAAACGCTCCCGGAAAAGAAACCGCTCTGAAAGTAGCCGATTGGTGGATGAACTCAGAAACTCAATATCAATGGTGCAAACTTTTAGGATTTGTTCCATCTAACAAAAAAACCTCCACCGATTTTCTCTCGGTTCCGATGCAGAATGTAGTGAAACAGATTTCCGAGAAACAATACCGTCTTATCAACCGGTTCTGGGAAGCCACTCCCACCGATATCTGCGAGGAAGCAGTGGATAAATTCGCCGAGTTTATTTTGAGTCCGGATAAAATGGATCAGGTGTTATCGGATCTCCAAAAGATCGCCGATACCTACTGGAGTTCTCATTAAGCAATAAAAGAGAGGGAATCCGAAGGATTCCCTCTCTTTTTGATACAACAGGTATTCATAACCATCCATTCATTGAAATCTAAATTTGATCCATATTAAATGCTTTTCTTTGATCTGAAGAGGTGTTTGATTTGGTGGGTGAAAAGGTGAGTGCCTATCTTTTTATGATTCCGGCGGTCACAATGGTAATCATCTTTCTGCTGATTCCGGCAGGTTACACTGTAATCGTCAGCCTCACGAAGTGGGATGGGTTAAGCGCACCGCATTTTATTGGATTGGGGAACTATTTACGGTTTGTTCAAGATCATGTTTTTATAACATCTTTAAAAAATACCATCATTTGGGTTCTCTTTACCCTAGCTCTCTCGGTTCTCTTAGGTTTGCTGATTGCTTATTTTGTCAACCGGGTTAAATTTGCCTCTCTTTTTAAGTCAGTTTTTTATATTCCCCTTACCATTTCCGCGGTCACGACCGGACTCATCTGGTTATGGATGTATTCACCAGATTTAGGAGTCATCAATAATATTCTGATGCGTTTAGGTTTATTAGGTAGGTCCTGGTTGTCCGAGGTTCCTCTCAATACCTATTCGATGATTCTCTCCTGGACCTGGAAAACCGTCGGAATGAATATGGTGATTTTTTTGATCGGTCTTCAGGCTATACCTACCGAGCCAGTGGAAGCCTGCAAAATCGATGGAGCCACCGAATGGCAAACTTTTCTCCACGTGGTATTTCCCATGCTCAGGCCGATAACCACCGTGGTGGTCTCCATGAGTTTGATCAATTCTTTTAATATTTTTGATATTATTTATGTCATGACCGATGGAGGGCCTTATCGATCCTCAGAAACACTGGCGATTTCAATGTTTCGGGAATCATTCGTTCTCTTCCATATGGGATACGGAGCATCGATAGCCATTTTCCTTTCCGCAATTGTCCTGTTTGTTTCTTGGATTTACATCAGAGAAGTCACCCGTCATGAGTTACGATATTGAGAGGATCAATATATGAGAGGTAAAAAAGCGATCATTTATGGGATATTGATTATTCTTTGTTTTCTCTGGATCCTTCCCATTTGGCCAACCGTTCTGGTGTCCTTCAAAAGTAATCAAGAATTTGGCATTCAAAAATTTTGGGAGCTTCCCAGTCAAAATGCATTTTGGCTTAACTTAATCAAAGCCTGGAATCAGGCCAAGCTCGGACGCTATTTTTTGAATAGTCTTTTTTACGGATTGATAGGTGCTAGTGGCGCCATATTTATTGCTTCTTTGGCAGCGTTCAGCATTTCTCGATTAAATATAAAAAACTCTTTTAGCTGGTTTTTCCTCATTTGGAGCGGAACCATATTCCCCTTTCAAATGTATCTGATCCCGTTATTTCAAATGTATATGTCCTGGGGTTTATATGATACCTTTTGGGGAATGATTCTATTTTATATCTCCATCTGTATTCCCTTTTGCACATTTATTTTTCGTAATTATTTTCTCACTCTACCCGGAGAAGTCTTAGAGGCAGCCAAGCTGGATGGATGTAGTAATTTAAAGGCATACTGGAAAATCTTCATGCCATTGTCCAAACCGGCCATTGCGGTTCTTTTGCTCTTCCAGTTTACTTGGGTTTGGAACGATCTTATGTTTGGGATGGTTTTAACCCGATCCACCGAGGTCAGGCCAATTATGGTGGGGCTGGCTCAACTGCAAGGTTTTCGAGCCGGATCGGGAACCGATATTCCCAGTTTGATGGCAGGAGCTTTTGCAGCCTCCCTTCCGACCATCGTTCTCTTTGTCTTACTCCAAAGATACTTTATTGAAGGAATGAGATTATCAACTGCTGGAGAATAATTTTTAAAAAATGCATAGAGGAATGCCAATACTCATAACTTTTAAAGATTGAATAGTATGTATCAAAAAATTGGAGGATTGACTGTGAAACCATATTTCTTAGTACTTGATTGTGGCGCCACTACCTTACGCGCAGTCTCAGTCGGAGAGAAGGGACAAATACTATCAATTGCATCATTACCGAACGTTCCTCGATCGCAGAATGGATGTGAAAATTGTCTCATTTGGGATTTGGATGAAATCTGGGATAAGTTTCTCCAGGTTATACCTCAGGTACTTTCCCAGGTTGAGGGAGAACTAAAAGGGGTGACGGTCACTACTTTTGGTGCTGACGGGACAACGGTGAAAAACGATGGGACATTAACCTATCCAGTTATTTCCTGGCAATGCTCACGGACAGCTGGTTGGGCAAGTAAAATTGCTTCCCTCATTTCTCCCCGTGAAATATTCCGACTGACCGGGTACCAGGTCATACCCTTCAATACCATTATCAAATTACTCTGGATGAGAGAAAATGTACCTGACGCTCTCGACGAAGCCAATGCCTATATGATGATGCCGGGTCTGTTGAGTTATAAATTATGCGGTGAAATGTCTTTTGATTATACTTCGGCTTCAACCACCATGATGATTGACATCCGTACCAAAAAATGGTCTGAACGTTTATTGTCTTTAGCTGGATTAGATGATACCTTTTTCCCTCCTTTAGTCAAGAGCGGGCACGTTGTCGGAAGAGTGACCAAACGAGTTGCCATTGAAACCGGAATACCCCAAGGAACACCAGTGATAGCCACTGGACACGACACCCAATTTGCTTTAGTTGGCTCGATGGCCAGTAAAAATGAAATTGTCCTCAGTTCCGGCACCTGGGAGATTGCTGCCATCCGCATCCCCGAGTACCGCGATTCCGATCGAGCCTTTGAAACCGGGATGCTCACCGAATTTGACGCTGAAGATGGATTATGGAATCCCCAGATGTTGATGATGGCTGGGGGAGTCGTGGAATGGATGCGAAGAAACCTATATGCCGATGTAAAAGATCGGCCGGATATCTATTCTTTCATGATCGATAATGCCAAGTGCGTTGTACCTGGTGCGGGAGGAGTGGTGGTTATCCCATCATTTATGCCCTCTGGTCCAAACAAACCCTATTCCACTCAGGGGACTATCCTTGGTCTTGGTCTTACCACTGATCGTTCTCAAGTGTATCGAGCTGCCTTAGAGGGTTTGTCTTTTCAACTCAAGCAAGCGGTGAAAGCTTTTCAGGAAGCGTTTGCTTTTGAGCCTACGGGAGTGCGAGTGGTAGGCGGAGGCTCAAAGAATCAACTCTGGAACCAGATCCGTGCTGACGTCCTGGGTCTTCCGGTGATTACCACGTCCTGTCAGGAAGGGACTGTTTTAGGAGCGACCCTGTTTTCGATGGTTGGGTCAGGATTGGTTGCGTCTATTGAAGAAGCCAAAGAACGAATAGAAATCACCACCCGGGTATGGGAGCCGTCACCTGATCAGGAACGATATCAAGCATTGTTTCACGAATACGAAAAACTCCCCGTATCTCTCGCTTATTTTTATCGGAATAAAAGTTGACAAATGTTTTTCTAAATCGACATGATTCATTACATTGATAGAGTCTCCTCCCGTCATTCCCAAAGGTCTTTATCGGGAATCATGGTTTTTTTCATTTATTTGAGGCCCCTGATAGAACCATTCCAATCTCCCTTTATCCAAAGGGAGAGGTTCGGTGAATGGAATTATTGAATATCCT
>CAYSWT010000089.1:0-7926 GCA_964434845.1 uncultured Atribacterota bacterium | reverse complement strand
TGCTGCTTACAGCACCATGTGAGGATGGAAACGCCAAAAGGTTGAGGTGTTGAGAGGTTGAGGTGTTGAGTTGAAAAAGAGTAACTGATGAGATTGCCACAACCCAAGCTTGGATGATTTTCCCAAGCGTAATATTTGGTTCTTTCATAATTTAATCTTACGCCGTAGGCTGAAATCCTGGTGTATTTCCAGGATAGACCGACATGCTGCAAGATAGCACCAGTGACAATGAAAATTTCGACGCAATAGATTTTTATGTTAGGTATCGACACCATCCGTCATTCCTGAATGCATTAATCAGGAATCTATTGTTTTTCATTTATTTTAGACCCCTGATAGAAACATTCAGGGGTGACGAAGTGATGAGAAAATTGTTTAAGAACCAATCGAATCCCTCTCAATCTCCCTTTATCCAAAGGGAGAGGTTCGGTGAATGGTAATGATGAGTATCTTTAAACTTTTTACATTTTACTTTTTACCTTTCACTGCATTCACAGGATAGATAAATAGAATATTTTTTAAATAACCAAACCAAAACCTTCTGATTATGCCATTTCAACGGGGGTAATGAAAAATAACGATTTAAAAGGAGGTAGCATAACGCCGCGAGTTGTTCATTTTTAATTTGCTGTGGATGATCCCGAACGGGCGAGTCGTTTCAAAACAATATTGAATCAAAGCCCTCAAGAATCTCACCCCAGAGAAAAGTATAAAGGGGGTGTTGCATATGTGAGGGCTTATTTGTTTTTCGATGATCTTTAGACTTCATATCGCTTATTGTTATCGATGCCGGATTTTTATTTACTGTGAGGATTTTTTTTCGATCTTTTCTATTTCGCTATCGATAAAAGTCTTCATCGCTTTGAGCATTTCTACCCGTGCCTGGGAAAGATGATAGCGAACTTCATCGCTGACGATCGGACCGAAAAATTTATGAATCGGTCCGAAAAAAAATTCCTCAAACATCTCTCTCATAGTTTCTCTTTCCTTGTCCATATTATAGAACCTACCCTTTTTTTATATGTCTATCCAACAGAAGCTGAGCATCTTTTTCGTTTTTGATCGATTGAAAATCAATCACAAATGCCCCTCTTGATTCCATAATGGCCATTAAACGCCGTAAAGCCTTATCGGTTCCGAATAGCGAGGGCCTGACATAGGCCACGGTCTTCTTGCCTTCCATTCCAACCGTACTTTTCAGAAAATTGATCACTTCTGGGGAAATTTTCCCACCAAAAGCGCTCACCACGGAAGAACCAATAAAAATCACATCGTAGGGTCGAAAGTTGATGGGAGAAGAAACATCTTCGATCTCGACCGTTTTGACAGTATGACCTGATTTTTCAAAGTTATTGATCATATAACGAGTAATTTGATGCAAGCCTTTGTCCTTCCCGAGATAAACGAACGCGACTCTCAATCAATTGGTCACCTCACTTTCAGAATATTCATCTATTTCTTCTTATTATAATAAACTGAATGAATCTATGTCTATCTGCTCTTTTATCTTTTCAATCTTACGCCGTAGGCACGTGGGGTGGTTTTTCCCCACGTAATTTTCTTGTTTTTTGTTTTTTTATCTTACGCCGTAGGCTGCAATGATCGAATCCCTTTGTCCAAAGGGAGAGGTCCGGATAGGGTGACGATTGAGTCTCTTTTACACCTTTTACATTTCACTGCTTTTGATACACCTGAGTGACCCAGTCCTGCCGGGTTTGTGATTCAATCAGTCGGAGCGGGAAAGATTCAGTTCGTTTTTGAATGGAAGGAGCGTCATCGGTTTGGAAGCCTGATAGAACCATAAAACCTGAAAGAGTGAGCAAATCGGACATGGTAGGGAGGTTTTCCAGCTGGAATTGAGCACCGATATTGGCGACGATGAAGTCAAAGTTGCCTGAAACAGCCGTCAAATTGCCAACCCTAAAATGAATGCGGGTGAGGTCGATCTGGTTCAAAATACAATTGCGTTCAAGTTCTTCCATTGCCAAGAGGTCAATATCGATGGCGGTAATCTCCCCAGCACCCAGACGAACTGCGAGTAAGGATAGAATGCCCGATCCCATCCCCACATCTAAAAAGCTCATTCCCGGTATGAGATAGCGAGCAATAAATTGCATGCAAACAGCGGTCGTCGCATGATCGCCGGTGCCAAATGCGTAAGCTGGATATATCACAATATCAATCGGGGTGGATGAAGACTTTTCCCAGGGAGGGCGAACAGTAATGAAATCGTTGATTGAGATTGGTTTAAAATTTTTCCTCCACTCTTCCGCCCAGTTTTCATCGGGCTCCTCTTCTTTTATGAAATCAACGATATAATCGGGAAATGGGGCTTCAGGCCAATGATCGAGATAAACCACCATCATCAAATGGTCTTTCTCCCAGAAACCCAGCGGGTTTTTATCCATGAACCACACGTAGAGTTTTTCTTTATCCTCTTCCTGTTTCAATCGGAGGGTCAGTTTTTTCCAGGTTCGTCCCATGATGGTTCCTTTCCGCTACAATAAATAAACCAGACGCTGAGCGCGCTCCCACGCCAAGCACTTCGATCTGCGAGTCGTACTCCCGGCAAAGATTCAAAAAGGAACGATAGGTTTCTTGGTTTTTATAAATTTTCCGTAAAGTAATAGGGCTCAACAGCCGCACCAAAGAACCGCTTGCTACCACCCGGAGGGGCTGGTAGTTTTCCTTTATCAGAATGTCGATGATTTCCTCGGGCAAAAAAGCGTGCAAGGGAGGAAATACAAACCGGCTCAAAAAAGGGATCTTCTCCTCAACCCTTTGAAATACTGCGGGGTGATCCCAATTCCCGTTTTCTAAAAAAGAACGAGAATTTTTGATCGAATTCCCCCATTTGGTTTCAAGCTCTAAGGCGATCGGCAGCTGCCCCAACCGATTGACCACTGATAGAAAAAGTTTTTCTCGGCTCACTCGACAAAGTTCTTTAACCGCCTGGAGGTGATCCGGATAAGCATAGGATATGGGTGCATCCAGACAAAGAACCATATCAAATGACTGGTCGGCAAATTGACTGAGGTTTTGGACCTTCCCCTCACAAAAGGTTATGGTATTGAGGTTTTCTTGATAAGCTAATTTTTTTGCTTCCCGGAGCATGGCGGCGGAAATATCCAGCAAAGTAACCTGGCAGCCTTTTTTGGCGATCGGTAGTGCATAGCGACCATAACCGCCGCCGGCATCGAGTATTTTCATTTCCGGGCTCAAAAATGGCTCAATTTCCAGCCAGACTTCGTCAGTGTGAACCCTTTTTTCGAGATTGAGTTCCCGCCGTTTTTCTTTCTTTACCCCGGCACTCCAAAAAATGCGGTGTTGACGATCTCTATCCATAGGATTACATTTTCATCTCTCTGATCTCAGACAGCAGACGTTCCAAAAAGGCTTCGTAGGTGAATGCTCCCCGATCGCCCTCTTTCCTCTCCCGAACACTCACCTGGCGATTTTCAACTTCCTTATCACCGGCAATGAGAAGATAGGGGATCTTTTGGAGTTGAGCTTTTCTGATTTTTGCTCCGAGAGTGGCATTGTCGTCGTTGAGTTCCACCCGTACTCCTTGACCAGCTAAGAGTTGCTTGATTTCATGGGCATAAGCAAGATGTCTTTCGGCAATAGGAGCAACCATTACCTGGATGGGTGACAACCATAGCGGCAGAGCTCCAGCGGTATGTTCAATGAGTATCCCCAGAAAACGTTCAATACTTCCTAAAATAGTCCGGTGAATCATGACTGGTCGATGTTTCATCCCGTCTTCACCGATGTAGGAGAGATCGAATTTTTCAGGCATGGAAAAATCAAGTTGAATGGTTCCGCACTGCCAGCGACGACCTAAACAATCTTTCAAGTGAAAGTCGATTTTTGGTCCATAAAAAGCGCCGTCACCTTCATTTATTTTATATTTCAAATTGAGCTCTTGGAGAGCATTTTCCAGCGAGCTGGTGGCCAATTCCCACATTTCATCCGAACCCATAGAATTCTCCGGTCGGGTACTCAACTCGAGCTCGTACTCAAAATGGAAGAGTCGATAGAAATAATCCGCCAGATCGATAACCCCGATGATTTCATTTTTGATCTGGGGGGGCTCCATGTAGATATGAGCATCGTCCTGGGTAAAGCAGCGAACCCGCATCAGACCGTGCAATACGCCAGAGAGCTCATGGCGGTGAACCAATCCTAATTCAGCTATACGTAAGGGGAACTCACGGTAGCTGTGTAGCTGGCTCTGATAAACCAGTATCCCGCCCGGGCAGTTCATGGGCTTAACGGCAAACTCACGGTTGTCGATGGTGGTGAAATACATGTTATCCCGGTAGTGATCCCAGTGACCCGACCGCTCCCAAAGAGCCCGGTCGAGGATAAGCGGGGTTTTAATCTCCTGATACCCTCTTTTGGTATGTTCTTTACGCCAGGTATCAAGCAAGGTATTGATGACCACCATTCCCTTGGGGTGGAAAAAAGGGAACCCCGGGCCTTCTTCATGAAGACTGAAGAGATCCAGTTCTTTCCCTAATCGTCGGTGATCACGTTTTTTAGCTTCTTCCAACCGATGAAGGTATTCATTGAGCTTATCTTTAGAATCGAAAGAAATACCGTAGATCCGCTGCAGCATGGGGTTGGTTTCTTTCCCTCTCCAGTAAGCGCCGGATACACTTAATAATTTAAAAGCGCTGATCGAACCAGTGGATGGAACATGTGGACCACGGCAGAGATCGACAAATTCCCCCTGTCGGTAAATGCTGACAGTATCGTCGGGGATATTTTCTATCAGTTCAATTTTATAGGTTTCTCCCTGGTTGGAGAATAATTTTTTAGCTTCTTCTTTAGAAAGGATCTGTCTTTGAATCGGGAGATTTTCTCGGATGATGCGTTGCATTTCTTCCTCAATTTTTTTCAAATCCTCTTCGTTCAAAGGGTGAGGCAAGTCAAAATCGTAATAAAATCCTTCTTCAATTGCCGGCCCGATGGTGAGCCGGGCTTCTGGGAAAAGCCTTTTCACCGCCTGTGCCATCAGATGAGAAGAACTGTGCCAATAGATGGTTCTTCCCTCATCATCATCAAAATACACATAGCGTTGAATTTTCTGGTTATCCTGTCCAACATCAATCAGCTGTCCCTCATCATTAACCGCAGCAATTGCCAAATTTTTTATTTTTTCATCCATTCCCGCTTTCCTCCTTCATACCAATCAACCGACATGCGTTCGTAAGATATCACAGTTCGTATGAATAATATCATCATTAAAATAATACCACTTCAAAGCAATATCGTAGAGGGATACCTTCCCTTTCTTTTGACCAAATAAAAAAAGCGCCAACCATAATCAGTATTGGCGCTTCAACTATTCCTCATGGTGGGCGGCACAGGACTCGAACCTATGGCCTCTTCCGCGTCAAGGAAGCGTTCTTCCTCTGAACTAGCCGCCCACACTTTAATTTGTTTGGAGGCGGCACTCGGACTTGAACCGAGGATGAAGGATTTGCAGTCCTCTGCCTTAGCCGCTTGGCTATGCCGCCAAATAACCGAACCTGGAGCGGAAGACGGGATTTGAACCCGCGACCCTCACCTTGGCAAGGTGACGCTCTACCAGCTGAGCTACTTCCGCTTGTTGAATGGTGCCGAGACCCAGAATTGAACTGGGGACGCATGGATTTTCAGTCCATCGCTCTACCATCTGAGCTATCTCGGCACACATTTTGGCGGGGTCGACGGGATTTGAACCCGCGATCTTCAACGTGACAGGCTGACGTGTTTGGCCAGGCTACACCACGACCCCGCTCATCTCCCGGGAGTTGAGAACAGACTTCGCCCGGAAAGCAATTAACATTTTAATAGGTCAAAATGCTTTTGGCAAGTTTTTCTGAAAAATATTCTAAAGAATACATCATGTATTTTCTTTAATCAGTTTTTGATACCCTTCGGCATTTAACAACTGCTGCACTTCACTCTCGTCATTGGGTTGAATGATACATATCCACCCTTTTTCGTAGGGACTCTGGTTGATAGTTTCAGGTTTGTCTTTGAGGAGGGAATTCACATCAGTTATGACTCCCGAAAGAGGAGCATAGAGATTCGACACGGTCTTAATGGATTCGACGTCACCCAAACGATCTCCCTTCTTCACCGTGGTGTTCACCTTTGGCATTTCGACGTAGACCACGTCTCCCAATTCTTCCTGAGCAAAATCAGTAATCCCACACCGGTAGACGTCACCTTCTTTCTTCACCCAAAAATGCTCTGGTGTATACAATAAATCGTGCGGAATATTCATGATGCACCTCCCCATTGAAATTCAACAACTATAATGCCCTGGCATCAAAAAAGGATGAAAACTGATTAAAACAAATGTAATGATTTTCCAAATACCGCTTCGGCAGCTTCCATGACAGCTTCGGTAAGGGTGGGATGGGGATGGATAGTATGGGCAATGTCTTCAGGGGTGGATTCAAGCGCCATCGCCAGGGTGAGTTCACCGATCAGGTCGGAAGCATGAGGACCAATAATATGAGCACCTAAAATTTCACCGGTTTCCTTCTCGGCGATGATTTTAACAAAACCATCGGTTTCTCCTTCGATGAGGGCTTTACCCGACCCCCGGAAGGGGAATTTTCCAATTTGTACTTCATGCCCGTTATTTATCGCTTCTTCCTCGGTCATACCCACCGAACTTATCTCTGGTGAGCAAAAAATGCAGTTTGGAACTACCTGGTAATGAATGGTTGAATTTCCCCCTAACATGTTGCTCACCGCCGCTTCCGCTTCCTTATAGGCGACATGAGCCAGGAGGTACTTCCCGTTCACGTCACCAGCAGCATAAATCGATGGAATCGAGGTCTTCATATGCTGATCAGTTACGACTGCTCTTTTTTCCAGAGTAATCCCGGCGTTTTCCAGGTGAAGGTCGTCGGTCATCGGAACCCGTCCAGTGGCGTCCAGTATATAATCACCCTCAGCAGTTTTATTTTCTCCATTTTGCTCATAGGTGACGGTTAATTTTCCATTCTTGGTAATTTGAGTTACTTTGGCATTGACGTGAATCTTCATTCCTCTTTTCTCCAATATCTGAACCAGTAAATCAGCCACTTCTCGATCAACAATGGGAAGAATTCCGGGAAGCATTTCAATCACTTCGACCTGGGTTCCAAAGGTGTTGAAAATGCACGCCATTTCCATCCCAATGTAACCGCCGCCAATGACCACTAATTTTTCCGGGAGAGCCGGCAAGTCCAACATCTGGTCGCTATCGATAACTCCTTCGAGATCGGCACCGGGAACTGGGAGGGAGGCCGATTTGGAACCAGTGGCGATCAGGATATACTTGGCCTGAATGGTTTCTTTCTTCATATCTTTCCCGACTACCTCGATGGTCTTTGCATCCAGAAATGAACCAATGCCATCGATAACTTCAGCACCAGCTTTTTTCAGCAAAAATCGAACTCCGCCAGTGAGCTGCTTGACCACTTTATTTTTCCTGGCTATGACTTTTGACCAATCAATTCCCTCAAGCGTTGCATTTATTCCAAACTCTGCTGCTCGTTCCACCATATGGAATACTTCCTGGGAACGGAAAAAGGCCTTGGTGGGGATGCAACCCCGGTTCAAGCAAGTCCCTCCGATATCTCGGCTTTCAATCAAGATTACTTTCATTCCTTTTTGGCCGGCGCGAATCGCTGCCGCATACCCTGCCGGTCCACCACCAATGACCACCAGATCGGTTTGCTTCATCTCCTTTGACCTCCTATACACAAAAACAGTTAAATGTGAAAGGTAAAAAGTAAAATGGTTAAAGATACTTAATCAGCACCCTTCCCTGGGCATCTCCCTTTGGACAAAAGGATTCGATTATATCAGCCTACAGCATAGAACAGATCAAATCAAATATCAAAAAGGAGTCTTGGAAAAAGCATCCAAGGCTGG
>CAYSWT010000088.1:0-8026 GCA_964434845.1 uncultured Atribacterota bacterium | reverse complement strand
AAAAATGGAAATAAGAGGGTCTATCCTCATTGTTTTTTTATGTTTTAAATCTTTTCATCTTACGCCGTAGGCTGGTATCCTGGTGTATTTCCAGGATAGAGGACAAAATGACTTGACCATTATGCCTGGGAGGTTGAAAAAGATTGTCCAAAAATGCATTTTTAATACCATTTTTTCTGGCCCTCATTGTTATCGGATTGGGGCTCTCTGGAATCGGTTCGGTGGTTCCCGAGATATCCGGGCAATTTGGAGTCTCATCCGCTGTCATTGGTCGTATCTTTCTTTTTCATGGGTTAGGGTATTTTATCTCCATCATGGTCGCCGGTTTTTTGGGTGACATCATTCAAAAGGGTCTTATCCTCCGTCTCGGTCTTCTCATCAGCGTTTTAGGGTTTGCAGGAATTGCGTTTCTTCCCACTTTTACTCCAGTAGTCCTCTGTTTCATGGCTATGGGTGTCGGATTAGGGTTTTTGGATTGCATGATCAATCCCATCGTTACCACCATCTTTACTAAAAATCCCGGAACGGTACTTAACCTCATCCACGCCTTCTACGGTTTTGGATCTTTAGCCGCTCCCCGGCTGTATGCTTTCATGAATGAACGGAATTTTGTTTGGCAGGATTTTTATAAACTGGTCACGGTCATAACCGTGGTGGTTTTTATTCTCTTTCTTCTTCCTTTTATCCCGAAAAGTCAAAGTAAAATGGGATTCCATGATATCTTAAAAATCTTCCGCCACAAGGCTTTTTGGTTTATGGGTGCTATCACCATGTTCTACGCTGGAGGAGTGACCACTCTCAACGGATGGCTGGTGTCCTACTTTAATGAAAAAGGGCTACCGGTTCCAGTGGGCGCCGTCTATCTCTCGTTTTTCTGGTTGGGGTTAATGACCGGGCGCTTTCTCCTCTCCTGGATCACCGACCGGATTGGACACCTGCGCATGATCCAGATTAACGCCTTAGGCGGGATCCTCTTCGTCACTCTGGCCATTTCTCTTCCAATTTCAGCTATTCTCACTCCAACTCTCCTCTTTTTGACCGGGTTCATGCTCTCCACCATCATCCCCACCACCCTGGCCTACGCTGTCGTCAATTATCCCGAAACTGCATCTACCGCCTCAGGATGGGTGCTCTCCACCAATGGAATAGGTATGTTCTTTTTTCCATGGTTTGGCGGAATCCTGGCATCGATGACCAGTTTCGGAACCACTTTAGTCCTGGTTCCAGTGCTATTGGTGGTCATGTTCGTTTTTCAGTGGTTGTTGGCCGGCGAGATCAAAAAAGTGCAAACTGCCTATTGATGATGGGGATTCCCCCATCATCAATAGGCATAGACCTGTCCATAAGGTCGGGTGGTAGTCGGGTAGACCTTGACGAAATCTTCCGATCGAATATCTAAAAGATCGATACCAAGGTCATTGGCGTATTCGGTGATATAAGAGAGAATCTCAATATAATCTTCAGGTGTTGGCTTATCTATCCCAATTCCCGGTCCGGCTTGCTCCGGAATAAATTTTCCCCGGATGAACATTTTCCCACCGTGCATCCCTGAGGCAATAAATTTTCCCACCGGCGAATAGTCGGATTTGAGCCCAAGACCTAAAACCATGATCAAACCCCCAGCCATATATTCACCAAGGAAGTCATGACTGGTTCCCCCCACAATGATGACTGGATAATCGTTGAGATAGGATTTCATATGAATCCCCACCCGGTAGCCGGCGTTTCCCCTGACCCAAATTTTCCCGCCGCGCATGGCATACCCGGCGATATCTCGGATATCGCCCTCAACGATGATCTTCCCGGAATTCATGGTGTTTCCCACTCCATCCTGTGCATTCCCGTGAACCCGAAGCGTGGCACCGTCCATAAACATCCCCAAGTCATCCCCGGGAACACCAACGATTTCAATCATTCCTTCTCCGGATAGAGCCCGGCCGATATAACGTTGACCATTGACTCCATCGAGACGAATGTCTCGGACTCCTTCGTTCCATATATTATCAACCTGGGCATTGATATCCCGGTAATGACGTTTCCGACAGTCAATTATGGTCATACTTCGATCCCCGCTCCTTTCACCAAATGCTTCCGGTAATTGGTTGGTAAATTGATCAGCCCAAAATGGGGATCGAGTAATTTATCCCGGAAAGATTCCACCGATAGTTTTTGTCGCATCAGGTTGATAAAGATACCTGACTTTTCAATTTCACCCACGAAAATGATCCCCACGATCAGATCATCCTTCAGGACTAATTTTTTATAATTTTCCTGATCCTTCCGAATCAGAATTTCAAAACCCTCACCAACCGGGTTGACTATCCCAGCTGACACCAGGGCTTTCTCCCCAATTTCTACCGCATTCAAAGGCAGGCTTCCCGGGTTGGGTGTCACCCGACCGGTCATGTTCCACCCGGCAATTCGCCCTTGATTGACCGCTTCTGGCCAGATGGCGACTACATTCCGCTCCCCGGTTAACAGGTTGCGGGTTTCAGCTACATCACCTGCGGCGTAAATCCCGGGACAGGACGACTCCTGGTATTCATTCACCACGATTCCCCGATTGATTTCAATCCCCGAAGAACGAAGCCAATCGACATTTGGGCGGACTCCGATCGAAACCACCGCAATATCAGCCGGTATTCGCCGGCCGCTTTTCAATATTACATCGGATAACTTTCCTTGCTCGCTTTCAAAAGCGATAATGGTATCTTCTTTAATGACATGAACTCCCGATCGGATCAGAAATTTTTCAAGATAATATGACCCCTCTTCATCCATCATGTTTTGAAGCAAACGGGGAGTGAGCTCAACCAGGGTAATGTTCTTTTTCATATCCATCATGGCTTCACAGGTTTTAAGACCGATAAAACCGCCTCCCAAAATGACAATGTTTTTTGAGGAATGAGTTTTCAAAAAAGAAACGATTTGTTCCATGTCATTCTGACGGGTAAAAGTGAAAATACCTTGGGTATCGCGACCCGGTATATTTGGAACAATCGGGATACCACCGGTGGCAATCAGTGCTTTATCAAAGACCACCTCGGTTCCATCGGAAAGAGTGGCGGTCTTTCCGGCTACATTCAAACATTCAACTCGTTGACCGTTGAGAACTGTGACCCCATTATTATCCAGTACCTGTCCATGATATTGAACAGAATTGGTCCGCTTCCCCAAACAATAGGTAATCAGCGGCCGCGAGTAGGGTTGTTTTTCCTCGGTTACGGCAGTAATCAATCCCAATCGGTCGTCTTCCCTGATACTCTTGATACACCACCAGGCCGCCACTGAATAACCAATAAGCAAGTAATTAACCTCAACTCTCTTCATAGCTCAAGGCCTCATTCGGGCAATTGGTCACGCACGACGGTTCGCCGTCGTTTCCGCACAAGTCGCATTTACTGGCAATTCTCCGCTCTTTCTTTTCCCGTTGAATGACTCCAAACGGACAGCTCATGATACACATCCAGCACCCGACACACTTCTCTTCATCACAGACCACGGCACCGGTTTTTTCGTCCCGGTGCATGGCTCCCGTCATACAATATTCGATGCAGGTCGCATCTACACAATGCCGGCATTGCAAAGCAAAGGAAAGATAGCCTTCTTCTTCGACGTGCACCCGGGAAACTGGCCGGGGATATTCTTCCTTGAATGCCTTGATGATTTTCCCGGAACGAGAATGCTTTACCAGACAGCTGATTTCACAGAGGCGACAGCCAATACAATATTCCTCATAAATGACGATTTTTTTCACAACTACCACCCCTCTCCAGCAGGTTTGACACCCAGAATCTGCATTTCCTCCCGGGTGAGGCCTACTGCCCTGAGATGTTCTTTATTGCCACGCAGGCTTTGGATAGAATTGACCCCCATACCGCCAAGCATTTCCTTGATTTCAAATGCCCAAGCCCGCATCAGATTGACCAAATGCCGTTTGCCAATATTGGGGTTCAATCGTTTGGTCAGATAGGGATCTTGAGTGGCAATACCCCAATTACACTTACCGGTATAGCATTTCTGACAGAGATGGCACCCTAAGGCCACCAGCGCCGAAGTTCCAATATATACCGCGTCCGCGCCTAAAGCAATTGCTTTGATGACATCGGCACTGGAGCGAATCCCACCGGCAATGACCAGCGATGCTCGATGGCGGATTCCTTCCTGCCGGAGTCGTTCATCAACCTGCGCCAGGGCAAGCTCAATGGGGATACCCACATTATCCCGAATAACCAGAGGAGCAGCTCCGGTTCCTCCCCGTATCCCGTCAATGGCCACAATGTCAGCACCGGCTCGGATCACTCCGGAGGCAATCGCTGCCACGTTATGAACCGCGGCGATTTTAACCGAAACTGGCTTTTCATAGTGAATCGATTCTTTGATGGCATAAATGAGGCGCTGGAGATCCTCTATCGAATAAATATCATGATGAGGAGCCGGAGAAATCGCATCCGAACCTTCGGGTATCTTTCGGGTTCGGGAAACATCCGATGACACTTTTTCTCCTGGTAAATGTCCTCCGATACCCGGTTTTGCTCCCTGACCGATCTTGATTTCCACTGCCGAGGCGACTTGCAGATAATCCCTATGAACGCCAAAACGACCTGAAGCCACTTGAACGATGATGTTGTTTCCATAAGGATAGAAATCGGGATGAAGACCGCCTTCACCGCTGTTGCAATAGGTTCCTACCTCCCGGGCAGCTTCGACAAAGGAACGAAAAGCGTTATAACTGATCGATCCATAGGACATCGCTGAAAAAACGATGGGCAAATTCAGTTCGAGCTGAGGAGCGAGCTTGGTTTTCACCACTGGAAAATCATGGTTCCAGTCAATATCCAACATCTCTTCCTTGGCTCCTAAAAAAGTTTTCAATTCAATTGGTTCCCGTAAAGGGTCGATCGAGGGATTTGTTACCTGGCTGGCGTTCAATAACAGGTGATCCCAGTAAATTCGATAAGGCTGATCGCAGCCCATTCCGGTCAGTAATACTCCGCCGGTTTCCGATTGTTTATAGAGATTCCGCAAATGCTGAATGCTCCAACTGGCATTCGGCCGAAAACCGGTCTTTTTTGTATCAACCTGCAAGGCATTGGTCGGGCACAGCGTTACACAGCGTTGACAACCGACACATTGCTCTTCCTTGCTGGTCACTGTATCGTCTTCTTGATCATAGGTATGAACATCGTTGGCACATTGCCGCACACACACCTGGCAGGAAATGCACCGATTACTATCACGTTCAATTTTAAACTCGGGAAACAGTAAGCTTTTGGCCATGATGTGCTCTCTCACCTACCTGTCCTGAAATGACTTCACCAGCCCGAAGCGGTCGAATCAGGTCCAGATCAGGAGCAATCTCCCGAATCGCTGATTCTTCACTGGCTAAATAAAAGGTTTCTTCTTTCCAAGCGGCGATCATAGGACGAAGCTTAATGCGATCTACCAATCCGAACATGCCGCCGTCGAAGCCCACAATGATGCTAAAAGGTCCATTCAGCAGAGCGCCGCCGTAGATGATCCGCAACGATCGATAGAATGTTTTTCCCGGCTCCGGCATGCACTCGATTTCATGCCAGAACGGGCTGGCCAAAACCGCACCGAGATAGGGAATCCGAATGCCGTGCTTTCGGACTAATAAATCTACCAAATAGGCGATGACCTCGGTATCGGTTTGAAGATTGCATATATAATCAAAATTTTGTAAATAGCGACGGTTGATGCCATACGATGAAATTTCTCCATTATGAACAACCGACCAGGATAAAAGCCCAAACGGATGAGCTCCTCCCCACCAGCCGACGCTATTGGTGGGAAATCGTCCGTGGGAAATCCAGCAATAAGCTTCATATTCATCCAAACGGAAAAAACGGCCGATATCTTCAGGATAACCCACTCCCTTGAATATTCCCATATTTTTGCCACTGGAAATTACATAAGCGCCATCGATGGAAGAATTAATCTTCATGACCAGCCGAACAATTTCATCGTCTTCATTCGGAAATTCCCGCTTGATACGAAGAAAATATCTTTTTAAATAAGGGTGGTTATAGACTTCTCTGGTTTCAAGGAAAGGGATATCTTCTTCGAAAACAATGTCACATTCTTTCCGTAATATATCTTCAGTCACCGGAACCGCTTGGCGATGATCGTATAAAATGTGAAAAGCATAATAATCTGCGTATTGGGGGTAAATCCCATATCCGACAAAGCCCCCGCCCAGACCATTGGAGCGTTCATGCATCACCGCAATCGAACGAATGATCGATTCACCTGATATTCTGGTTCCATCTTGATTCAAAATCCCCACCACTGCACAGCCTGAGGGAATTCGATATTGCTGGTCTTCTCTCATGGCTCAAACCTCCTCATTGGGAATGATATGTCCTTCCCCCAATCGACTCATTGATGAATTGTCTTGAACAGTCTCATTCTCATTCAAATACATTCACCCTCCCTTGACCACTCCCGTCAAGGGAGGAGAGAATGGTGTTGGGGGGAGATGGATACTTACAAAATCGGAAGATACCGTTTGACTTCATAGGGATGAACCACGGTGCGGTAATCATCCCATTCAATTTGTTTACTCTTGATCAAAAATTCATAAATATGGTCACCGAGAGCACTTTTTAACAGACTGCTTTCGGCTGCACAATCAATCGCTTCTTTTAAACTTCCGGGCAAGGAATCAATCCGGTACGATTTTCTTTCCTCGGGGCTCATGTGGTAAACGTCTTTTTCCACTGGTTCGGGAAGCTCATAATTCCCTTCAATACCGACAAGACCAGCGGTTAACATGGCGGAAAAGACCAGGTAGGGGTTGCAGGCCGGATCGGGATTACGCACTTCGATACGGGTTGCCTTTTCCATGCCGGGTTTATAGAGAGGAACCCGAATGAGAGCTGAGCGATTCCGTCTCGCCCAACAGATATAGACCGGGGCTTCATAGCCCGGTACCAGTCTCTTGTAAGAATTCACCCATTGATTGGTGACCAGGGCAATTTCCCGAGCATGAGTCAATACTCCGGCGATATATTTCTTGGCAATATCAGAGAGATAGTATTTATCGCTGGAATCAAAGAATCCATTTCGATCACCGATGAACAACGATTGATGAGTATGCATCCCGGAGCCGTTGATGCCGGCGATCGGCTTGGGCATAAAGGTGGCATATACCCCGTATTTTTGGGCTATTTCCTTGACCACGATCCGGTAGGTCATGACATTATCGGCCATCAAAAGGGCATCAGCATAGCGAAGGTCAATTTCATGCTGTGATGGCGCAACTTCATGGTGACTGTATTCAACTTTGATTCCCATATCCTCCAGGGTCCGAATGGTATCTCGTCGCAGGTTGGAAGCGGCATCCAAAGTGGTTAAATCAAAATATCCTCCCTGATCCAAAGGAATTGGTTCGGTATCGCTTTTAAAGTAAAAGAACTCCAATTCTGGTCCGACATAAAACGCCATTCCTTTATCAGCTAACTTTTTTAAATTTGACTTGAGGATATAGCGAGGATCGCCTTTATAGGGAGTCCCATCTGGATTTAAAATGTCACAGAACATGCGAGCGACTTTTTCTTCCCCACTTCTCCAGGGAAGAATTTGGAAGGTTGATGGATCAGGCATGGCCATCATATCACTTTCATCGATGCGGGCAAACCCCTTAATTGAAGAACCATCGAAACCCATGCCTTCGCTCAACGCCCCCTCGAGTTCTTGAAGGGTAATAGCAAAACTTTTCAAACTCCCTAAAACATCGGTAAACCACAGTCTTATAAATCGAACGTTATTTTTTTCGCAAAAATCCAGAATTTCTTCTTTGGTCTTCAAACAACATACCATGTCACCATGACCTCCTTCGAGATAAAAAAAGGGTGTTCAACCCCATCTATGGGGTCAAACACCCTTGTCTGTTCACTCTTGTCCGACTCTGGACAAAACTTTTTGTTAATTAAGATTACTTTTATCTGATATATTTATTCCAGAATAATAAAATAATATCTTAGTTTGTCGTATAGGAGAT
>CAYSWT010000087.1:0-8122 GCA_964434845.1 uncultured Atribacterota bacterium | reverse complement strand
CCATTTCTCATAGTATCCAAAAATTATATTTTCGGTTACAATGAATCAAATGAACTCTCTCGATGTTCATCGATCAGATATAAATTACGTCGATATTGCACATTTTTTCAGGAGGGGGGTTTGACGTGAAAATAGTGTTTATTTTTTTAATGGTATTGATGTTTTTAACCATAGCAGCAACCTATGTTTTCGGTCAATCCACCGTCGATGAAGCGATGGCATTAATCGATAAAGGAGAATTGGATCAAGCCTGGGAAATAGCTCACCAGTTGGAAACTGAACAGATTTATCCAGCAGCGCTCAGCATTTTAAACGCCATCCGTGAAAAATATCCGACTGACCGCAACCGGGTGAACATCATGGCGGAGATGGCGGCTATTTATGAAAAAACCGGGAAATTAAAAGAAGCAATAGCAGTCTATCAAAACATGATCAAGGAGGACCCGACTACCTATGAGGACCATCCCTATTATTCCTACCAGAATTATGCCCGTCTCCGTGTCATTTACTTGAACTCTCAACCAGTTTGGGCGCGTCATACCCGTGATGAGCTCTTTCAGGAATTGTCGACTGCATTCTCCGAAAAAAATCTGGATAAGATCAAACAACTCTTAAAAAAAGGAGATTTTCTCATCGGACCGATGTATAGTGAACCGGGCCTTGCTAATGCCGAAGATGTTTATAACTCTCTCAAAGATTCTCTCCAAAATCCCAGCTGGAGAGTAACCATTCCGATGGAAATTTGGGAGGGGCAATGGGCTCTGGCGATAGAAAACTGGAAAGACAAAAACTGGCCTGAATATGACCTGCTCTATCTGGCAGTCACCGAAGGACTCTTCGGATGGGAGTGGGGTGAAATTATTTTTTCTAAATCCGAATGGAAAGAAAAACTCGGTTATTGAAAGAGAAATGAATTATTCCTTTTACCGTGGAATGGTTTTTCGGTCGGTAATTATGCTAATATGTCAATAATATCTAAAATGTCTTAAGGGAGGATTTTAACTATGAACCATAAAAAATTTCTGGTACAGTCCCTCAGCCTGTTTTTTATCATTGCGCTTTTTTCCGGAGTCGTTTTTGCAGTCGATACCGTCGAAATCGATTATGGCGATCGTGCCTCGATCGAAGGATATGCCCAAACCATGTTCGATCAGGGATACAACCTGTATCAAGCCGGTCGGTATGGTGATGCCATTCAGTTCTTTATCGATGCCACCACGGCTAAGCCAGATTTTACCAAAGCCTGGTACTGGCTGGCACGAACCTATCAGGAGCAAAATATGATCGATGAAGCCATTTGGGCCTGGAAAAAAGTGGTTAGCCTTGATCCCACCAATACGCAAGCTCAATACTTCCTGAATAAAATGGTAAACTGGAACCTGTATGGGAAAGAGGCGTGGGAAGCCTATGAGCAGGCTCAAAACGCCTATATGCAAGGACAATACATTCCAGCCATCCAGCTTTTCAACACCGCCATCAAAGCCAATCCTGGTTTAGACGTCGCCTATTACTGGTTGGGAATCAGTCAATTGAAGAATGGTGATTTTGCAGCGGCGGTGAAGAGTCTGGAACAATATCTCATCCTCCAACCCAGCGATAAAAACGCCCAGTACTGGCTGAATCAGGCCAAGAAAGGAAAGAAATAAAGGCGTGAACAAATTTATGAAAAATTTGAGAGGGGTTCTATTATCGATCCTGATTTTTTCGCTTCTGACCAGCGTTTTCGTTTTCCCGGTTTTTGCGGAGACGATACCAACACTGGATAAAATATTAAAAAATCAAAAATCTATCTCTGCGAACGGATATGTCATTGAAAAAGTCCCCGGACCGCAAAATGAACAATGGAGCGCGGTACTGAAAAAGGGCGACGAAGTGGTCATGCGCTTTGAAAATGGCTTCATGGAAAATATGACTCTCTTTGGTCTCTATCCCTTTGTGGCTGGGAAGGATAAGCAACTTGTCGTCGAGCAATTCTCGGGAGGAGCGCATTGTTGCTGGACCGATTGGATCATCGAGCTTTCCACACCAATTACCATCCTTTACAACAGTCAGGACTACCCGGTTGGTTATGGATTAGTGATTGAAGATCTCGATAAAGACGGAAACAATGAGTTCATCCAGGAATTGCTGACTTTTGATTATTTCGACCGCATTCCGCACGCCTATTCCCCACTCCCCGCAGTCGTTTTTCGCTATGATAACGAAACCAATACCTTCGTTCCGGCGAATCCGCGTTATTCCGATTTCCTTTTAAAAGATATCAGAGAGGATATTAAAAATTGTGAGGAATTTGTATCCAAAGTCAATCCGGCGGATTATGACGATAACACTGGGGAGTATCTTTCCAGTGTGTTACAGGTGGTCATCCCCTATCTTTATGCCGGCAAAGAAACCGAAGCCTGGTCATTCTTCGATCAAATGTATCAGCTAAAAGACAAAGAAGACATTCGCAGCAAAATTGAAGCCCAGCTTGACAAGTGCGCTGTCTATCAATATCTCAAAACCCATTAGTCCGATAATGAACCCATTCATAAAGCCCGGGAGTCAACGCACCCAGGCTTTATGAATGGAAATCGTTTAATTTTTCCAGTCAATTAATAAAACAGAATTTCGCTATGAGTGACAATACCAGTCCAAAGCGCTGGCATGCCATCGAACTGAATGGTTACATTGTAATCAGTATATTCAGGTGCCAAGCCCGTAGTATAGCTTATATCTACGTACCAGTCTCCATTTGAAATGCCATGAAACTTTACCTTCGCAGTACCACCAGGCATCGATGCCGGTATAGTTTCCCTTTCCCAATTCGTAATGGTAGTCGGGATATTGTTTCCCGCAGCGTTCGCCTTCGAAATTGCTACATTACGAACCATGTCAAATTCATCCGGCGGAGTCGGGGTCGGTGTGGGGGAAGGTGGGGTGCATCCGAGCAATAAAGTAAAAACTGCTACCAGGCTGACTACTAATAGAAGAATTCGTGTTTTTGTTAACATTTAATCACCTCCAAAGAATTTGAAATTATCATATCATACTCTATTTATTGATATATAATATCGGCCGTCTTTAAAAAAGATTTACTTAAACGACAAATATTTACTCAACATAAAGTGGAACATAATCAAATTTCCTAACATCAAATAATCCCCGGTCGGTTATTTTTAATTGAGGAATGACCGGAAGGGCAAGAAAAGAAAGTTGCATGAATGGATCATCAAGAACCCCTCCCATGTTGTGGGTTGCATCGATGAGTTTTTCTATCTTTTGAGCAACCGTCGACAGAGGCTCATCTGTCATTAAACCACCGATAGGAAGCGATAGCCTGGCCTTGACCTGACCATCTACTACCACTACCAATCCTCCTCGCAGAAGAATGACTTCTTTGACAGCAGCAATCATATCCCCATCGTTGGTACCGGTAACAATAATATTATGGGAATCATGAGCGACCGAGGAAGCAATCGCCCCCCTTTTGATCCCAAAACCCCTGACAAAACCAATTCCACAACTATCTGAACCCTGGTGACGTTCAAATACAGCGATTTTGAGAAGATCACGATCGATATCCGACACCACCTGATCATTAAACATTTTCGGTTCATCAATGAATTGATTGGTAATAATTTGTGAGGGAACGATATCAATAATCCGAATCTTCTTTCCTAATGGTATTGATACCTTTAAATCCGGCAATGAGGACAAATTAACATTGATAGTGCTGCGAATGGTAATTTCAGATGCCAATGACGTTGGAGAAGTTATCCTAACATCTTCACTGATGATCTTTCCTTTTTTCATTACCAGGGACATAGTGAGATTATCGAAATCATCAAAAACAACCAGATCAGCTTGATATCCAGGGGCGATGGCTCCTAACTTCGGAATGTGAAAGTGATGGGCAGTATTAATAGTTGCCATCTGAATCGCCTGAACGGGTTCGATCCCTTTTTGAATGCTCCGCTTCACTAAATAATTGATATGACCCTGATTGAGTAAATCATAGCAGTGTCGATCATCGGTACACAAAAGGAAGCGTCGGGCATTCTGATGGTTCACCAGAGGCAAAAGGGCATCTAAGTTTTTGGCGGCAGTTCCTTCACGAATCATTATAGTCATTCCCATTCTGAGTTTCTCCTGGGCTTCATCTATGGTTGTACATTCATGATCGGAATCAATACCAGCCGCAATATACGCCGCCAAATTCTTCCCGGTAAGCTGGGGTGCGTGTCCATCGATCTTTTTTCCCTCTTCATCGACGATTTGTAATTTTTTCATAATTTCTGGATTTTGAGCAATCACTCCCGGGTAATCCATCATTTCGGCTAATCCCAAGACCCAGGGTTGATCGATAAAGAGCTCGATATCACGGGCGGAAATGTTCGCACCTGACGTTTCCTTCTGGGTGGTCGGAACGCAGGAGGAAAGCATGAAATACACCCCCAAAGGGGTAAAAGCCGCTGAGTCCAGCATAAATCGCAATCCCTCTAAACCCAGCACATTGGCAATCTCGTGAGGATCGATTATTACAGAAGTAGTACCTAAAGGCATTACCGCTTTGGCATATTCAGGAATAGTTACCATTGAGCTTTCGATGTGAACGTGGGCATCGATAAAACCAGGTGCGACATACTGCCCCTTTAAATCGATAATTCTATCCGCCTTGTAATCTCCAAAACCAACAACCTCATCCTGGTAAATCGCGATATTTCCCGAATAAATTTCTGCGGAAAAAACATTCACAATCCTTCCATCAATAAGGAGTATATCCACCTTCTTTTTCCCATCTGCCGCTGCAATTTTTTCTCCTCGATCCATGAGACCCTCCTATTGGTACAAATACAATTTTATTGAACAATAGAACGCCATAATGCTTAGCAGCACCATCTGAAAACAATAATAATGGCGGCTTATCCTTTCAGTTTTTATCCAATTTTTATATCTCACGCCGTAGGCTGCCGGTTGCTTTTCCCAAGGTTATTTTTTTAAATTGAACTGAACTATTTTACACTATAGGTTGCAGGTCTCGCAATGACAAATTATTATTAAAACTTTCACTGGTTACTGGCCACTCGTTACTGATCACTCCTCACCGCGTTTACAGGATAATATATAATGATGGTGTCAGAAAGTTGTTTGGAGGAGAATTATGAAGGGTATATCATCCCATGCCGTCTACGGCGTAAGATGAAAAAAAATTGATAAGATAGAAAAGAGGATTATAAACCAGAGGAGGTCTCGATGAGTGAATTTTTCAATGCGGTGATAAAGTCATTTATCGTGCTGATCATCATTCTCGATCCGTTTCTGGGAATGGCGGTTTTTTTATCCCTTACCCGAAACATGAACCAGAAAGACCGGGTGAGTCAGGCATTTATGGCAGTCTTGGTCGCTTTCGTTCTCATGCTGATTTTTCTTTTTATCGGTCAAATCCTCTTTTCGGTCTTAGGAATTACCTTCTCAAGCTTTATTGTCGCTGGTGGGGTGATTCTCCTCATCTTAGGCATTGAAGAAATTTTAGGTCTTGAGTTCTCTAAACGAGAGAGCGATACCAAGGTCGCGGCCATCATCATCGGAACACCCTTACTGTGTGGACCGGGAGCGATCACTTCAATCATCATTCTTGCTCAAAAATATGGCTATTTTGCTCCGGTCAGCGCCTTGGTTCTCTCGCTTTTTATCACCTGGCTCTTGCTTCTCTTCTCGGATAAGATCACCCAACTCTTAGGAAATCGTTTGATTGAAGTCCTCTCTCGAGTCTTGGGTTTAATCCTGGCAGCAATGGCAGTTGAATTCATCAAAGAGGGTATAATAAAAATGATTGGCGAAATGGTGGCGAAATAATCCTTGATACCTATTTATTCCGGTGGAGTTGTTTCGTAAAATAATAATATTGCATTACATTATCAATTTAAAAAGGAGGAGAGGGCGGTTAACCGCATTGATATGAACAGCAAACTTTCTCATTTGATAATCTTTTTCATCGGATTAATTATTCTATTCACCAGTATCCAATTCACTGTTTGGGCTGTGGAGGGTCCCGTGCCAAGAAGTCAGATCGAAGAGAAGTTTAAGTGGAGCTTGGAAGATATTTACCCCAACCAGGAAGAATGGAAAAAAGATTTCGTGAAGATTCAGAACGAATATATTTCCAAAATGGAAGCTTTCCGGGGCAAATTGACAAATGCCGAGAATGTCTTGGCTTGTTTCCAATTAGACAATGACATGTCACGTTTAATGGACAAAGTATATGTCTATGCTTACATGAAAGCCGATGAAAATCAAGACGATAGTGCCGCCTCAGAAATGAGTTCTCGAGCTGAAACCCTTTATTCACAAGTTGCAGCTGCTGGATCATTCGTAAGACCAGAGTTGTTGGACCAACCGGAAAGTGTCATCAAAGGATATATAGACAATCCAGCCTTAGTGGATTATCGTCACGCTTTGGATGTATTGTTGAAATTAAAACCACATACCCTGTCTAAACCCGAAGAAGAATTGTTAGCCAAAGCATCCGATATGGCCAGCTCTCCTTCAGTGATATTCGATAAGGTTACCGAAGCCGATATGGTCTTTCCTAAAGTTCAAAACGAGAAGGGCGAAGAAGTTCAACTATCAGAAGGAGTTTTTTACCGATACCTGCAAAACCCAGACCGGGAATTACGCAAACGTGTCTACGAAGGGATGCTTGGTTCATATGATAAAGTAAAAAACACCCTGGCCACGACTTTGAACTCAGAAGTCAAAAAGAACTGGTTTTATGCCCAGGCTCGAAAATATAACTCCTCCCTCGAAGCCTCGCTTTCCGGAGAAAATATACCACAAGAAGTATATGATAACCTCATTAAAGCAGTAAATAATAACTTGTCTTACCTTCACCAATACGTCGCCTTGCGGAAAAAAGTCTTTAAGTTGGATCAAGTTCAGATCTATGACATGTATGTTCCCCTGGTAGCCGATTACACCTTAACTGTCCCCTATGAAAATGCTCAGGAAATACTTTTCGATGGGTTAAAACCCCTGGGAGAAGAATATCTCGATATGTTGAAAAAAGGCTTTGAGAGCCGGTGGATAGATGTTTATGAAACCGAAAACAAAGGCACCGGTGGTTACAGCTGGGGTGCCTATGATACCCATCCCTATATCTTGATGAATTATGACAATACTGCCGATTCTATGCTCACTCTGGCACACGAAATGGGTCATGCCCTCAATTCTCATTATACCAATACCGCCCAAAAATATGTGAACTCGCAAACCCCGATTTTCACCGCCGAAGTTGCCTCCACCATGAACGAAAACCTGATGTTGGAATATCTGATCCAAAATGCCAAAAATGATGATGAAAAACTCTATTTCTTAGATAAACTGATCGAAAACATCCGGGGAACGGTTTATACTCAAGTGATGTACTCGGAGTTCGAACAAACCATTCATGATCGGGTGGAAAAAGGAGAAGCGCTTTCTTACGAATCATTA
Source organism: uncultured Atribacterota bacterium (assembly GCA_964434845.1). Lineage (GTDB taxonomy): Bacteria > Atribacterota > Atribacteria > Atribacterales > Atribacteraceae > CAYSWT01. The sequence goes on along the minus strand of CAYSWT010000087.1, from coordinate 649 downwards.
AGCACTATCTGGAAAGAACTTTTAGAAAAATATTATGGCCCAGATTTTGTGGTTGATGAACTGGCAAGTCGTGGCTGGTCGCGCATTCCCCATTTCTATATGAACTTCTATGTTTATAAATATGCTACCTCTCTATCGGCTTCCAACGAGCTTTTGAATAATATTATCGCCGGGAAACCAGAAGCCATCGGCAACTATCTCAACTTCCTCAAGGCCGGAAGCTCCGATTATCCAATCGAAGTCCTCAAGGCCGCTGGAGTGGACATGCTTTCAACCCGCCCCATCGACAATCTCCTCACCAAGTTTGGGAAACTGGTCAGTGAGATGGAAGCGACTTTTAAAAAGAAAGGGTTTATTGAGTAGACCGCCATGCTGCTACGCAGCATCATATGACAATGAAAATACCTTTTCGCAGATCAATCTCCTCCTTTAGCAAAGGGGGATTTGAATTTGTTGGTTCACCAATCGAATCCCTCTCAATCTCCCTTTATCCAAAGGGAGAGGTTCGGTGAATGGAATGATTGAATATCCTGAATAAAATGAGTTTTCATTGTTTGCTGTTCACTCGTTACTGATCACTCGTCACTGTATTTTCAGGATAGACCGCCATGCCGTGAAACGGCACCATAGATGATGGAAACTTTTGGCG
>CAYSWT010000086.1:0-8139 GCA_964434845.1 uncultured Atribacterota bacterium | reverse complement strand
CAGGATAGATGAAATATTTAAAATATTGGTAGAAATCGAACCGGCTTCGGCTATCAAGGGTATAATAATATTCAGTATCATATCCTATATGAAAGGGAGGTACAGCACCATGAAAAAAACTGCAGTGAGGGGGTTGAGCGTTATCCTGCTGGTAGCGTTCATCTCGGTTCTTTTGGTCAGTGTCGCCTTTGCCGAGGAAAACAAAAAACTGACCTTCGGTTACATTGCTTTCAGCCGGAAAGATATTTGGAACAACTACTCGATTTTAGCTTTTGAATATGCGGCGAAGCAAAAAGGTGTCGAGACCATCGTGCTCGATCCGGAAGGCAACCTGGAGAAGGCAGTCTCCTCGATGGAAGACCTGATTACTAAAAAGGTCGACGGAATTTCGGTGTTTACCATGACTCCTGAACTGGATGTCACCATGTCGGAAATGGCGAATAAAGCCGGTATCCCGGTTACTTTTGAGAACTCACTTCCTGCGGAAAATACCCCTACCTATATTGCCTGCGTTGCCTGTCAATATGATGACATCGGGTATGCAGCCGGGAAATTTATTAGTGAAAAATATCCTAAAAGCAAACTGTTTTACGTTATGGGTGCCCCAGGAATGGGGATCACCGAGCTCTATGAAAAGGGTCTTCATAAAGCGTTGGAAGAGTTCGGAACTGTGCAATTAGTTTCCACTCAGCCCACCGACTGGGGTGCCGAGAAAGCCATGAACGTCACCCAGAATGCCATTCAGTCAGGGCTCGAATTCGATGTGATTTTTGCGAACAATGAACAGATGGCGACCGGAGTCATCAATGCCCTTAAAGATGCCGGTCTGTTTGGAAAAGTGAAAGTAGTTGCCACCGGTGGTGGTCCCCATGGAATCGAAATGATTGAAAAAGGTGATCTGGATGCCACCATGAGTGCACCGGTTTCACTCCAGGGTTTAATTACTTTCAAGAATTTGTATGAGTTTGTGACCAAAGGAAAACAACCCCAAAAGTTTATCCCGCTTCCAATTATCCCGGTTTCCAAAGACAATCTCGCCGAAGCAATTTCCTGGGAGATTAACGAGAACAACTACGAACGAGCTCTGCAATACATCGGCGGTATTGAATAATTTCACCAAGGTGCCCTTCTTTGCAATAAGGGAGGGCGCCTCTTGTTTATTCTCATACGGAAAGAAGATAGACCGATGGTAGCATCTGAACCTAAAGAAAATATTATTATTCGTGCGAATCATATCTCAAAAATCTTTCCAGGGGTGAAAGCTCTTTCTGATGTGTCATTTGATTTACATCAAGGTGAAATTCACTGTATCGTTGGTGAGAATGGTGCCGGAAAATCGACTTTCATTAAAATTCTCACCGGAAGTATGAAGCCTGATAGCGGTGAATTGTTTATCCACGGGAAAGCCTATAAATATCTCACTCCCTTCCTTTCTCAATCACTTGGGATCCAGGTTATATACCAGGAAAATATTCTGGTACCGCAGATGACCGTCGCTGAAAACGTATTTGTCGGACGCGAAAAGGTGAATCGTTTTGGATTGATTCATTATAAAGAGATGGTACAGGCGACTCAAAAAATCATCGATTCCATAGGTATTCGTCTCAATCCGGAGACCTCGGTCGAGAAATTATGTGCGGCGGAGCAACAATTCGTCAAGGTGGTTAAATCCCTGACTTATGAACCCCGAGTGCTGATTATGGACGAGCCGACCGCTATGTTCAACATCAACGATATCGAGGTGGTGTTGAATCTGGTTAAAGATATCAGCCGACGGGGAATCAGCGTAATCTATATCTCGCATCGTTTAGAAGAAATCTCGGAAATCGCCGACCGGATCACTGTGCTTAAAGATGGTCAAGTGGTGGCGACCCATGAAAACCCCGATAAAAATATCGATTTGAGTTTGCTCACCAAAGAAATGGTGGGGCGATCGGTTGACATTTTTTATAAGAAAGACCGAAATACTATTGGTGAAGTCGTTCTGGAAGTCCGGAATTTTTGCTTGCGACGTCACTCTCCTGAAATCAACTTTACCCTTCGACGAGGAGAAATCCTGGGAATCGCCGGTCTGGTTGGCTCAGGCCGGACCGAAATTGTTCGAGCTTTATTTGGTATGGATCGCATAGCCAGCGGTGAGGTCTGGTACCGAGGGAAACGTATTGATATCCATTCACCCCAAGATGCTATCCAGACTGGGATCGGATTTATTACTGAAGATCGGCACAAAACCGGATTAGCGCTTAACCTTAGCGTGATCAAGAATATCACTATTGCCGGATTAGACCAATTTCCCGGAATCATTTTGAATTTATCGAAAGAAAGAAGTGACGTTGAACACTCTATTCAAGAGTTGGATATCAAGACTCCATCTCCGAACCAGGAAGTCAGATTCTTGAGCGGTGGGAACCAGCAAAAAGTGGTACTTGCCCGATGGCTGTTTAAGAATGTGGATATTTTGATTTTTGATGAACCGACCATCGGGATCGACGTTAATTCCAAAAATGAAATTTATAAACTCATGACTGCTCTTGCCCGAGACGGGAAATCGATTATCATGATTTCATCTGAGTTGCCGGAGCTGATAGCCTTAAGCGACCGGGTGATCGTGGTGAAAAATGGGAGCATTATTGCTGAGCTGAACGATAAGGAAATTACCGAAGAAAATATCATATCTTATGCTTTTGGGGTGACCGATGATGGACAATCCGAAAAGTGAAGACCGTACCAATGATCGGGCTGTCAAGAGCTTACCCGCTTTCTTTCGAAACCAATCATTTTTTCTTTTGATCGTGATTGTACTCTTGTCGATTGTTTTTGGATCGATGAACTCCCGTTTTTTAACTTGGGGAAATTTATTTGCCGTTTTTCAGCAAATCACAGTGTTAGGTATTGCCACCATGGCTATGGCACTGCTGCTCATTTCAGGTGGTATCGACTTATCAATCGGTTCGATGATTGGTCTTTCAAGCGTGGTTATTTGTACCTTAGTGATGCGGGGATCGAACGTGGCTTTTGCCATACTGATCGGGTTTTGTTTACCTATCCTCTGTGGTTTTATCAATGGAGTGATCGTTAGTAAGAGCAAATGCATCCCGCTGATTGTGACCTTGGGGATGAATTATGTCTATTACGGATTAGCATTGGTTATTTCTCAGGGTCTCTTCCTCTCTTTGAAGGGGAATTTTCAGTTTTTAGGGCGCGGACGGGTTATTGGTATCCCGATGCCGATGATTGTGGTTATTCTGATGGTATTTGCCACTCATTTTTTACTTACCTATACCAAATACGGGCGGCGCCTGGTTGCCATGGGCGGCAACGAACAACTCGCCTATTTGTCTGGTATCAACGTCGATCGCCTGAAAATCATCAATTACACTTTGAGCGGAGCCATTATTGGTCTGGCATCTCTGGTGCTGATCTCCCGTCTGGGAAATGTGCTGGCCAATGCCGGTGAGGGCTATGAATTGCGGTCACTTGCCGCAGCCATTATCGGTGGAGTGACCTTTGAAGGAGGGAGAGGGACCATTGCCGGGACTTTCTTGGGTGTCATTCTGCTGGGTATCGTTCAGAACGGACTCAATATCCTCAATGTCTCCTCTTACTTCCAGACCTTGGCTGTTGGAGTAATCATCGTTATCGCCGTGGTAGTGAGCAATTTAGAAAAGATTCGCCGTTGAATTTTGGAATTGAAAGTGGTGGGCGAAGCAGGATTTGAACCTGCGACCCCTTGCGTGTAAGGCAAGTGCTCCGCCGCTGAGCTATTCGCCCACGTCACGAAGGCCATTATAGCAGGAAAGATGATGGTTGACAACAAAAAAATACCCTGAAGATTAAACCTGTCTTCAGGGTATTTTTTTGTTTAAGGATGGGTGCGCTGCTATAATGATGGTGTAAACTATTTCCTACTTACAGCATCATCAGGATAGACCGCCATGCTGCTTTGCAGCACCATGTGAGGATGGAAATACCAAAATGTTGAGATGTTGAGATGTTGAGTTGTTGAGTTGAAAAAAATAAAAAGATGAGATCCTCACTTGGTTAAGACCTCGTTCAGGATGACAACACTATAATTATGGGTGAGGATGAAGGTGATTTTTTTAAACTACTCACTATTCACGACTCACTACTCACTGTATTTCTAAGATAGACACATTTTATAAATAGCAAGCACATCTTCCTGGTAGAGTTTCCTGGTGCTCCCTAAAGGTCCTTTTTTCACTGCTTTGGCAGCCATTTCTTCCAGTCGTTCTTCACCGATATTCACTTCTCGTAAGGTTGTTGGAGCGCCGATCTGGTGGAGCCATTGCTTGGTACGTTCAATGGCAGCCAACCCAAGTTCACGGTCGGATTTCCCGTTCCGGGTAAGGTTCCACACTCGCTCGGCAAATTGGGCAAATTTGTGAGGAATAAGGTCAAGAACATATCTCATCCATTGAGGGAATACAATAGCGAGGCCGGCACCATGGGGAATATCGTAGATGGCGCTGAGTTCATGCTCTATGTTATGGGTAGCCCAGTCGTCATCAACACCGCATCCGATCAGATGGTTAAGGGCAATAGTTCCGCACCACATGATGGTAGCCCGGGCGTTGTAGTCATGTAGATTTTTCAAAACCTGTGGAGTGGTTTCGATCACGGTTTGAATGATACTTTCTGCCATCCGATCCTGAAGAGGAACTTCAGGGGTTTCATGGAAGTATTGTTCAAACACGTGAGCCAGGATATCGACGATTCCATTAATCGTTTGATCACGGGGAACGGTTAAGGTGTTTTCCGGATCGAGGATGGAAAAGGTGGGAAAAATATGAGGGTCAACGACCGCTAATTTTTCCATGGTCTCGTCATTGGAAATAACCGCGTTGTGGTTCATTTCCGAGCCAGTGGCTGCCAAGGTTAAAATTGTTGCCAGAGGGAGTGTGCCAGTTGGTTTTGCCTTCCCGGTACAAAAATCCCAGGGATCACCGTCGTAGAACACTCCGGCTCCCATCACCTTGGAAGCATCGATGACGCTCCCGCCACCTACTGCGAGGATGATATCGATATTTTCTTTTTTACAGATTTCGATCCCTTGACGGACGCTATTTACCCGTGGGTTGGGTTGAATGCCACCCAATTCAAATACCTCCAAGCCATTCTCCAGGAGGTTTTTCTTCACTCGATCATAGAGCCCATTTTGTTTGATGCTTTTCCCACCATAGGTCATGAGCACCTTTTTTCCGTATTTCTTAGTTTCTTTTCCTACCCGTTCTGTTTCACCTTTTCCGAAAAACACCCGTGTCGGATTGTAAAATTCAAAGTTCTTCATTCCCTACACCTCCTGATGGATAGATTATATAGTAAACTGCCTTTTACATTTTCACAAACTTTTCTTTGCCGACGCCGCAGATGGGGCAAACCCAGTCGTCAGGGAGATCATGAAAAGCGACACCGCACTGGATTCCAGAATCGGGATCGCCGTAACGGGAATCGTAGATGTACCCGCAGACGGTACATCGGTAACGTTCGATTTCAGTTTTTTCGGCTTCTTCAGCGTGATAGGTGGCAGCGGTGCGGGGGACCTTCCCACCTTTGACGTCGCGGTAATAATTATAGGTCATCGGTTCGGCTTTGGTGAGAAATTCTGATTCCAGAATTTCGCCCAGGAACAAGACATGAGTACCAGCATCAAGTTTGGAGATGACCTTGGTTTCCATATAGGAAACGGTGTGTTCGCTGACGATGGGAATACCATTTTTCCCAAGGAGGTTGGGAGTATTCACAAATTTATCGACTTTTCTTCCGGTTTGGAAACCAAAGCGCCCGATGAGCTGCAAAGGAGCGTCTTTATCGAGAACCGATATATTATATAAACCGCTTTTTTTGATATATTCTAGGGTCAGGCTTTCTTTGTTGACACTGGCGATAATCTGGTTGGGAAAAGCGGTGACCTGCACCAGGGCATTGATGATCATCCCGTTGTATTTCCCGTCATATCCGGAACTAATGATATACATTCCACAATTGAGGGTAAACAAGGCATCTCCATTCAAACCGTCCACCACCTTTGGTAGTTATCGTATTGAGCGACAGAAAAATCAGGCAAGCTCTTTTCTTACCAAGATTTTACTCGATAATATGATTACTGCCAAACCCCCACATATTCATCCTCGGCTGGCGCGAAAGGATATGCCAGTCATCCTTATGATTTATTATAATATCCCATCTGTCATAAATATAATATAAAATATTCCTAAAAGCGTAAATGAGGTTTATAATAATATTATGATCCCAATAAATAAGAAAACTATTGATCTTGACCAAAAGGTAAAAATATTAGGTGAATCGGCGCAGTTCGATTTATGTGGAGCCTGTGCGAACCAGATCGAACGGAAACGGCATCCCCAAGGAGGATGGATCTATCCGGCGGTGACACCTGATGGAGAACGGATTAATCTTTTAAAAATTTTGCTTTCAAATAATTGTATCCACAATTGCTATTATTGCGGAAACCGGGAAGGCCGTCCGGGGGATCGATCACGTTTCCAGCCGGAAGAGTTGGTGCAACTATTCCTCAATATGTACCAAAAAGGGCTGGTAAAGGGGTTGTTTCTCAGCTCGGCAGTCGATCGTAATCCCTTCCGCACTATGGAAGACATGATAAAAGTGACCGAAATACTGCGCTATAAATTCCATTTTCCCGGATACATCCATTTAAAGATTCTTCCTGAATCCACCACCGATTATATCGAAACCGCCGTCAGGCTGGCAACCCGGGTTTCGATCAATATTGAAGCACCGGATCCAGCCTATCTCAAAAAGATCGCTCCCCAAAAGAATTTTAACCTGATCTGGAACAAGTTCCACTCTCTGCGGGAGCTCTCTCGGAAAGGGCTCGCTGCCAGAGCGGGCTTTACCACTCAATTGGTGGTGGGTGGGAGCGAAGAGAGCGATTTGTCCATCATGAAAACGGTATGCACCCTCTATCAGGATTTCTCCATGGCACGTGCCTATTACAGTGCTTTTCATCCCATCTCCGGAACGCCTCTGGCAGAAAAGCACCCGGAATCCACCTGGCGAGAGCATCGCCTTTATCAGGCCGATTTTCTCTTTCGCAAATATGGCTTCCATCTCAATGAATTCATCTTTAATCCGAATGGGAATCTTCCCCTTGAAATCGATCCCAAAACCCTTTGGGCAACAAACCATCCTGAAAATTTTCCCATCGAAATTAACACTGCTTCCTATCAAGAGCTGATTCGGGTTCCGGGTATCGGTCCCATTTCCGCCAAACGTATCATCAAACACCGCAAAGAAAGCGCTTTCCGAGATTTGAAATCACTGCAAGTTCTCGGAGTCCGTGCCCAAAATGCCGCTCCCTACCTCCTTTTTCCCGGGAAACGTTTTACCATACCCCAACAACTTTCGCTCTTTCCTCAAGATAGGGCTGGGTGAAAAGAATAGATCGCCATGTTGCTTCGCAGCACCATTTGAAGATGAAAATTTCAATTGTTGAGGTGTTGAGTCGTTGAGGTGTTGAGTTGGAAAATGGCAGATGGGGAGAAAAGGATCAAGAAAAAGGATGAGATCCTCACGCCCTCAAAAAACAAGGGCTCGGGATGACGGCATTAAATCCCTTCTCCTTTGATGGGAGAAGGTGAGGATGAGGGTGATTAGTGATTTTTTAAAACTGCTTACAGTTCACGGTATTTCTGGGATAGAATACAATGAAACTATCAAAAAAGAATGTAGGGTGATCATTATGCAATCTGATATCAGCAAGGGAAAAGCCATGAAGATGTACGAGAAGATGTACTTAATCAGAAAATATGAAGAAAAAATTTATTATCTGTTTTTAGAAGGAGTCATGCCCGGAACCATTCATCAATCTCAGGGGCAAGAGGCATGTGCAGTGGGGGTACTTTTTGACTTAAGGAAAGACGATTATATGACTTCGACTCACCGACCTGCCGGTCACTGCCTGGCGAAGGGTGTTCCGTTGGAATCGATGATGGCAGAGATGTTTGCCAAATCAACCGGTTGTTGTAAAGGGAAAGGCGGTTCCATGCATATGGGTGATATTTCAGTTGGAGCTATTCCTGCCATAGCAATAGTTGGCGGAGGCATGCCCGTTTCAGTTGGAATCGGCCTGTCTTGTAA
>CAYSWT010000085.1:0-8235 GCA_964434845.1 uncultured Atribacterota bacterium | reverse complement strand
TATGTCGCCCGAAACGAAAAGAATCGGTTGAAATTTACTTTTTGAATTATACACTGTAAATTGAGTTTTTCAGTATATTGATATTGAATATCAAGGTATACCCTTTATGTTCTATAATCAAAGAATTTTAACATTTTTTACCATTTATGTGAAATGATAGAAAGCAGTTTTTTATTCCCTCACCGGACTCAGATGACATCTCCCGTTTCGACCAAATGAAGTGGATTACCTGTAAAATGAATGACTCCAGATATAAAAAATATACCTCGATTCCTTTCATCGAGGTATAAAAATAACATTGTATCTTACATTTCCGCTGACAGCGAACTTTCCTCATTATAAATATTTTATCTCGACCTTGCAACTTGAAGAAAAGGACGCCCGGTTATTTAGGGCGAGGAGGAGTCAAACCAGTTATCGTCGAGGGCTTTGGTTCCTCCTGAAGGAGCCGGTAGAATCACCGCCTGACTCATCTCGTTCACAATTTTTTGAAGTCCTCCTCGAGATATATCCACTACAGCAATGAGAGTCAAAATCACCAAAATGATAAAAAATATACTTCGAAATCTCATCTTTCAATTCTCTCCTATCCTGGAAATGAAGCGAAATGGAAAAAGTAAACGGTTAAAAGAATCTATCATTGAGAGACCGACAGCCTACGGCGTAAGACAGAACAAATCAAATATCAAAAGATAGCCTTGGAAAAAGCATCCAAGGCTGAGGTCGTGGCAATCTCATCTTTTATTATTATCTATTTCAGAAAGGATGAGTTTTCATCCGTCGATGGTGCCAGGGTACTTATCTGACAAAGATGTGATCTCATATTTCAGCATATTTTTCTAAAAACCAAGAACCAAGGAAGAAAATAATAAGATAGCTGAGAATCACTGCCACCAGCGCAGCACTGTGAATCGAAAAGGTTGGAGGAACAGTTCCTTCTCCGAGATAGTCCCATATTCCAGAAATTTGCCAACATTTCACCTGGATATCCGGTAACCATTTCAATAAATAGGAGAGAAGACTGGAGAGACGACCAATTCCCCACCACAATAAAATAAATACCCAGAGACTGACCAACCATTGAAATCGCTCAAACAATCGACCGGCAAGATAGGCAAATTGACTCATCGTAGCCAGCATGAGCATGGCGATCGAGAGAATCAACCCCCCCTGTATCAGCACCTGATAGGGCATTGTCACTGGGAAAGCCTTTTGCCCGAATATCATAACACCGATGAAAATAGTCGTAACAAAAACCAGGATTTCAATAAATACCGAGAGCAATTTTACACTGGTCAGGGTTGTCCCTCTCACTGGCAACAAGAGGAGAAGATAAATCGTTTTATCCTGCCATTCCTCTCGAAATGATGAAAATCCACCAACGAAAGCATAAAAGGGAAGAACGACCACCGGTACAAAGCTGAGAACGAAAATAAGTGTTTTATCCCAGCTATTGGATCGGGTCGAGAGGAATACATCCCAAGCAATAATAGAAAACAATAGAATAAAAAAACTCATTCTCGAGGTTCGTAGTTCTTTCTTGAGTAAAGACCAGTATCTCGCCATTATCCATACACCTCCTCAAGCAGAACTCGAATGGATTTTCCACTCTTTTGCCGAATATCGTCGATATTACCCATCAACTTGATGTTTCCCTGCTCTAAGATGATAATTCGATCAAAAATACTTTCGGCCTCTAACACCTCATGGGTAGACAAAATGATGGTCTGTTCCTCTGCCCGGAACTCACTGTTTATTGCCTGAAGAATTTTCCTCCGAGAAACCGGGTCGATTCCAGATAACGGTTCATCAAGAAGAACCAATGATGATCGTCGGCTGAGGGTGAGAAGAATTTTCAGACGAGCCCTTTGACCTTTGGAAAGTTTCCCAACTTCCATTCTTTCATCCAGGTTCAAGAGGTCAAAAAGTTTTGCCATCCGTACTTTCTCCCAATCCGGATAAAAGGGAGATATAAAATTGATGGTTTGATGCACCGTCATCCAATCATATAAATGATCAATTTCCGGAAGAAAGGCGATTTTGGCTTTCGTGGATCGATCGGGATATTTTCCTTCAAAAAGGACTCTTCCCTTGGTTGGTCGGCACAAACCGAATATTGTCTTCAATAAAGTCGTTTTTCCGCTGCCATTGGGACCGATCAGTCCGATAATGATCCCTCGCTCCGCCTTGAATGAAACATCATTGAGAGCTTTTTTCAGAAAATAATGTTTGGTTACACCTTCGCATTTCAGGAAGGAATTCATCCGATCGGATTCCTTAACATCCCGGTTCATGGTCACACCTCATCGTCATTGTCTCACTTTTTTATGATGATCAAAATTGTATGAAGTTATAACTGCAGTACCAGTAACGAAAAAAGAAGCAATTGGAAGTTGAGGAAAGCACAACCTCTTCGGTTAAAATTCTAAACCAACATTCAAACAAAACCAAAAAGTTATTGTGCGACAGAGGGGAGTTGAACCCCTATGGATTATCCACTGGATCCTAAGTCCAGCGCGTCTGCAATTGGCTTCACCAAAGAACACGAAAGCACTTCAATCAAGGCTTTCTGCTCTTACGCTCTCTCACCAAGCCTATTTAACATCACTGGACTCGCCTCTGGTGATTAGCTCCCAGCATTTTATATTATTTCTCTTTTCTTTACAAATGTTCGAATTGAATCATCTAAAATCTTGATGAACTCCTATCGTTACCTCATCTAAAAATCCTGATATCAATTATCCTACCTCAAGGTGATTTTTTTAAGACAGGAGGGAACAAAATGGAACTAAGATTGACAGGTGCCTGTCACCTAAGTTATTAAGAGGTGAAAGCCCGCAAGCCCATAATGTGCGTCACTGTCTTGGCGTCCCATCCTTCGGAGAGCATTCCGTCTACGGCGTAGGATGTAAAAACGAAAAAGAATGAGGGACGGGAGGAAAACATTCCCGTCACTGCTGCGATATCATTATGAATTCGTACCTGGAAGGTGCTCATACGACATTTTAGAAAAGATATTTCCATTTTCATTTATTGCCACAACCTGGCATGGCGGTTTATATCCTCAAGGATAGTTAACTAACTATAGCAGTATCGCTATCCAGCTTGAGCTTAAAAAGCCTTGGAAGAATAGTGTCAGGTGGCTTTCGAAAGTCATTTAAAACCGTTCATTGCTTTTATCAAATTGCTGAAACGGTTCGCTTATGTAATTCTCAACCATTATTAGTATCTTCTCCATACTAGTCGATGGGAAGATACTAATAACAAGATAAATGTAATAAAAAGGAAAACATAAGTTTTATAAAGTTGAGTATTTCTCCTTAATCATTCGTGACTCCTTTGCAAAGAGTAATGATATTGGAGAAGAATTTCATTAATTAACTTTCCCTTTTAAAGTTCAAGTACCTGGTACTTGGGCATTTTGAGTTGAAATTTGTTTCCCCTCATTCTTGGCATAATTCATCCTTCTTATAAAAGAAGTATACAAGGTATTTTTTACCCATGTCTCCGGTACTCCCTGTAACTTATGATGTTTCTGGATCATACTTTTATTCTATTTTACTCAATCATCCTGCGGATTTCGGGATAGTCACTTAATTGGTGAACTTGATTGAGGAAATATTTTAAATTCTCGTATGACACATCAGGTGGAATGTGGTGGTCAACGTTGACGAAATAGCCACCGTATTTGATCAATTCTTTGACCTTGGCGACTTCCTCGTCGATCTCTTTTTTCCCTTTGGAAAGACTTCGTTTATCTACACCACCGACAATGATCAGGTTTTTCCCATACTTTTTCCTCAAACGGATTGGATCCATATCACTGGCAATTTCGAATGGATAATGTGCGTTGATTCCACAATCGATCCAGATGGGTAAAAGTTCTTCGGTATTGCCATCGCTGTCGAGTATGAGTACTTTCACTCCATTCTCCCTTAAAATATCTACTACTCTCCGATAGCGAGGGACCATATATTTCTTTACGAATTCAGGCGACACCAGCGACCCCTTTTTATAGCACATATCCTCCCACAACCAAACCCAATCAAGTGTGATACCCGTCTGAAAAACCTTTTTAAGCATTTCATAGGAAAGATAACAATGCCATTCGATCATTTCTTCAACCAGAGCGATATTATCATAGATGGCGATGCTGATATTTTCCAATCCCATATAGTTACGTGGCATTCCAAAAAGAGTCAGCGCCATCATTCCTAAGGGGAAATCTCTCTTTTCATAACTTTCTCCTTCCCGTCCTTCCCGAATCGGCCAGGTTAATTTATCATCGGTCATGCGATCCCATCCTGGAGTCCAACGTCCAGGTGAATACGGATCCAAGCGCTTTTTATATTCATCCCAGCTTTTTTTGTCTTTCACTGGATATTCAAGATATTGAGGCATCACTTCCGGATCGTCTTTCATGCTCCGGACAATGGCACCGTCATAATCAATTTTCACTACATGGGCCCCTTCGTCTTTAAGAATCTTGGTTTCAAAAAGGGGGTCAAGAGGCGGAACCCAGGGAGGATTGTTGTTGGCTCCCATCCCTTTGATGGCAGCATTGGGCTTGATACATTCATTCTGATCTTGCCATCCCAGTAAAAAAAGGTTGAGTTCTTTTTTGCTTTGTAAATTTTTAACTGGCATACCTTCTCGAATCCAACGCCGAAAAGCCTCGTTCCAAGAATCAATTCCCCAAAAAAAGATATCATTGGTTCTTTCGAAGGAACATATAGCAGCAAAACGTTCCCTTGGGGTCATACTTATTCCCTCCCTTATGTTATATTTTTCTAACAACCTTCTGGTAAATGAGATTAAGTCGTGATCCACCTATCCTTAGAATTTTATTATATTATTCCATCTTTGTGGAATATTTTTTAAGAATGTCATTTAAAATTTAAAAGTGCACTAAATTGTCTTTGGCGGGTCTTTTAAAATATCAAAAATCTCATCGTCGGCTGGTGGAGACTGTGGGTAACTCGTTTTGAAGAATTGTCCAGGCGATGGGGATAATGGTCTTTTCAATTATCCCCACTAGCGTCAGGATCCACCATGGTTGAGCTAGCATCAAGATGGGAATTCTTTTTTTCATCGATTCACCTCGCATTTCAATCTGGTATGAGTTATGAACCAATCGATCCATGATAGCATCGGCAATTGTTGGAAGAGGAAAAGTATCATACCAATGCTCCACTGGGACTTGAATCACCATGCATACCAACCCAGTTCCATTCCGGGCATCATTGGGGGTGAAATTAACCATGCCAAAGTCATCGAGTATGAGCAGCTTCATCTTTTGAATCTTCCGAACCAAGGCTGGATACCGCCCATCCAAACGACTTCCTCTTAAGAGATCTAAGAAACGTGAGGTTCACTCGTTGAACACCGTATACCCGAGCCGGCAGGCTTGGTACACGAACGCGTTGGCGAGATAAGTTTTTCCAATCCCAATTGGACCGGTGATGAGGAGATGGTGATGAGCTGTGATCCACTCACAATTTACCAGAGACAGAGCCATCCCCCGGTCCAGTCCCCGCTTTAAGATGGATTCCACACTGGAAAAGGATAAAGCGTTGATACGAATCACCCGCTCACACCCCTTTTCGAGTCGTTCTGGCGAATACTGGGCAGCGAGCTTTTTGAGTCCCAGACCAATCCGTAACAGTTCCTGAGGATGGCGGTTGAAAGCAATCGCCAGTATGAAGGAGACCGTTGCCGGACCGATATATTCGGCAAATTCCCAGAGTGCTTGGTGAGTCCAGGATACATAGGCATGGTGAGCATAAGGACGATGATCAGGGATGGTGGACATCCCCCCTTCGTCGAATTGGCGTTCATGGGAAGTTACCCGACATCCACCAGCCATGATTTCAACGGTATGGGGGCTCACCCGAAAATCAACCCTTTTCCCACTTGAGAGTGAGGAACGCTGCAATAGTGACCGTCAACTCTTAGTTGGTAGTCAGGAGGAACGGTGGCCACCATCATCTGGAGATACTCATAGGGAATAGGTGGGAGAGGACGAAGAGTTCCTTGTTCAAACCGGAGAAACCGTTCCTTTCGATTGCCACTCATCTTCTGGAATGGTCGGCTATTCAGTCGGTCTCGAAGTTCGCTGATTTTTTGGTTGAGTTCAGCCAGATGAAAAAAGGAGTGATGACGGAAACGGGCAAGAATGAGAGCGTTCAACCAGGAGGACGCCATTTTCCACTTTGGCTTTGTTCTTTGGCTTTCTCACCCGGGTGGGATAGATGATACAGCCATAATGGTCTGCAAAATCGCTGAAGATGGGGTTGAGGTCTGGATCGTATCGGGAGGTTTTCTTCACCGTACAGCGAGTGTTGTCGGGAACGATGAGCTCGGGAACCCCACCGAAAAACTCCAGGGCATGGCGATGAGCGCTCATCCAGCTTCCGAGGTCTTCCCGTTCGAAGGCTTATATATAGGTGGAGTTGCTTCCTCCTAAAACCGCAACAAAAATGTGGGCAGGCTGGGTGGTGCCGGTTTTGGCATCCTGAATGGGGATGGTGAGACCGGCAAAATCGGTAAAGAGTTTCTCACCGAAGCGATGCATTTGCCGGAGAGAGCGATCGAGGGTTTTCCTTTTCTGATAAAACCAGTGACAGAACTGGGAATACTGATAGCCGTCAGGATGGGTTTCTTTGTACTCTTCCCAGAGAAGACTCAAGGTCACTCCCTTTTTCGAGAGTTCAATACAGAGGAAAGTGATATCGGGCATGGTTCGAGAAGGAACAGGACAATGTCTTTTGGGAAACAACATCCGTTCCAGGGCCTCATCATCCATCCCTTCAGGAAGCGGCCAGGCGATGCCGCAGACTCGAGCTCGACGGAGATACTCAAGAACCGTACTGTGAGAAAGACGAAGAAGCCGAGCTATGGCTCGAACCCTTTGACCATATTCATATCGATGTTTCAGTATTCCCCGTATCTTTCGCATGGATAATCCTTTCTGCGACACTTTGTTTCTCCTCCTTATTGATTGTTGATGAGGAGGATATCTTACCGCGTGGAAATTATCCAGCGCTCTTCATTTTTAGGAGTGGGATTCCGTTTTTTAACTTCAAAAATGGTTGGCATCAATTAGAGTTACTGGTCGGCATGAAACGGAAAAGGTGGTCGGATTCATCCGGAATATGCAGTTAGGAAATCCTTGAAAAAGGTGGTTTAATAAATTGCCCAGGAATACAAAGGTAGGTTTATAAGGTCAGGGTTTGTCTCCCTGGCCTTTTTTTATTTAAGAAAAAAAATAAAGCGTGAATAATCACCTTACCTTTTGGTTATACTATTCATTCAGAATTTATGCCAACTTCTTTGAAAATGAATCTGTTCAGTAAAACCATATGTTCTTGCAAATCTCAGACCACTTTACTCCCACCTTAAATAATGCATATGGTTTTTCTTCAAGAAAGGAGGTAAAGCTATGTATAGGCATTATTGTTGCAACCTTGAAGGTCCAAATTTCTGTAGTGAGTGTGGAGCTCCACTTTTATATTCTCCAATTTATGAAACCTCTCCTCCATGGCACGGTCGGCATATTTTCTATGAACACCATCACCATTTGAGCAAAGAAGAGGAGAAAGAAATTCTTGAAAGTAAGAAAAAATACCTCGAACGTAGGTTGAGCGAAATCAATCAACGTCTGGAAGAATTGAAATAAGATATACCCAAATGGAGGGAATGTGATGACCTCATCACTATTGCTTTCCAGGCCTGGGATTATAAAAAAGGAGGGAAAATTATGTTATTCGTTGTTCTGTGTAACGCAAAAGGCGGAACGAGTAAAGAAAGAACCGAGCGGAGAATGAGTTGGAAGGCTCCAGAAGGAACTCGTTTATTGGGGGAATACTGGCTTGCAAACGAATACCCTAATGTAGTCCAGATTGTTGAAACTGATAATGTTCAATTAATGTTGAATGCCATTTCAGATTGGGATGATTTTTTCACCATCAGTATATATCCAGCTATTACTGCTGAAGAAGGAATGCGGAATGTCCAGGAAATGATGAAATGAATGTATGAATGATGAGTAGGCTCTAAGAATTACCCCCCGGGTGGAGCAATCTTTCCGGGGGGGTAATTCAATATAAATTATTTTTCTAAGCATACAAGAATCCCATAACTAAATTATTTGATATAATTCATTTAGAGTCAATTTTGTAAAAGGGGGTGGGTATAGATGACTCGGAAAGAGGCTACTCTCCTCATGCTTGCAAT
>CAYSWT010000084.1:3771-8433 GCA_964434845.1 uncultured Atribacterota bacterium | reverse complement strand
CATGTATACACGTGGAGAAAGAATTCAAGAGTATGGCGTGAGGATCTCATCTTTTGATCTTTTCCAACTCAACACCTCAACCTCTCAACAACTCAACATTTTGGTGTTTCCATCCTCACCTGGTGCTGCCACGCAGCATGGCAGTCTACTGAAATAAAAGAAGAAAAACCTTTGAGGTAAATTTTTCGACTCAATCCGGGAACTTGTACTCTTTCATTTCACTTGATAGAATACACTCAAATGAGAAAATATTCCGGGAGGAAAAGATGCAAGAACTTCCATTAAGATGTAAAAACTGCAAAGCCCTGATTAATGCTGATGACATCACTGAAATTGGTATTTATAAAATTCCCGCTTATCGAGGCTCTGCATATATTCGATATATCTGCTCATATTGTCGTGAATTTGGGGAAGCAACCTTCAATTTGGATAAAATGGAGGATGTGGCACGTATTTCTCGAAAAAAGAAAAAAGATAAACCGAAAGGCCAAATTACCATTGATGAAATCATCGAGTTTCATAAAGATCTCGAGAATCTGAAAAACGCTGATTTCTTAAAAGACTCATGAAGGCAGGAAAATTGTAATGCTTAAAACCAAAGATGAACAAAAAAAGCTTTACCAAGAGCTTTTATTGCCCGAACTGGGTGCCTTGTTCCGAACCGCCTTGAGAATGACCAGGAACCGTGAAGATGCTGAAGATTTGGTTCAGGAAACCATCACCAAGGCATTTGCCGCTATTGAACGGTTTGAAAAAGGAACCAATTTTCGAGCATGGATTTTTAAAATATTAACCAATACCTTTATTAACAACTATTATAGGGTACGAGAACGCGACAAGCTTCCTTCATTGGATGAGATGGAGGAAGAAACTTCTTTCCAACCGGCATTTGAAGGAATAAGTCCCGAACAGGCTCTGTTAAATACATTAACCAAAGAAGATATCCAAAATGCCATTGACAATATTCCTATAGAATTTAAATCAGTCGTGGTTTTAACCTTGGTAGAAGGTTTCTCATATAAAGAAACCGCTGACATTTTGGATATTCCAATCGGTACCGTCATGTCTCGATTATATCGAGGCCGAAAAATATTGCAGAATATTCTTTGGGAATATTCTTCACAAAAAAATAGTATTGAAAAGGGGACAAATGAAGAATGGACTGCAAAGAAGCAGTAGCAAAATTGTATCTTTACCTCGATGGGGAGGTACTCACTCCTCAAGAGCGTAAAGAGATCGAAGAACATCTGAAGCTATGTCGAAAATGTTGTGAAAAATTTGAATTCGAAAGAAATCTCTGGAATATCATCAAAGCCAAATGTCTCGATACCCCCGTCCCTTCAACCCTAATATCGAAAGTCGTTAGTGTCATTAATAGCTTCTGAGGAGACCACCATGGATACTGACAGGAAAGTTGCCATTGGCGACATGGCGAAAGCGCTGGTAGAAAGCTATAAAAAAACTGAATTAATCACCAATATTGAAAAAAAACAGTTCCCCTCTCGTTACAACGTCATCCGTATAACCGAAGAGCTCAGAGAACTGCTTTTCCCTGGATACATTGGTCGAACTAATCTTTGTTGGCTCAATGTTGAATACTATGTTGGAGGGAAATTATACCAGCTCTTTGATGAACTTCGATCTGAAATCGCTAAAGCCTACGGTGAAGAACTTCCCATCGATGGAATGTCTCATGCAGAGTGCCTTCTTCTTTCCTGCGACCAAACCCTCACCTTCTTTAAAAAAATTCCCGTCATTCGAGATATTCTCGAAGAAGACGTTCAAGCGGCGTTTGATGGTGACCCGGCAGCAAAAAACACCGATGAAATTGTTTTCAGTTATCCGTGCATCGTCGCTATATCAATCTATCGCATGGCTCATGAGCTGTTCATTCAAGGGGTTCCTCTTATCCCTCGCATGATGACTGAATATGCCCATAGCGTAACCGGCATCGATATTCACCCAGGAGCTCAAATCGGGAGAAGCTTCTTTATTGATCATGGAACCGGGGTGGTGATTGGTGAAACCTGTGTTATTGGTGACCATGTGAAAATCTATCAAGGAGTGACCTTAGGTGCACTTTCTTTCCCCAAAGACGAACGTGGGAAAATAATCCGCGGGATCAAACGACATCCAAGTATCGAAAATGAAGCAACCATTTATGCTGGTGCCACTATTCTTGGTGGTCAGACGGTTATCGGTGAAGGAAGCGTCGTTGGAGGAAATGTTTGGCTCACCCATTCCATTCCTTCCCATACCAAAGTGATCATCGACGAGCCACATTTAAAATTTTTTAATAATAAATAAGCATGAGTTGGCACTGGCATTTGATTTTTTTGTTTATCTGGCTCTCCTGTGGGATCCTTTCTGGACTATATTCTTATTGGTTACTTTCTCTCTTCTTTTTCCCTCTCGTCCCAGTGGTTTGGTTCAGTATTCCACTTTATTATGCAATCCATTCGTTCCTTTTTTCACGCCGTCATGAAGCTCCGCTTTTTTCTTCTTTTCGGAACGCATTGGCTGCCTATTTTCATTATCCCTATTATTATTGGGTTTTACGCCTTTCTCTTCATTTAACCTCTTTTGAAAAAGAAGATGCCCTGAAAGAGTCATTTCGGGTGACACGGGTGTCCCAACCCGATTCACTCATGTGTCCATTTTGCCGTATCGAGATTCCCCATGCGCTCCAATTACTATCCAACGGATCTTTATCAACCACGCATCGCCCCCTGTCATGCCCTCGCTGCGGCTTGAGGTTTGATAGCTGCCGCTATTGTCAATATTATGAACAAGACACCAGTGGTTTTTCTCTCTTTAATACCAGCCAAGGAAAATGCAGTGTCATTAAAGAAACGCAGAGTGTCGATGTTTTTTGTACCCCTGAAATGGCAAACCGACTCCACCATATGGGATGGGACACTTTATACACCAGCATTCGCATTCATGACAGCTTTTGTCCTCCCGATCAATGTCGGCAGTTCATCATTGATGATAAAAAGATGCTCCTCGACCACATTCCCTGCACTGGTAAAACCCGGTCGATCCTCTTACAACTCAAAAAAAACCTGGCAAATAAATAAAATTATTCCCAAATTTCATCATTGTCGCTTTCATCCTGAAGGACCGAAAGAGCAAAATCGAAACCAACCAGAGCACTCAATTCATCATTAATAGCACGTGTCAGTTTGAAAATATTTTGTTCAGACTCAAAGTAGGAGCAGATTATTGGATTGTCATCGGCTTGCTTCCGAATGGCCTCAAGCTTGATAAAATCATCATCTTCAAAATCACGCTCACAGGATATTTCAAATACACGCTCTTGCTCTTTCTTCAGGGATTTCATAATCGAAGAGGCAGCTTTATTTCCAATGACTGCCAAACGAGCGAGTTCATATTCCTGATAAGCGGTTGACTGCATTATAATATTGGCTAAATTCCGGGAAGCATTTTTCAGCTCTTCATTTAAATTTATGGTGTTCATTCTGAATCCTCCTTCAAAAAAACTGTTTAGTCTGCAAAAAGGATATTACCTTCCCTGCATGCCAAGGTTGGCAACGTTGGTTGTTGTATTATAATATAAACTCCTTATTCACAAAACACATCCGCAGGATTTCCGGATAATGATTTCTGGTTTCAGCACAACTATTCGCTTTTCTTTGATTTTTTCCCCGCTGATTCTCTGTAAAAGAAAATCAGCGGCAACGCTCCCCATGGTATAAGCCGGTTGCTTGGCAACGGTTAAGAAAGGGAAAATGTAGGACACCATATCCAGATCATCAAAATTCACTAATGCCAGATCCTCAGGAATCCGAATACCTAATTCATGAGCTGCACGGAGAATACCGATGGCTATAAAATTATTCCCGGCAAAGATTGCAGTGGGTTTCTCATCGGCTTGCCGTAAATAATTCGAGGCAATCCGATAACCAAAGTCCTCTTTATATTCTCCAACGATGATCCAGTTCTGATTGATCTCAAGCTGATGTTCCCGAAGCGCCTGCATATACCCTGCCAGCCGTTCACGGCTCGTCGATATGATTTGTGGTCCTGATACGGCAGCAATCTTTTTATGGTGATGAACCTCAATCAGGTGTTTGGTTAAAAGATATCCACCCTCCTCGCTGTCTCCCACCACACTATCCCACGAAAAACCTTCAATGGTCCGGTCAACCAATACCAAGGGAATATTCCGACTCCAGGCTTCCTCCAAAGTATTCCCATTGCTACAGCTGGCAATAATTATGCCATCTACTCGTCGTTTCAGCATCAAGTTAATATACTGGTTTTCTTTTTCGGGATCTTCATCAGTGTTACAAAATATGGTATTGAATCCCTTCCGGGAAGCGGTATCCTCCACTCCACGGGCAACGGTAGTAAAAAAGGGATTGGTAATATCGGATATGATCAGAGCAATGGTATTGGATTGCTTTTTTACCAGACTGCGTGCTAAATAATTTGGCGAATAATTCATTTCCTGGGCAATTTTTGAAATCCGCTGGCGAGTTTCTTCTTTTACCAGTTTTTGATTATTGAGCGCCCGGGAAACGGTAGCTGGAGATACACCCGCTCGTTTAGCGATATCGTAAATGGTCGACAATCAGATCACCACTTCATTTCAATTGAATAATATTGATATCAAAAGAGAGTATTTTATCCTGTAAA
>CAYSWT010000084.1:0-3671 GCA_964434845.1 uncultured Atribacterota bacterium | reverse complement strand
ACTTCATTTCAATTGAATAATATTGATATCAAAAGAGAGTATTTTATCCTGTAAATGAACCTCATTGACCCAATTTCATCGGATAGGTCCCTTTTTGTTTCAGTAAAGTGATCATTCGATCATACAGTCGGGGATTGACATTACTGGCCACCGAATGGTCAGAGGCAGGTAAATATCCACCACCTTGTGCCGCCTGTAATTTATAAATGACTTCATTCTCGATGTCCTTCCAATTACTTTCTCCTAACAAGCGGGCGTCCAACCCCCCGTAAAAAGCAATTCTATCCCCATATTTTTTCTTCAATTCAACTGGGTCCATCCCCGCTTTGGCTTCCAGGGGGTTATACACATCGACACCGGCTTCGATGAGATCTTCAAAAATCGCCAAGCTTCTTCCACACCCGTGATAAACGGCTATGATTCCGTAAGAATGGATGCAATCGCATAATTTCTTGACACACGGAAAAAATATCTCTTTCCACAGAGAAGGAGAAAGAAACATCCCTTTATCATAAGCAACATCTCCCCAAATGAACATCCCCTGTGGGTGAACGAGTTCAATCTGACGTTCGGCAATACCGAGCATAAAATCAGTGCAACGATTCGCAAAATCTTTCACTTTTTGCGGATACAGGGCAAGATCCATCAACAATCCTTCGGTTCCCCGAATGCGCCACATGGTTTCATAAGGTTCACAGATAGAACCGAAAATACTGAATTTGTTGCAATTTGAATCAATTGCCTGTGCATAACTATCCATTTCTCCAAATGAATCTCCGCAGTTGATTATGTCGCATCGCTTTTCATAATAACGTCGATCATCCCGGGGATCATCAAAAACAAATTGAGGAAAATCTTCAACATCTTTCACTTCAAAATCTAAAAACATCGGCATTGGTGAATTAAACATCTTCTTGACCACACACCCAAAACCACTTTTAAAAACGACATACTCTGGGGTTTGTTCAATAACTCGACAGCTCTCAATCCGGGGGTCCATGTTTGGTGATATGACCTTCAAGTCTAAATCATAATATTCATAAATATCGGTATCCGGTGGCAAATTGAACTCTCGGAGCCAGTTCTGGTAAAAACTTGTCCAATAAAAATCACTCAATGGCACTCGATCCGGTTCTTTTCTCAATTTCAAAGCTGTCTCTACCCGTTTTATCTTCACTTCGACTTTTTCCATCTATTCTGCCCACCTCCATAACTTTCTAACCTGAAAATACAGTGAAATGTAAAAAATTTAAAAATACTCAATCATCACCCTTCCCCGATCCTTTCCTTTGGATTTACACCATCTCCCCATACTCTTCCAAGCCAAGTTCGATCAATTTTTCCCGCCGTGGCCAACCACTCAACAAGTCCCAACCCGCCAAGGAATAATAGAAGTCGAGGGCGATTTTCAATTTCTTGGGATCGATATATAAACCCTGTGCCGGCCCACTCATTATGGGTTCAAACAGGCGATCGGGGAGCCAATCATCACCGACTGTCAATCCTTCTCGGAGATTGAAAAGCCGTTGGAGAGTGATTCTCATCTCGCCGATTTTCATCAACCCAAAGAGAGACGTTTCCCAACCAGTGATCGACTGAATAAGCTGCGGGATGCGAGAAAAAGGAAGAAACCGAACTGGAGCAAAAGCAAATATACACATCCCCAATGCATCCATAAAGCTGAAAACCTGGTTCAGATAATAATACATACGTATCTTCTTTGCTTCAAGTGAAGCAGCGGGTAATCGTTCGGTTAGTCCAAGGGCATGAATGGCATCGACAAAAACTTGAGGTGCTTTCTCGTCAAAATCGATATCATGCTCGACAATAAATGTATCGGGACCATGGGGTGCGACGGCATATCCTAAACCTAACATCTGTTTCACGCGTGGCTCATGAAGGGGTAATTCCTTGCCCTTCACCTGAAGAGCGATAGTGGCTGTTCTTTCTCCCAATGTATGACTTAACCGGCCTACTCCTTCCCCAATCAGGTAACCAAATCCTCTTCGTAATACCATATCTTCAACCAGGTTTAAAACATCACTCTTGTGTCCAAATAAAACCTGCAATCCGTTAGTTTCAGCCGGGCTTAACCATTCCCGAGCAAAACATTCAGCGATGAATCCCAGGGTCACCCCAAGAGAAGTGGAATCAAAACCATATTTCCGTGACCATTCATGGAGTTGCCCCACCAATATCGGATCTACCAGGTTTAAGGTAAAGCCAAAATCGACAATACTCTCCATGGATGGTGCTCCATAGTGACCCTCCAAAAGGGGATTCCCGATAATCTTTTTTTTGCACTGTGCTGGGCAATGCATACACGGCACCGATGCAAGTATCCCCCCTTGCAAAAAATTCTTTACCGAATATTGCTCGGCACCAGGAAGAAAGCTACTTTGAGCATTCTGGACCGAAAAGAGACCATCGCTATTCCCAGCCGGAACAAATTCGGCAATCCCCTTTTGGCTGGTGAGAGCATTGATAGGATTTTTTAAATAATTTATCTCAAAAAAATGAAAAATTTCATCAGTGGTCACCTCATCTGCAACCGGTACTTTTTTTGTCCCTCTAACGGCGATTGCTTTCAGGTTTTTCGAACCCATTACCCCTCCCAGGCCCATTCGGTTATTCACAAACACTAAATCATTGACAATTGAGGCGTATCGGATCCCTTTTTCACCAGCTGGACCAATCTGGGCAATACTAAAATCCTCTCCCAATTCGCTATTCAACTTGCTTTGGGTGGTATAGGTATCCCGCCCCCAAATGGTGGTGGCATCCTGCAAGGTGACTCGTCCATCATCAAGAATCAAGAGTGTGGGGTGAAGAGCTTTCCCTTCAATAATGACCAGGTCCCATCCCGCCTTTTTGAGTCTCGATCCCCACCATCCAGTCGATTGCGATTCACCGATTCCTCCAGTGAGAGGTGATTTCGCCAGGACCATATGCATATCCAGACCAGGTGCTTTGATTCCCGCTCCCAATCCAGCAACAAAGATGAGCTTATTCTTCTCACCAAACGGATCAACTCCACTTTCCATTTCCGTTAAAAGATAATGGAGAGCCAGGTTGGCTCCTCCCAAAAACCGCTTCAATAAATCCTGCGCAATGTCTTCCGTCTGGTATTTGCTGGTAGAAAGATTAATTCGCAACAGCTTCCCCCAAAACCCATAGAGCACAGCTATCACCTCCGTAAAAACGGTGAATGGTGAAATGTGAATAATACATAAAATGAAAAAATACTCACCCCTTAGGTGGAGTGAAATGAACAAAATATTTCTATCCTGGAAACTGTCACAGGATTCGATATTAATCGTCACCCCTGAATATTTCTATCAGGGGTCTAAAGTAAATTAAAAAAGACTTAGATTCCCGATTAATACATTCGGGAATGACGGATGGTGTCGTTACCCGCCATAAAAATCTATTGCGTCGCAGTTTTCATTGTCATATGGTGCTGCATAGCAGCATGGCAGTCTATCCTGTAAACTCCGACAGGATAGCAGCCTACGGCGTAAGATGAAAAGATTTAAAAGATTAAAAACTGAGAGGATAGACCCTCGGAGTTTTCATTGTCATCTGGTGCTGCGAAAGCAGCATGACGGTCTATCCAGGAAATACAGTGACGAGTGATCAGTAACGAGTAACCAGCAAACAATGAAAACTCA
>CAYSWT010000083.1:7071-8446 GCA_964434845.1 uncultured Atribacterota bacterium | reverse complement strand
AAACATTCAGGGGTGACGATTAACATCGAATCCTGTGACAGTTTCCAGGATAGATGGTTTGAAAGGAGGATGGTTTCCTTTGTTCAAGAAAATGTCTCTAGTTCTTCTGGTGCTGGTAGTTTTGTTGTTTTCAATGACTTTCTCCATCCGAGCAAATGAAGCCTTAAACCATTTTGATCAAGGAAAGTCTTTTTATGAACAAGGAAAATACCAGGAAGCGATCGATGCTTTTCAGCAAGCCATAAAACTTCAACCAGATTGGGCGGAGGTCTACTCAAAGCTGGGTCAAGCTTATCTACAACAGGAAAACCCTGATCAAGCCATCCAATCTTTCCAGAAAGCCATTCATTTAGAACCGGGGAATGACATTTACCACGTCAATTTAATTTTGGCTTTCATTCTCAAAGGGGAAAGAGTATCCGCTAAAAAAGAATATTCTATCCTCGAAGCTCTAAATCCTGAGATTGCTCGTGAAATCGCCAAGAAATTATTCACCCAACCACCCGAGGAACCAATTTTCCGAATCAATACCGAGATGCATACCTCAGCCATCAACTGCATTGATACTGATAGCGAGTGGTCCAATTTTGTCGTAACCGGCTCCAGCGATAAAACCATCCGGGTTTGGGAGAAGGAAACCGGACGGTTACTGAAGATTATTCGACCACCTATCGGCGATGGAGTAGACGGTGAGATCAATGCTGTGGCCATTTCACCGGAAGGTGATACAATCGCCTGTGGGAGTATCGCTGGAGTTTGGGAAGAAACAGAAGTTATAACGTTCTTTGACCGAGAGAGTGGATCACTCCTCGGCACATTGACTGGTTTTCCAGCTTCTATCACTCGAGTTCGATATTCTCCCGATGGGAAATATTTAGCAGCCCTTGGTGCTAAAGGTTCAGGACTCCGAATATATCGTACCGATGATTATTCCCTTACCTCCAAAGACCTTGATTATGGAGAAGAAGATGCATTGGGTTTAGATTGGAACAAAAATAATCAAATCATAACTGCTAGTTTTGACCAAACCCTCCGTCTTTACAACATCAACGAAAATGGACTCCTCACTCTGGAAAAGAAATTCCTTATTGCGGGATCAAACCGACCTCATTCGATAGCATTCTCTCCAGATGGAACCCAAGTTGCAGTCGGCTTCTTTGATTCACCTCGAGTAGATGTCTATTCGATTCCTGATCTTTCCTTTCTCTTTTTTCCCGATTGTAGCCAGATTGAGAACGGGAACCTTCCTTTGGTTGCTTGGTCATGTGATGGAGATAATATCTATCTCAACGCCGGTGGACGCTTTCACATCCAAGATCGAGTCGCTTTGGTACGGTGGCTTCAAGCTGGTCAAGGATCAGCCGCTGCGATTCCG
>CAYSWT010000083.1:0-6971 GCA_964434845.1 uncultured Atribacterota bacterium | reverse complement strand
GCAACTGACCAGGGAGGAGGAATCGAGGAAATTTTAATCTATCTGAACGGAAAACTCTTTATCCGAGATAGAGAAAATCTTGATCAAGAAAAAATAACTCGAACTCTTAATATTTCCCTCCTTTCGGGAGACAACCAAATCAAAATGAAAGGGCTGAACAGAGAGCAGACTGAGTCCAATCCGGTTGAAATAACCGTTCATTGTAATCGGGAAAAGCGGCTCCCAAAATTGTATATCCTGGCAGTTGGAGTGAGCGAATACGATGACCCGCAGGTGAAAGATCTCTACGCCCCCCAATATGATGCGCAGCTGTTTGTGAATACTATGGTATCTCAAACCGGTCGACTCTATCAAGAAGTGATTCCTATCTTACTCATTAATCAGGATGCCACCCGTACCCGGGTGGTGGAGGCAATGAATTCTATCATCAGCCAGGCTCAGGAAAAGGACGTAGTCATATTTTATTGGGGTGGTCATGGCAGTTCCCGTCAAAAGGGTTTGGACCCCCCGCTCTTCTATGCATTACCTGCCAATGTGTTCCTTGAACCCATGGATACGTATCAAATTGAACAAAACATGGTTACCTCCAATCTAATCGCTGAATTCTTTTACCGACTAAAAGCCCGGAAGCAGATCATCATTTTGGATTCCTGTCATTCGGGAGCTGCCGTTGATATATATCAGCGAGGACTTCTTGGCCAGGAACAAGCAGTCCGCGATCTATACCGGAACATGGGAGTCGTGGTGCTGGCGGCTTCTTCGGCAACAGAAAGTGCCTGGGAAATGAGTTTCGGTTTAGGAGCAGGCCTTTTTACTTTTTCCCTTATTTATGCCATGAGCGGTGATTCGATGCTCGATTCAGAACAAAAATCTGCCAGCAAGCTCTTCGGATTCACCTCCAATGCCGATTATAACCAGGATGAAATGATTATAGTTAGTGAAGTCTCGCAATATCTTCAAGAAAAAGTCCCCACCATTTCTGATCAGACTCCTCAAACCTTTACTCATGGGTTGGATTTTCCTTTATTTGTAACCTCTCAAAATGTTCCATCTCTCGATGGTGGTTCCCACTTAATCTTTACCCCACCAAAAGGGGTTGAATTTCTCCAGGCAATTCAATATGGAACACGCTATTCAACACCAAATCATGGTGAACTGTATGTTCTGGAATATCCCCCCGACATCGATATTCAAAACCAGGTAAACCAGATTATTACTGGTCGCTCATTCCAATGGGAAGCGTTGGTCAATATGGAAAATCAGGAAGCTTTGGTAAAAGCCTATATGTACACTCAGAACGATAAAAATTACGCACTGTTGGTTACAACCTATCGAGGAACTGGTGTGCTCCTTCTCATTGTTGTTCCAGCTGAGGAATACCAATCAGCCCAATCCTGGATCATGCCGGTCATCACCGGAGTGAAAATAAAATAGAGAAAATCATCCTTATGAATGTTTTTAACTATGATAGGCATGTATTCACTTAGGAAAATTTTTTTATCATATGTATTATATAAAACTTCTCATTGGAATCTTTACAATAGATTTAGTTTTTTTATTGAGGAGGATTTGATCATGAACAAATGGGTATACACTTTTTTCATTTGCATTTTTCTCGTTGGAATATCCCAACTTGGGATTACGCAAAATAGCGGAAATATTCTCAATCTTCCCGGGGTCAATCAACCCCAGATGACTCCCAGTCCAACTTCTGGGCAACTTCCTGCTCTTGATTTTTCCCAACCCCAACCGGTTACTCCAACCCAGCAACCAGTTCTTCCCATTCATAGCCCTGCTCAACCGACTCAACCCCAAATTCAAATCATCAACCCCAACCAAAATCAAATTCAAGGAGAACCACTTCCCGGCGTTTGGAAAAAATATAACCTCAAGGATGTGGTGGGAACTATGGATCCAGTGGGCAGAGGGCTTATCGAGTATCCGGAAAACTGGCAGTTAACTCCTGATAGCTTCAACCGGATGGTCAGTATAAGTGAGGATCCCAGTGGTATGGTATCCTTAAAACTCTACATTCTCAGTTATGTTCGGTATTCTACTGCTACCGATTACGTTGCTGCTATCATCCAGATGCTCTCTTCAACCGTTTCAAACTTGCGAGTTATAAATAAGGATGAACAGAATGTCACAGCACCAGCAGTGGCTTCCTATGGTGCCAATGATACTATTGGCCGCTACGAGTTACAGGGGAATATTCAAGGAACCGAGATGACATTTTGCATTGAAGCAGGAGTGTTTTCGCTTTACGAGAGCAACATCGGTAATGCGGCAGTATATTGGGCTCCAACATCAGTTTACCAGCAAAAATATAAAGATTTTTTTAGTCGGATGATGACTTATTATAAAAACTCCGTGAAATAGCAAAATTTGGCATAGAGAGTTATGTGTGATCTACTCTCCATGCCAATGAATGATTTCGTTTGACTATGATTATAAATTTTTTGTTTTACTGATAATATTCTCCACCGAGAATCCAAATTTTTCCAAAACCAACTCTCCAGGAGCTGATGCACCAAAACGGTCGATCCCCAGAATGATTCCCTGGTCTCCAACGTATTTTTCCCAACCCTGGGGGATACCGGCTTCTACCGAAAGTCGTTTCAATACTGCAGGGGGAAGCACTTGGTGGCGATATTCCTCAAGTTGTTGGTCAAAGAGTTCCCAGGAAGGCATGCTCACCACCCGCACCTTCATCCCTTCGGCTGTCATCTTTTCATAGGCTTTCAGGGCAAGACTAACCTCGGATCCAGTTGAAACAAGAATCAAATTAGGAATATCTGGCTTACAGTCAGCCAAGATGTAAGCCCCTCGGACTAGCCCTTCTGCGGAAGCATATTTGGCTCGATCAATAACCGGCAGTTTCTGGCGAGAGAAGATAAGCACAACCGGACCGTTTGCTTCAACCGCTACCTTCCAGGCCTGGGCAGTTTCGTTGGCATCAGCCGGTCGGATGACGGTCAGGTTGGGAATCGCTCGTAAACTGGTAATGTGTTCCACCGGTTGGTGGGTCGGTCCGTCTTCACCAAGACCAATCGAATCATGGGTGAATACGTAAATGACATGCAGGTTGGATAAAGCGGCCAGCCGGATCGCCGGTCGCATATAATCGGAGAAGGTGAGGAAGGTGGCGCCATAGGGGATGATACCTCCATGGAGCGCCATACCATTTAAAATGCTCCCCATGGCATGTTCCCGAACCCCAAACACGATATTTCTTCCCGCATATCCGAATGGTCCAGAGACAACTCCCTGCATTTTTTCGCCGCCTGTTACCGGATGATGAAAAGTTCCTTTTCCTTTTAACACCGTGTTGGTTGAAGGATCGAGATCCGCCGATCCGCCCATCAGAGAAGGACAGTTCTTAGCGATGGCATTCATAACCTCTCCGCCAACGCTTCGGGTTGCAATGCTTTTAGTATCCGGCGCATAATAAGGAATATCCTGAGCCCAATTGGTTGGGAGAACCCCTTTCATTCGGTTCGTGAATTCTCTTGCTTCATTCGGATACTCCTGAACATAGGCAGCAAAAAGTGCATCCCATTCCTTTTCCAGTTTCGCGCCTTTTTCTCCGCTTTTTCTCATATGATTAAGCGCTTCTTCGGGAACAAAAAACAAAGGTTCAAGAGGCCAGTTAAAGAATTTCTTGGTTGCTATCGCTTCTTCAGGTTTAAGAGGAGCGCCGTGCACATCAAAGCTGTCCTGCTTTGGACTCCCATATCCAATATGGGTCGTTACCATTATCAAACTGGGTCGATTTTCATCTTTTTTCCCTTCATCGATCGCTTTTTCAATCATGGATATATCATTTCCATCATTGACTATTAAAACCTGCCATCCATAAGCCTCAAATCGCCGCTTTACGTCCTCAGTAAAATGCAGGCCAGTTTCAGCAGCCAGGCTGATGTGGTTGTTATCGTAAAGGTAGATGAGTTTCCCAAGTTTCAGATGACCTGCAAGTGAAGCTGCTTCGGCAGCTACTCCTTCCATAAGATCCCCATCACTCACAATGGCATAGGTGTAATGATCGACGATTTCATATCCTTGTCGATTATAGGTAGCTGCCAGATGCCTCTCGGCAATGGCCATGCCTACCCCAGTGGCAAAACCCTGTCCAAGTGGCCCAGTGGTGATTTCAATCCCACATTCGAGGTCGTATTCAGGATGACCGGGAGTCTTGCTACCCCACTGGCGGAAATTTTTGAGTTCATCGAGAGACATTTTTTCATATCCTACCAGATAGAGTAAAGAATATAAAAGAGCGGAACCATGGCCGGCGGACAAAATAAAACGATCCCGATTGACCCAGCGAGGATTTTTGGGATTGATGTTGAGGAATTTACTGAAAATGGTATAAGCCATCGGCGCTGCTCCTAATGGTAATCCGGGATGGCCAGAATTGGCTTTCTGAACCATATCCAGAGCCAGCATCCGTATAGTGGTGACCGAAAGTTCTTCAATGTTCATGACGACTTCTCCCTTCCTGTGAATAGACTGCCATGCCGTAAAACGGCATCATATGAATATAGAAACCATGGCGGTCTACCCTTGTTGTTTTCTTTTTCTTATTTTTTAATCTTACACCATAGGTTGGTTTTTCAGTATAGACCGTCATGCCGTAGTTCGGCAACATATGAATATGGAAATACTGGCGGTCATAATGAACCGAACCAATAATTGTTTCCTAATAGGTGTTATCCTTATTCGTCATTCCCGAATGTCTCTATCGGGAATCTAAGTCTTTTTTACTTTACTTTAGACCCCTGATAGAAGCATTCAGGGGTGACGATTAACATCGAATCCTGTGACAGTTTCCAGGATAAACCACCATGCTGCTACGCAGCACCATAGAAGATGGAAATCCTTTCCCCCACTTTAGAAAAGGGGGGCCAGGGGGGATTTGAAATGGACGGTCAACCAATCGAATCCCTCTCAATCTCCCTTTATCCAAAGGGAGAGGTTCGGTGAATGGAATTATTGAATATCCTGAATAAAATGAGTTTTCATTGTTTACTGGTTACTCGTTACTGTATTTTCAGGATAGTATAAATATATTGAACTGACCCCTCAAACATAGAGGTCGATAATGAAATTCTTGGCAAATCACTCACCAATGAATAATTTATCCAAAC
This sequence comes from uncultured Atribacterota bacterium, assembly GCA_964434845.1. Lineage (GTDB taxonomy): Bacteria > Atribacterota > Atribacteria > Atribacterales > Atribacteraceae > CAYSWT01. The sequence goes on along the minus strand of CAYSWT010000083.1, from coordinate 1,824 downwards.
ACTCCGATTATTATGCCATACAAAAAAGGAATGAAAAAGCTCTTCAAGAGAAATCTTGTGGAGAAATAATCACCCTCCCATCAAGGGCGGGAGAGTTTCGGTGGGAAGGGGTGTGGGTGTCAAGGTTGGAGTTAGTGGAGGTGTAGCGGTCGTAAAGGTAACACCGGTAATGAGTGGAGCAATCCAACTCTGCGCGTCGGTATAAAACTCGCGAGGGACAACGATTACCAGGGAGCATCCAGATTTATCATAAGTGACCAGGAAACTGACATAGTTTTTCCCGTCGCTTTCCTGAAAACTCCCCACCATGGTATAAATCTCCATTTTACCGGGAACTCCTCTGGCATCAAACAAAACTGGTTGTCCCTGTGGAATTCCTTGTTTTTTAGCGAGATCCTGATAGAAAAGGTTCAGGGTTGCTGCGGCGTCCCCAATGAGAATATAGAGGGTTCCCTGGCTGGGAGTTTTAAACTCGAAAATATTCGGCCACTCTCCTCCCTTGCTGTTTCCAGAAGGAAGAGAAACCCGGAATGATCCATCGGGCGCAACGAATTCTTGAGGGGTAGAAATTGGGAGAGTTAGAGTGGAGGTCGAAGGTGAAGGTATGACCGATCGGTATTGAACGCCGGTTATGAGGGTCGAGAGCCACCCCTGAGCAGCTGAATAGGATTCGACCGGGAGCACCACCACCAGACCAAATTCAATCCCGGAATATGTTACAAACAGAACGGCATAATTTTTTCCGTCGAGGACCTGGAAAGAACCGGACATGGTATAGAGCTGTATCTTTCCTGATACATTTCCAGCCTGGAACTGGCTTTCACCGGAGAAAGTCCCTGGTCTTTTCATCACTTCATCGGAAAAAGCCTTCATGGTGTTGGCATAATCGGAAATCACGATGTAGAGCATTCCATTATTAGGAGTGGCACATTGGATCAGGTTGGATTGGGAGGCAATCAGAGAAAACCCAGCTGGAAAGGTGACTGAAAACTGACCGGTGGGATCGGTATAGGTAGTGATATGTTGGAAAGATGGGGTGGGAGAAGGAACCGAAGTCACCACAGGAGGAGTCATGACTGGTCCGGCTTGCTGGGCTTTTTGATATGGGATATCGATATTAAAATAGAGAGCACTCTCCTCACCAGTCTCATCTGATTTGACTTTAATCATATGATAATGATGTCCATCATGGAGAATCGGATTAATAACTTGTTCCACCGCTGATACCAAAACAAAGGTCATCATAGCTTTTTCTTCCCAAGTTGAAATGACTTCATAAGCCGTCTCATAATTTTTCCCATCACCTTTAATAGAGGTTATGATTTTAATAAACATCAACATATGAAAAAAAGCATCGCCACGCCCAGTTTCTTTATAAATTTTTGTAAACAAATCATGGATAAATGGATTGAGATATTCAGTTTCAAGTAATTGATTTCCAATTTGAATAGCTTCATCATAGCGTTTATCAATCCATGCCTGAGTCATTTTTAGAATGTTTTCATCGCGCTCTTTTGACTCGGGTTGGTACCATGAAGTCTGGGTATAGAGCATTCGAAGCTTGATATAATCGACACCTTCGTCTTCTCCCTTTTTTACTTTTTCAATGATGGATTGATACTCTTCATCTGGTGATAGATTTTGACCATAAATAACCTCTTGCGGAAAAATGAGGAAAAACATCAGAAGTAAAAAGAGCACTCCCTGTATCACCCAAAAGTGCCATTTCATCTTTTCCCTCCTCCTTTTTCAAGGATAGACCCTCATGCCACATAGCGGCATTGTGGTCTATCCAGTGGTTCCCCCTTCTTTTTTCTCTGGAAC
>CAYSWT010000082.1:0-8553 GCA_964434845.1 uncultured Atribacterota bacterium | reverse complement strand
TGGGAAAATCATCCAAGCGTGAGGCGTGACAATCTCATTGTTTTATTCTTGCCAACTCAACATCTCAACATCTCAACGACTCAACATCTTTACATTAAATATTTTCATCCTCTACTGGTGATTCGGGTTTTGGCCTGGCATGGACATCTATACCAAAAAGGCGTCAGAAGAGGAATCGTTTCAAAATAAAACCACTTTCGGCTTGTCGAATCCATTAAAAGTGGTCGTGGAAGCCCAGGAGTAAGCTCCTATATCGGGGACAATGATTAAGTCATCCAGATTCAGCTGAGGCAACAAGACTCCGTCAGCGATGACGTCAACCGAATCACAGGTAGGACCGGCAAGAATGCAGGGAGATAATTCTGAATCATTTTTCAACGTATAAAACTCAAAGACTGATTTATCAAAAGGAATCGCGGTAAAAGTACCATAATACCCATCATCGAGATAATACCAGTTTTTCCCGGAGCGCTTTGCCCGACCGATGACTTTTGTGATCAAAACACAGGCACTTCCAACCAGGCTCCGCCCGGGTTCAGCAACAAAAATGCAATTTTTTCCGAAATACTCGACTAAAAGCGGCGAAAGAACTTTCCCCATTGATTCAACACTGGCTTCTTTAGATTCTTTTTGGTAGACCTGCAAAGGGAAACCTCCACCGATATCGACCAGCTTCAGATCGATTCCCCTCACAGCAGCTTGCTCAAATATGTTGACTACCAATTTTAAAGAGACGATATAATTCTCGACATTAGTACAGGGAGACCCAACATGAAAACTGATACCGATGGGTTTCAATCCCGCTTCACGAGCCTTGAGGAGTAATTCCAGGGCTTCACTTGGTTCAGCACCAAACTTATAGGAGAGATTGATCCGACTTCCATTCGAGGGAGTTTTAATCCGTAATATGACTGAAGATTCGGGGAATACCCCGGCTATTTTGTCGATTTCATCAGAATTATCGTAGGTCATGCGATTCACGCCGACTTCACGGGCGAAACGAATTCCCCTTTTTCGTTTAATGGTATTCGCCAATATCATTCGATCAGGGGAAACTCCATGATTTAAGACGAGTTGAATCTCCTGAAGAGAAGCGACATCAAAAGATGAACCGGCTTCGTCAAGAAGTTGGATGATAAAAGGGTGAGGATTTGCCTTCACCGCGTAGTAGATCTCTACCCCAGGAAAAAAAGTTCGAAAAGCACGATAATTCTCGAGTAATTTTTCTCGGATAATGATAAAAAGAGGAGTATCATACTGGCTAACCAGAGAATCAATTTGTTCAGGATTTAATAACCACGCTTTACGAAAAAACGTTTCCTTCTCCAAAAAAATCAACTCCCGTACTTTCATTTATGGAAATCGGAAATACTCAATGGAGCCGTGACAGAATGTTTTTTCTTCGGAGGATAATATCTTTTTGAATCAACCATCGGGAAGTCTTCATTCTGACAATTGTGAAGTATAAACGTTCAAGAAAAGTTTTTCAATAGTATGATTAAAAATTGGGAGGGAACCGCCGGAGAAATTATTTGATTCCTCCGGCAGCGATGAGCAGACATCCATGACCGGTCAGTACCATGGCAAGAATGTCTTTTCACTGTTTTTATTGAACACCATCGGCAGGGTTTTACTGACTTTTGGGAATGTCTCCCTCAACCCCTTCGACAAACCAGGAGAAAGAGAGCATTTCTTTATCGGTCATTTTCTGGTCTTTAGTCACCACAACCTTCCCAGTCTGATCTTTAATGAGCCCCCAGAAAACATCCCAGCTGCCATTCATTATTTTTTCCTGTTCGGAGGCAACCAGTGCTTTTACCTGGTCGGTAACATCTAAGTTAAATGGAGTAAGTTTCACAATGCCGGTGTTCATGCCCCACCAACTATCCTCTGGTTTCCAGGTACCATCGATCACTTGTTTCACAATAGTGGTATAGATGGTTGACCAATCCCAAATCGAGGAAGTGAGACACTTCGTGGGTGCATAGTTGGACATATCATTGTTGTATCCAACGACATATACTCCGGATTCTTCCGCTGTTTGTGGAGTCGATCCAGAATCAGCATGCATACCGATAACGTCTGCACCAGCATCGATTAGTGCCTTGGTGGCTTCTTTCTCTTTTCCGGGATCAAACCAGGAATAGAGCCAAACCACCTTTACCACTGCCTGCGGATTCGCTTTTCGAACACCCAGGGTAAAAGCATTAATCATGCGGATAACTTCCGGTATGGGATGAGCTGCTGGAAAACCGATTATATTGCTCTTCGTCATGCTTCCCGCTACCAATCCGGATAAGTAACGAGCCTGGTACATTCTCCCAAAATAGACACCGACATTATCCGCCATCTTGTATCCCGAGCAATGCATGAAAATAACATCGGGATGTTTTTTGGCGACTTCGATCACCTGGTCCATATATCCAAATGACGTAGCAAAGATAAGCTTCGCTCCGTTACGGATAAACTGTTCCATCACCCGGGCACAGTCCGGTCCTTCCGGAATCGACTCGGCGTACATGGTGGTTACCCCAGGAAAAGCTTTTTCAATTGCCTGTCGACCCTGATCGTGCATATAACTCCAACCTCCGTCTCCAACCGGTCCTACATAGACAAAACCAATCTTCAGATCTTGCGGTGGAATCGGATTAAAAGCGAATGCGACTTCACTGAGGGTAAATATCATGACCATGACCAATACCCACATACTTTTTTTCATTCGGTAACAACTCCCCTTTCTTATTCCTTTTATTTTTTTAAATATCGATATAAAGCGAAAATATTATAACCGATTGACAGAAAAAATAGCCTGCAACGCAAAATTAAAAAGTGAATAGACATTCATGCCAGATAAATATCCTAACACCATCTCAAAATGAAAACCGCACAGACAGTTATAATTATCAAAATGTCCCCATTAAAAGATGATTTCTCATTGTCTGAAAATACAGTGACGAGTAAATATTCCAGTAATGATCTGTCAATACGAGACCGACAGTCTACGGCATACAATTAAAAAATAAAAGAATCAAATATTACGCTTGGGAAAATCATCCAAGCGTGAGGCGTGGCAATCTCATTGTTTCATTCTTGCCAACTCAACAACTCAACACCTCAACGACTCAACATCTTTACATGAAATATTTTTATCCTTATATGGTGCTACCAAGCAACATGGCAGTCGGTTCGGTTACTCACTCTCTTCTCGGTAATATGGTTGACCGAGAGAAGCTGGAGCACCGAATAAAATTCCCTTCCCTTTCCGGATGGAGATGATAATCAGAACCAGAACGGTGAGCAAATAGGGCATCATGAGCAAAAGCGGAGTTGGAATGCTGGTTCCTGCTACCTGTAGTCGAAGTTGAAAGGCTTCTACTCCTCCAAAAAGATAGGCTCCAAAAGCAGCTCGAGTCGGATTCCAAATAGCAAAAATGACTAAAGCCACTGCAATCCAACCTCTTCCAGAGGTCATAGATTCCGTCCACATTTTATTGTAAGCGACCGACATATAAGCTCCACCAATGGCAACCATACCGCCGCCGATAAACGTCGCCAAGTAGCGGATACGATCGACATTCAACCCCATGGCATCGGCAGCCCGGGGACTATCCCCTACCGCCCTCAGGTTTAAACCAGCTCGAGTCGAAATCAAAAACCAGGATAAAAAAATCACCAAAACAAAAGAGACATAAACCAACGGATCATGATGAAAGAAGACCGGCCCCAAGATCGGTAGGCGACTGAGAACTGGCAATGGAAACTTGGAGATCCCAGGGATAGTATTCCCAATATATCCCTTCCCCAAAAGCGAACTGACACCAGTACCAAATATGGTCATAGCCAAACCACTCACCGTCTGGTTGCCCTTGAGGGTAATCGAGATAAAACCATGAATGAGCGTTAAAAGCGCACCAACCATAAACGCAGCTGCAATTCCCAGCCAGGGGTTGCCACTGACCAGACTCACCGAAAAACCAATGAGTGCACCCATGAGCATAATCCCTTCTAATCCGAGATTGACGATACCTGATTTTTCAATAATGATTTCACCTAAGGTTGCAAAGAGGACGGGAGTTCCACTCCGTACCGCAGCAGCGAGTATGGAAATGATTATTTCCATTTACTGCTCATCTCCTCTATTAAAACGGATATGATAATTTCTGAAAAATTCTCCTCCCAAAACAAAGAATAGGATCAAACCTTGCAAGACCAAGGTGCTGGCAATAGGCAGACGCATGACGATTTGAAGACTTTCTCCACCGACCTGAAGAACGCCGATTAAAAAAGAGACCAGAATAATTGAGAGCGGATTTAAACGAGCCAGCCAGGCGACGATAATGGCTGTATATCCATATTCTGCAGTAAACCCATGTTGGAGGCGCCCTTGAAGTCCTGATACTTCACACATTCCGGCAATTCCAGCAATCGCTCCCGAAATAAACATGATAAACACCACATATTTTAAATAATGCATCCCCGCGTATTGGGCAGCTTTCGGACTTTCTCCGATAACTTGTATTTCATACCCCCAGCGGGTATAACGAAAGATGAACCAAAACAAAAGAGCAAAAAAAAGAGCGATTCCTAAACCCAAATGGATACGTGTTTCCCCCAATACCGGTAAACGGGCAGCATCCGGAAAGGGGGGAGTCATCGGAAAACCTAAACTGTCAGGATCTTTCCAAGGACCATAAACAAAATAGTCTACCAGATGAATGGCAATATAATTTAACATCAATGTGGTGATAATTTCGTTTACATTCCAGCGAGCTTTGAAATACCCCGCCAGAGCTGCCCACATCCCACCGGCAATTCCGGCAGCGATGAACATGATAAAATACATGAAAAAACGATTATCAATAAAGAAATATCGCACTGCTGCAGTAGTTGCCAAAGCTCCTAAAAAAATTTGTCCGGCTGCCCCGATATTCCATACCGACATTTTAAAGGCGAGCATAATTGCCACTCCAGCTATGGTGAGTGGAATGGCTTTGACGATCGTTTCACTGATACCATACCCATCCCCCAAAGCCGCTCGAAACATTTCTTTATAAGCCTGCAAAGGCGAAACTCTCAGAACAGCCAAAAAAACTGAACCGATAAGAAGCGCCAGAGCTACTGAAAGGAGAGGAATAATCGCATTTAAATACCAGGGCTGAGAATTTCGCTTTTCAATGCGGAAGGGCAAGCTCATGCTGAGACCTTTTGAATGCAGTTTTGGGGAGTCCCGGCCATCATTAAACCGAGTACTTCGGAACTAACCTCATTGGGATTCTCGATAATGCCCATTAATTCGCCCTTACAAATGACCCCCAATCTATCACTCAACGAAATGAGCTCTTCAATATCCTCGGAAATCAGTAATATCGCTGCCCCACGAGCTCTTTCTAATAGGATTTGCTCGCGTATAAATTTAGTGGAAGCGACGTCAAGTCCCCACGTTGGGTGCATGGCAATGATGACTCGGGGAGAGTCGCTCAGTTCGCGACCTAACATCAATTTCTGTAAATTTCCTCCTGATAAATTCCTCACCGGGGAGGTTAAATTGGGTGCACTGATATGAAACGTATGCACTAAATGAAGAGCAAATTTCATCACTTCTTTCCAATCGATAATTAAGCGATGAGAAATGGGAGCCTTCCAGTACTTTTTGAGAATCGAATTTTCGCCAACTCCCATATTGGTTATTAAACCGACTCCTCGGCGGTCGGCTGGGATATACCTGATACCGCGAGTAATAAATTGTTTTGGAGATTGGTTGGTTATGTCTTGACCATTCACCAAAACTGTGCCCGACTCAATTTTCCTCAATCCCGATAAAGCTTCGCATAACTCTTGTTGGCCATTCCCGGCAACTCCAGCAATTCCAAAAACTTCACCTTCGTGAATCTGAAAAGAAAGATCGCGCATCACCAAAAAACCACGATCTCCGCGCACCGCCAAATGTTTTGCTTCCAACGCTAACAGACCGATTGGTTTCGACTCTTTTTTGATGGAAAAAACAAATTTTTGCCCCATCATCATTTCAGCTAATTGTTCTTTGGACGTGTCCTGGGTTTGGACGGTTCCGACTTTTTCTCCTTTACGGAGGATGGTTACCCGATGGGACAAGGCCATGACCTCATCCAGTTTATGGGAAATAAAAACAATGCCATATCCTTCTGAAACCATGAGACGAAGCATTTCAAAAAGGTGCTGCGTTTCCTGAGGAGTTAATACTGCGGTTGGCTCATCCAGAATCAGCAGACGTGCCTTACGAAATAACATTTGGAGAATGGCAACTCTTTGCTGTTCTCCGATAGAGAGCTGCCAAACAAACGACATCGGATCGACTTGGAGACAATATTTTTTGGAGAGAGCCACAATCCGATTCTTAATGTCCTGTTTGGGCAATACCTGGGGAAGTTTGGTTAAACCAAGGATCATGTTTTCCCATACCGTATGACCAGGAATCAGCATAAAATGTTGATGAACCATGCCGATTCCGGCTTGTATGGCATCGCGGGGGGAGCGAAAATTATAACCTTGCCCATCAATGGATATGGTTCCAGTATCGGGACGATAGAGGCCATATAAAATATTCATCAGGGTTGATTTTCCAGCGCCGTTTTCTCCCAAAAGGGCATGAATTTCTCCATAGCGGAGGTCAAAATTGACTTTCTGATTTGCAATCACATCACCAAACCTTTTGGTGATACCTTTCATTTCGACACCATTCATTACTCCATCCTCCAATGACTATCCTGAAAATACCGTGAATCGTAAGTAGTGAGGAGCTGTGGAACTGAGGAATTGTGGAAGTGAAAAAGCTTTAATAATCCACCCTCAACCTCATCTTCTCTCCATCTGCCCTTATCCAACTCAACACCTCAACGACTCAACACCTCAACATTTTGGTATTTCCATCCTCACATGGTGCTGCGCGAGCAGCATGGCGGTCTCTCCTGGTGCCAGGTTTTTTTGCCTGGCATGGAAATCTACGGCGTAAGATTAAAAAATGAACAGAATTCGGTTGGCGTCTGGCATTAACATTGATAAAGGAATAATTACGATGCCATTGATCAATAGACCTCTAAAAAAATGTCATGGCAAAGTTTACTGCTTTTCAGCTGAGAATGACATGAAAGAAAGAACGAGAAATAGTATAACGCTGAAATTATATCAAAAAATAGCGGTTGAAAAAAAGCTTCGCATTTATTACTATTGCACATGAATTGAAATGACGTTGTTCTATTTCGGAGTACCCTGCCCTCTGGAAACAACCATTTCCATATGAAAGGAGAACGATGACACATGAAACACACGATCACTCTCATTCCGGGAGACGGTACCGGTCCGGAAATAACTCATACCGTTACCAAGGTTATTGAATCCACGGGTCTCGATGTCAAATGGGATATCCAGGAAGCAGGAACTGACGTTCTTGAAAAATACGGGACTCCACTTCCTCCTCAGGTTCTCGAATCGATCAGAAAGAATAAAGTCGCTTTAAAAGGGCCTATTACCACTCCGGTTGGCACTGGCTTTCGGAGCGTCAACGTTGCCCTGAGAAAGGAACTGGATTTGTTTGCCTGTGTTCGCCCCTGCAAATCCTATCCCGGTGTTCGATCTCGTTACGAAAATATCGATTTAGTCATCATCCGGGAAAACACCGAAGACTTATATGCTGGAATTGAATTTGAAGTCGGCCAACCTGAAACTTCTTGTCTCATTCAAACCATCGCTGAACTCAGTGGAGTGAATATTCGTTCCGATTCCGGGATCAGCATCAAACCGATTTCTATTTTCGGTACCCGCCGTATCGTTACTTTTGCCTTTGAATATGCCCGCCAAAATAATCGACGAAAAGTCACCGCCGTCCACAAAGCCAATATCATGAAATATACCGATGGCCTCTTTTTAAAAACCGCCCGGGAAGTGGCAGCGGAGTACCCCGATATCGAATTTGAAGATCGTATTGTCGATAATATGTGCATGCAGCTGGTTCAAAAACCAGAATTATACGATGTGCTGGTTCTGCCGAACCTTTACGGTGACATCATCTCTGATCTTGGCGCCGGTTTAATCGGTGGCTTAGGAGTGGCACCGGGAGGAAATATCGGCAATGAATATGCGGTTTTTGAGCCCACCCATGGCAGCGCTCCAAAATACAAAAATCAAAATAAAGTAAATCCGATTGCTATGATCTTGTCAGGTATGATGATGCTAAAATACATCGGCGAGCACGATAAAGCTCTTCGACTCGAAAAAGCAGTGGCGGAGGTCATCCTTGAAAATCGTTATGTCACCTATGATATGAAACCAACTTCCCATGACGCCACCGCATCCAAAACCTCCGAGGTCGGCGAAGCCATCATCCGTATTCTGGAGAAAGGATAATACCATCTACCCTGGAAACTACACCAGGATAACAACCTACTGTGTAAGATGAAAAGACTAAAAAGATTGAAACTGAAAGGATAGACCCTCTTATTTCCATCTTCACATGGTGCCACAAGGTGGCATGAGGGTCTATCCTGGAAACTGTCACAGGATTCGATGTTAATCGTCACC
>CAYSWT010000081.1:0-8639 GCA_964434845.1 uncultured Atribacterota bacterium | reverse complement strand
TGGAATGAATGAAAAGATGAGATTGCCACGCCTCACGCTTGGATGCTTTTCCCCAAGTATGGTTTTTCATTTTTTAATGTCACGCTGTAGGCTGTCTGGCTTGCAATGATTACTTTGAATTGCCTTTATCAAATCAACAAATCAACGGTATTTTTATAATGGGCATTGTTTAGGAACACTGTTTTATAAACATTCATAGTTTACTGTTTACAGTTCACCAAATGCTATTTTCATATTAGGATAAAGTAAGGTGATGACTATGCCGGATCGAATCATTCAAAAATACGGAAGTCCAGTATTGAGGCAAAAAGCAGAGATAGTTGGTGATATTGATGCGAGTATTGTTCGAACTATAAAAGATATGTTTGATACCATGCATCACCACTCCGGATTAGGTTTGGCCGGGAACCAGATCGGTGTCTTGCAGCGTTTGATCGTATTGACCAACCTGGACACTGGGGAAGATTTAGCGTTGATCAATCCAGAAATAATATCCAATGAGTCCGAGAAAGAATTTGGAGAAGAAGGGTGTCTTAGCATACCCGAGGTCTTTGGGAAAGTCAACCGGTACCGAAAAATCGAAGTGAAAGCCCTGAATGTTCATGGGAAAGAAATCATTCTCCCCGCTGAGAATTTATTAGCTCGTGTTCTCCAGCATGAAATCGATCATTTGGATGGAGTTCTTTTTATAGACCGCTTAAGTCCAACTCGGCGTTTGGTGCTGGCTGGGAGGCTTTCAAAAATTCCTTGTGTCGGAGACAATTGATGGTGAAACTCGTGTTTTTAGGAACCTCATCGTTTTCGATTGGGGTTCTGGAAGCTTTAATCAAAGCGAAATATGATATTCGAGCGATTGTGACTCAACCCGATCGAGCGTGCGGTCGCGGTCGAGTATTCACTGCTCCCCCGGTGAAAGCCTGGGCACGACAATACCAATTTCCCATATTTCAACCGGAAAAAATTAATCAACAAGAATTTTTGGATATTTTACGTGGGATCTCTCCTGATGTTCTTGTCGTGGCTGCCTATGGTCAAATTTTACGTTCCCCTTTGTTACAGCTTGCTCCCGGTGGATGTCTTAACGTCCACGCTTCGCTGCTTCCTCGTTACCGAGGGGCGGACCCGATTCGCTGGGCTCTTCTGAAAGGGGAAAGGGTTACGGGGGTGACCATCATGCTCATGGATAAAGGGATCGATACCGGGCCGGTCTTAGCTTCACAAGAAGTTCCGATTGAAGAATCCGATAATGGATGTACATTGGAAACCAAATTGGGGCAGGTGGGTGGTGATATATTGGTTCGCACTCTCCCCCTTTGGATGCAGGGCATTATCCAACCCATTCCCCAGGATTCGGAACAGGCGACCTATGTAGGGAAGATAGTCAAAGATCTGTATCGTATCGATTGGTCGCGTTCCGCCGAAGAAATCGTTCATCAAATCAGAGCTTTTGCGCCATGTCCGGGGGCATATGGTCTCTTTCGAAAGCAACGGATGAAGATATTAAAGGCTCGGGTTCTTGATCCGAAAAAAAAAGTACCTCCGGGAAACATCTTGGGATATGACCCAGTTTTAGGGATACAAGTGGGAACTGGGGAAGGGGTCATTGCGATAGAAGAATTACAGCCAGCAAATCGAAAAGCTCAATCCTGCCAGGAATTTTGTTGCGGGTATCGAATTCAGGCAGGAGAGAAATTTTATTAGGAGGTGCACGGCATATGTTCTTTTACCCGTTTGATTACACTTTTCTTCTTCTTATACCGGCTTTAATCCTTGCCTTTTATGCACAATCGCGGGTTAAAAGTACTTATTCGTCTCTTTCCCAGAAGCGTTGCCGGGCAGGATTCACCGGTCATGAAGTAGCGGAACAACTCATTGCCCAGAACAATCTCCCCATTCGGGTGGAAGAAATTTTAGGTCAATTGACCGACCATTATGATCCCTCTCGGGAAGTTCTCCGTCTTTCTTTGGGGGTTGCCCGTGGGGTATCAATAGCTGATTATAGCATCGCTGCTCACGAGGTGGGTCATGCTCTTCAAAAACGAGAAAAATACGGTGCCTTTGTATTACGATCTACCTTAGTGCCGATAGCAACCATCGGGTCTCAAGCCGCTTTTCCCCTCTTTTTTATTGGTTTGATTTTTGCCTTTCGACCCCTCATGGATATCGGGATTGTGTTTTTTAGTTTAGCAGTTCTTTTTCAATTAATGACGCTACCGGTTGAATATGATGCTAGCCGCCGGGCCTATGGTGCCCTCACCCGTTCCGGTCTGGTTACTGCTGAAGAACAGCCAAATGTTAAAAAAATGCTTAATGCCGCAGCCCTCACCTATGTGGCGGCGACAGCTATGGCAGCGCTTCAACTGCTTCGACTGATCCTATTACGGCAGAGTAGGGACTGAGAATAACCAACTATACCGTTTTTAAGAATATTTCTCCATTTTTATTTCAATCGAGCGTCGGGGGTTGGGCTGATAAGTGAGTGACCATGGTGAAGGTACGACTCGAAGCACTCAACATTTTATGCACGTTATTTCGGGGAGAAATGATTTTTCTGGATTCACTCTATTCTGCCCGGATTAAAGTTCGAGGTTATTCTGCCGCCGATCGTTCACTCTTGGTTCATTTAATCAGGGGGGTGGTGAAATATAAGTCATCCCTTGAAAAGGCAGCATATACTTACCTTTCCAAGTGGAACCATCTCCCGAAAAAAGTCCAAATCATACTGTTATTAGGGCTCTTTCAATTAGCCTTTGATACCCGTACCCCTGCCTATGCCATTGTTCATGAAACCGTCGAATTAGCTCGGCTCTCATCATCCGCCTATTGGGTGAAACTGTTGAATGCGGTTTTACGCAGAGCATCTGAAGAACGTGATCGTTGGCAGATCGAAGCCACCAATTGGGAAATTGACCTGCCTGCCTGGTTAGAAGATGAATGGTTACGACTCATTGGTAGCGATGACCTTAAACGACTTAAAAAATCACTTACACAACCACCCCGTCTTTTTCTCCGGGTGAATACTTTAAAAACTACTCCTCAAGAGCTTTCCGATCTCTTCACTCGTCAATATTTTTTTTTAGTTGAATTTTCACCGATTCTCTCTGAGTTGCTTGTCACTGATGCTGATTATTCACAATTGACTCAAATCCCTGAATTTCAAAAGGGGCTTTTTTCGATACAGGATCTTGGATCACAAATGATGGTTCATCTCTTTTCACCAGCTCCGGGGGAGAAAATTGTTGATATTGGCTGTGGTTCCGGAGGGAAAACAGCGATGATGGCTCAGATGATGAAAAATAAAGGACGGATATACGCAGTGGATATCCATCTTCAAAAAATCCAGACCATGACCTCTCTCATCAACCGACAGGGGATCAATATCGTCCAGCCAGTAGTGGCCGATGCCACCCAATCTTTGCCCTCTGAATTATTCGGAGCCGATCGAGTATTTGTCGATGCGCCCTGTTCAGGGTGGGGAACCCTCAGGAGAAATCCGGAAATATTATTGAATAGAAGGGAAAGCGACCTCAAAACCTTTGCTGATCAACAGCTTCAGCTTCTGCTTAAATCTTCTGCTTTGCTCAAAAAGGGTGGTATGATATTATATTGTGTCTGTACAATAACACCTGAAGAAACCTTCGGGGTGGTCAATGCTTTTGAATCATTCTCCAAGAATGAATGGCAAAAAATTTTGCCAGGAGAGAGTATGTTTAGTCATGCCGTAAACCATTTAATCGTTACTGAAGGCCGACATTACTTGATATGGCCTTATTATTTTTATTCCGATGGCTTTTTTGGTGTAGCCTGGAGGAAAGTATGACAGCAAAGGAAACGAATACTCGTAGCTTTTTTCTACGGGTGTTGCTGACGGTAATCGCCTTTGGTCTGGGTATTGTGCTCAGCGGTTTCTTGGGTTTGATGCTCCTTCAATATTCAGTGAGTACCACGTCGCTGACGATTCCAGATTTTCGAAAACAAGATTTAATCAGTGCCATCAATTTGGCATCTCGTGTTGGTTTGCAGGTTGAAGTTGCCCGCGTGGAACGTCATCCTGAATCAGCAGCCAATGAAGTTTTAGAACAAGATCCGCTTCCCGGAACAGAAGCGAAACGAGGAAGAAAAATCAAGGTAGTGGTAAATGGTTCTGGAAGGGAAGGACCACTTGCTGATGCCACCAGTCCAACCACCAGCCAAGAAACCAACCTGAGTAAAATTCCGAATGTTCGAGAAATGACCCTTGATGAAGCGCAAAATTTGCTTGAGGAAAATGGGTATCAATTAGGACGGGTGGTTGAAGTGACCCATAATGACATTCCACGGGGTATAGTTATTTCTCAGAATCCGCCGGCAGAAAGCACACTCCCACTGGGAAGTCAAGTCAACCTTCTCGTCAGTAAGGGAGGTGCGGTGGCTGAACAACCCCCGGAAAAAGCAACTGTTCCCGACGTGATCGGGTTAAAAATTGAAGAAGCCAAACGCCTTTTAATGCAAATGAATTTAGGTGTTGGCCGAATTGAGGAAGTGGTTATTCCGGAGAGAAATCCTGGGGTTGTGATCGGACAAATTCCTGAGTCCGGGCAACAGGTTGCCATCGGGCAAAAAATTAACTTACAAGTGGTAAAAGCTATTCAGGATTTGCAAGACTTGCGACTTCGTTTTGCCCTTCCCGATGCCAAGGTTCCGATTACTGTAAAAATCGTGGTGAAGGATGAACTCGGAGAAAGGGTGGTCTATGAAGAACAGCACCAGGGCGGAGAAACAGTTGAACTCTCTTCACGAACCAAGGGTAAAGGGAAAGTTTTAATCTATCTCAATGGCTACTATTACTGGGAGAAGGATTTATAAACTTAGAAAAACAGGTGATTCTGAATGGCACGATTAGCTCCGTCGATTCTTTCCTGTGATTTTTCTCGTCTGAAAGAGCAACTCCTTCTAGCCCGTGAGGGAGGAGCGGATATTATTCACATCGATGTGATGGATGGACATTTTGTTCCAAACCTGACTTTTGGGCCGTTAATGGTGGAAGCGGTCAGGAAAATATTACCTGGTGCTTTTCTTGATGTTCATTTAATGATTCAAAATCCCAGACAGTATTTTCAAGAATTTATCTCTTCTGGTGCCGACAATATCAGCTTTCATGTAGAAGCAGTTTCCGATTTTGATGCGCTCATTAATCAAATTCTCAAAACAGAAACCAAGGCATCCCTGGCTTTGTGTCCAGGAACACCGATTGAATCCGTTTTTCAGGTTCTTCACAAGCTATACATGGTTTTACTGCTGACCGTCAACCCCGGATTTGGTGGTCAAAAGTTCATTGCTGGTATGGATCAAAAAATCGACCGTTTAAAAAAAGAGATTCAATCCCGAGGACTTACGACCAGTATTGAAATTGATGGGGGAATAAACGAAGAAAACATCGAATACTTAGCATCGCGAGGGGCATCGGTTATTGTCGCTGGTTCCTTTGTCTTTTTGCAGGAAAATCAAATCGTAGAGAAAATCCGTGAGCTTTCGAGAAAAATTGCCCCCTTTTGATAATCGGAAATATCACGAAGAGTTGAGGAAAATTTACAGTAAAAAAAGCGTAAGGTTTACTTACGCTTTTTTTACTTTACCCGCCTTCAGGCATGAAGTACAAATATTGATCTGAGTCGAGATTCCATTCAGCTGTATTCTAACTTTTTGAATATTGGGACGCCATATTTTTCGACTGACCCGATGGGAGTGACTGATTTTATGTCCAAAGGCGGGCTTTTTCCCACAAACTTCACACACTGCCATAGTGAATTCACACCTTTCCTCATGTTCACAGGATGTCGAAGAGTACTATAACACAAAGGAAACAATAAATTCAACTGGATGAGAGAAATGATGTGAAATCTCTCCGTTGCCCTGGATTCAGGAGAGGATTACAATACCAATGGGTGTTGTGGATATGAATTGCGAAAAGGAACTCGTTCAGAAGATACTGATACGGGAAAAACAGCGATTGGATAATCAATCGGTTTTTGGAGGGTTTGATGATTTTCTGAAGAAATGGATCGAAAACCAATCGATTTCCCTATCTACCGATTGGCTTCAAGCATTAAAAAACTATCCCACGATGTCAGAACCTGATAAAAAACAATTTTTAACTTCATTAGAAAGTTATCTTTTCACTTGTCACCAAACCCAAACTTCTCCTCCAGTTCAGATCGATTGTTCGCAATCGGTTCGTTTCTTAAAAGGAGTTGGACCGGTTGTTGAAAAACAGCTTAACCGGTTGAATATTTTTACTATAGAAGATCTTATCCTTTATTTTCCTCGAATTTATCGGGATCGAGGGAATATCGTCCCGATATCAAAAATTCGGGAAAATACTCTTCAAACGATTTTAGGAACGGTCGCTCATCACCAGCGTGTTTCCACTCGACACGGAAAATTACTCAAAATTGTGGTCAAAGATAATACTGGCACTATTTCTCTGGTTTGCTTCAATCGTGATTTCTTAGCCCGAATATTACCCCCCGGGAAAAAAATTCTAATCACTGGTTTTTTTAACTTAAGTTATGGGAAAAAAGAGTCAAGCCGTTTTGAATATGAGATTCTTGAAAATGATGAAGTGGCATCCTACGATCGCATCCTTCCGGTGTATGGTCTGACTGAGGGGTTCAATCAAAGAAAATTGCAATCGCTTCTTACCCTGGCTCTCGATTCTTTTCTTTCAGGGTTTCCCGATATCCTTCCCCTCATTATCAAAAAGAAATATCACCTGGGAACCAAGTCCGATTCTATTCGGGAGCTTCATCGGCCGATCCATTCCTCGGTATTGGATTTGAATTCTCATCGATCCCAGGCTCATCTCACCCTTATTTTTGAAGAATTCTTATTGTTTGCTCTGAGCCTCAAAATGAGGCGTTATCAATTCCAATCCCTGCGGGTTTCACCGGTATCGGCTTCGTCTCCTTTGGTGAGTGCACTGATACAAAAACTCCCTTTTGATCTAACTGTAGCCCAAAAAAAGGTTTTTGCTCAAATCATGAACGATCTCACCAGCGGTTTTGTCATGAACCGTCTCGTTCAGGGGGATGTGGGTTCAGGCAAAACCCTGGTTGCCGTCCTGAGTGCGCTGAGTGTCATTGGTTCAGGACAGCAGGCAGCCTTGATGGCTCCGACGGAAATCTTAGCGGAGCAGCACTATCGGCGATGGCGAGTTCCGCTGGAGGAGATTGGGGTTCACATCGGGCTCATTACCGGTGGGAACAATAAAAAGAAAAAAGAATCGATCCAATCTCTTTCTCAAGGTCATATCCAGCTGGTGGTTGGAACTCATGCTTTACTTGAGGATTACATCCAATTCAATCAATTGGGTTTGGTGATTGTCGATGAACAGCATCGTTTTGGAGTGATGCAACGGGCACGACTGAAAGAGAAAGCCAGCGTACCTCATCTGTTGGTGATGACCGCAACTCCCATACCGAGAACTCTGGCACTGACTCTGTATGGAGACCTCGATATATCCATTATCGACCAAAAACCGGCCGGAAGGAAGCCAGTGGAAACCGTCGTTTTTCCTATGAACGAGCAGTTTAAGGCCTATCATCGGGTCCGGCATTTTTTGGAAAAAGGGCAACAGGCCTATGTGGTCTGTCCCGCCATCGATGAAAGCGAGCAGGAACTGAGCAGTGTCTATGAAATCATCGAACTCCTGAGAAACAAGTGGTTTCCTGAATATTCCGTCGAGTTGATTCACGGAAAGCTCCCCGCATCTGAAAAAGATGAAATCATGAGTCGCTTTTCTTGTGGGGAGATCAATCTTTTAGTTGCCACTTCGGTCATCGAGGTCGGGATTGATGTTGCCAACGCTAATGTGATGGTCATTGAAAATGCCGAGCGTTTTGGATTAGCACAATTGCACCAATTGCGAGGTCGCATCGGTCGAGGTGATCAAGAAGGATTATGCATTTTGCTTTACCAGGGGAAGAGCGAAACTATCCAAAAAAGAATGGAGATCATGATCGCCACCAACGATGGTTTTCGTATTGCCGAAGAAGATTTGAAACTACGCGGACCGGGTGAATTTTATGGAGTGAGGCAATCCGGTATTCCCGAGTTTCGTGTGGGTGATCCTTTCCAGGATTGGGCAATCCTAAAGGATGCTCACCGGGAAGCCGAGTTGATTCTGAATGATGATCCCGCACTTCAAAAGGGTGAATATCAAAAAATACGATGTGAAATCGAAAGGCGCTTTGGACGGTACTATCAATTGGGGTTCGATTTGAGTGTTTAATAGTCAACATCCATGCCGGCGAATACCATGGCACCAGGAGAGGATGAAAATACTTAATGTAAAGATGTTGAGGTGTTGAGTTGTTTAGTTGGAATGAAAAGATGAGATTGCCACGCCTCACGCTTGGATGCTTTTCCCAAGCGTAATATTTGATCCTTTCATTTTTTAATCTTACGCCGTAGGCGGTCTTGCTTGTAATGACAGTGTTGAATTGCCTTTTTCAAATCAACAAATCAACAGTTCAACAAATCAACGGTATTTTCATAATAAAGGATGATGACAATGGGATATCTGCATATCACCGGTGGTTCGATCCGAAACCGAAAGATTATCGGACCTTCCGGGAAAAATACTCGACCAATGCAAGGTT
>CAYSWT010000080.1:0-8741 GCA_964434845.1 uncultured Atribacterota bacterium | reverse complement strand
CTTTCAAGTCTCACTGCATTTGCATCCGATGTAAAAACCGTAGCCGTGCTCACTCCGTATTTAGCATCAGTTACCACCAACGAGATGATCAAAGCCTTTGAAAAAGAAGCCAAAGAAAAAGGATGGGATGTAGTCACGGTTGATACCAAGGGTGATTTTGGCGCTCTGGCCAGTCGCATGGAAGACATGATTGCCCGGAAAGTCGATGCCATTATCCTCGGCATGGCGGACCCCAATCAACTCAAAGACCAAATAAAAAAGGCCAATGAAGCAGCCATTCCGGTTTTGGGAGGAGATGCCGGCTGGATTCCGGGAGTGACCTGCAACGTTACTTCCAATAACTACGTTATGTCGGCCATGATGACCACCTATCTTTTTAATGCCATCGATCGGAGAGGGAATATCGTGGTCTTTACCCACCGGCCTCACCACGGGGTACGGAAACGAACCCAGATATTAGACGCGATTTTACTGGAGAATCCCGACATTAAGGCTATTACTGAGCATCATGTTCAGGTTCCAGGTCCGATTGAAGATGCCCGTAAAGCAATGGAGAGCATTTTAATCGCCAATCCTCAGCCTGGTTCGATTCAGGCGGTCTGGGCGGGATGGGATGAACCGGCCATCGGCGCCACCCAGGCGATTGTTGCTGCCGGACGACAAAATGAAATTGTTGTCGCCGGGATCGATGGGACCAGCCAGGCAGTAGAGCTCATCAAAAAAGGTTCACCCCTCATCGCCACTGTGTCTCAGGATTTTGTTGGTATGGCCCATATTCTGGTCGAACAGCTGGAACGGATTTTTAGTGGGAAAGGGTCCAGCTCTATCGAAATTTACACACCTTCAACCCTGATCACCAAAGAATAGTCAGAAGGGGGAGATAGGGACGGCCGTGGACAATGTCCTTGAGCTCAAGGGAATAACTAAAAAATACCCGGGGGTCGTTGCTCTTCAAAATGTTGATTTTTCGATTCGAAAAGGTGAAATTCGCGCTCTGGTGGGAGAAAACGGAGCGGGAAAATCGACGTTGATAAAAATCATCACTGGAGCTCTCCGGCCCGATGCCGGTTCTCTGTTCTGGATGGGACAGCAGGTGTCTCTTGCTCATCCCCGGGCAGCGCGACAATTGGGTATTGCCTTCATCCACCAGCATCGAAACCTGGTTCCTTTTTTTACCGGTCTCGAAAATATCTATCTCGGCCGACCCTATCCCCGAAAAAATATTGGCTTCATACATTGGAAGAAAATGAGAGAAAAAGTCGATGCCATAATTTTCCAATACCATCTTGAAGTTAATATTGATAAACCCGTTCACGAACTTCGTCCCAGCGAACAAACCATGGTGGAAATTATCCGAACCCTTCTTGACGAAACCAGTCTGATTGTTCTGGATGAACCGACCGCATCTCTAACCGATGCTGAAACCCAGCTGTTATTCAACGCGATCCGCAAATTGAAAGACCACGGAGTGACTTTTATTTACGTGTCTCACCGGTTGGATGAAATTTTTGACATTGCCGATTCAGTTACGATTTTACGAAACGGCCGGGTCATCGAAACGCTCCTGACCGGGGAAACGAAAAAATCCGAAATTGTCACTTTAATGGCGGGGGAGACGGTTTTAAGTACCTTTCCTTCACCGCCGCTAACCAGGTTTCGGGAAACAGTTCTTTCCGTTGACTCACTTTCTCTCGCCGACCGGCGACTCAAAAATATTGAGTTCGACCTCAAGCGGGGTGAAATCCTGGGGGTTTTCGGATTGGTTGGAGCCGGGCAAAGCGAACTGGTGGAAACCCTTTTTGGGATACACGCTCCTTATTCGGGCAAAATCCGTGTTGATGGAAAAACGATTCAAATCGAGAACCCGCGATCAGCAATCCGGTCCGGACTCCTTTTCATACCTGGAGATCGATTGACCCAAGGGCTCATTTTACCCTTAACTGTTCGGGAAAATATTACTCTAACCATGCTGGAAAGATTTCGTGTTTCTCCCTATTGTCCGATCCCAAAACGAAAAAGCGAAAATCACCAGGTCAATACCATGATTAAGAGTCTGAACATTCAAACCTCCGGAGGAGAACAGGAAATATCGACACTCAGCGGTGGAAACCAGCAAAAGATTGTCCTTTCAAAGTGGATTGCCTATGGCGCAAAAGTATTGTTGTGTAATGAGCCGACAGTGGGGGTTGATGTCGTTTCAAGGAGAGAGATCTACCGTTTCCTCTATGACCTCTCCCGGCAAGGGACTGGTATAATCGTGTGCTCGGCAGATATTGAGGAAATTTTAACCATCAGCCATCGCATCGGCGTGATGAACCAGGGAGAGCTGGTTGACATCATCCCGAATGAAAATGTTACCAAAGCCGATATTCTATCGCGGTGTTGTTTGAGGGGCGGAGAAATACATGATGAACAATAAAATTCTGAAACAATATGGGACCCTCATCGCCTTATTGGTAGTGTTAATTGGTTTTTCAATTTTGAGACCCAGAGTTTTTCCAACCATAGCCAACTTGATTAATATTACTCGTCAAATATCGCTCCTTACTATTATCTCGACCGGGGCGACCATTGCGACGGTGGTTGCCGAGTTTGACCTTTCGGTGGGAGCTATGGCAAGTTTCGGAGGGGTACTCGCCGCCGGCTTTGCCGTCAATGGGGTAAACTTGGTCTTATCTCTTTTTCTCCCACTTGGGATTGCTTTTTTATTTGGATTGGGGAACGGGTTTCTCATCACCCGTTTCCGCATTTTTTCATTCATCGCCACCCTTTCTACCGGGACGGTTTTGGGAGGATTGACTTTTTGGTATACTGGCGGAGCGACGATTTTTGGTGGAATTCCCGACGCTTTTCTTTGGCTTGGACAGGGGAAATTAAACCTCATTCCCATTCCAAGCATTCTCATGCTTATTGTCGTGGTTTTTTTCTGGTTTGTTTTCACCTGGACTGAATTCGGACGTCGGTTGTACGCCATTGGAGGGAATCCGGTCGCGGCCAGATTGAGCGGGGTGAATGTCACTCGCGATAAAACCTATGCCTTCGGTCTGTCATCCCTCCTGGCAGCTCTCACTGGGATTATTCTCGCTTCCCGATTGGGATCGGCTCATCCTACCGCGGGGGGCGGGATGCTTCTCCAGGCGTATGCTGCTGTCTTCCTGGGTATGACCGCTTTTAAGGCCGGCATTCCCAACATTTGGGGAACCTTTATTGGTAGTCTTCTCATTGGCGTTATCGCTAACGGGTTGACCATGCTGGATGTGCCGTATTTTCTCCAGGACATCGTCACCGGAGTGATCGTCATTCTGGCCGTGACTCTGCAACATATCGATGAATGGAGAAGGTAAGGGGGAAGGTATCCATTTCAATAAATTGAATTGAGAACATACGGTGATTTTATGGAATCTTCATCCAAAAGGCCAGTGGTAATTGCGATAGATGTAGGAACTAGTGGAACTAAGCTGGTTGCATATGATTTTGTTGAGGGAAGTCAAATTATCTCGACTGCTATCAGTTACCGAACCTATTCACCCCAACCAGGATGGATGGAGCAATCGGCTAATGATTGGTGGAAAGCTGTCATCCGCGGATTGCGTTTTTTCTGGCAGAAGGGGTTCAGTCCCAATCAAGTCGCCGCTATCGGGCTCAGCGGACAGATGGAAAACTGTCTTTTGCTCGATCGTAACGGAAGACCTCTTCATCCGGCTATTCTCTATTCCGATTCGCGTGCCACCTGGGAAGCGGCGTTTATCAATAAACGAATAGGGGGAAAGAATATCCTTCAATTTTGCGGGAACATGATTGACCAGGCGACGACTGTCGCTAAACTCCTTTGGCTGAAAAACAATTGTCCCGATAGGTATCGATCAGCCTTGACGATGGTGAGCGGAGCCAAGGATTATATCGCTTACCGATTGACCGGTACTCACGCTACTGATCCCACCAATGCTTCGACAACCGGTTTAATGAATATTCACTCACGTAAATGGGAATATTCATTGGTTGACGACCTCGGTCTTGATGACTCTCTTTTACCTCCGATTCTTTCCAGTACAGATATAGTGGGATTCGTGAACAAGAAAGTAGCAAAACAAACTGGCCTTCCCATCGGATGTCCGGTATTTTGCGGTCTGGGGGATGCTGGAGCGGCTAATCTGGGCGCCGGAGTGGTTACTTCCGACCGTGCTCATTGCTACCTGGGGACCACCGGTTGGGTGGCGACGGTGAAATCCGAATATCCGGTAACCCATCCGGAGGGGCTTTTCGTACTCTGCGGTCCCGAACCAGATCAATATATATTCATTGCGCCCCTTCTCAATGCTGGCCGAGCCTATGATTGGGTTCTGAAGATGTTATCGGGTAAAAGGAAAAGAATCTATCAAGAGATGGAAGAATTCCTCCCCACCGTTCCCTGTGGATCGAACGGTTTGTTTTTCCTGCCCTATCTGGTTGGAGAACGCTGTCCCTACCGCGATCCAAACGCAACCGGGGCATACTTTGGTCTCACTGACCAGACCACCCGTCTCGAAATGATTCGAGCAACCCTGGAAGGAGTGACTTTCGGAATCCGGCAGGCTCTTGAAATCATCATCGATCCGACCATGCTCAAAGAAATGACCGTGATTGGGGGTGGGAGTCAGAGCCACACCTGGGTTCAGATGATAGCCGATATCTGTGGCTGTAACCTAACCGTCCCGGTCGGAGGCGCCAATAGTCCCTGCCTGGGAGCGACTCTGGTAGCTCTGATCGGACTTCGAGTGGAGAATAGCTTTTTGTCCATCGATAAATTTCTCAAAAAGGGACAGATTATCCATCCCGACGCAAATCATCAACAAACTTACCAGTCTCTCTATGCTTTCTACACAAAACTCTATCCCACATTGAAACCGCTCTTCGCCAAAAGAAAAGCCCTCACCGGGGGGAATAAATAAAGTTAATAGTTCAAAATTCGTTTGAATTTTTTCGATTTTTCTATCTTACGCCGTAGGCTGAAGGTTCCGTAATGAAAGTTTTTATCTTTAGCTACTGCTTGCTGTCTCTTCCTCCACTGCCTGCTGTCGTCAAATGGGTAAACGCGACCCCGGTATTTATTGGTAACGAGTGCAAAGAAATGGAATATTTGATCTTTTTTATTGTAAAATATTTTGAATCAAGTTTGATTTCGGTCCGAAAGCATAGGGGGGAAAAAATATGGATGAAAATCCATCAGGTCGTAATACCAGTTTAGTACTGAGCAGTGATCGCATCAAATCGCTCACCGATGGAATTTTTGCTATCGCTATGACCTTGCTGGTTATAAACATAGATCTTCCACGTGCTCCTGATAAGCTCGACCCCAAACTCCTGGGAAAATATCTTTTAAGCCTCAGACCGGATTTTATTCACTATGCACTGAGCTTTATTCTCCTGGCTCTTTTCTGGGTCGATCATCACCAGCAGTTTTATTACGTAAAACAAATTAATCGTAAAATCCTCTGGATCAATATCTTCAATCTTCTATTTGTGGCGTTGTTTCCTTTTTCCACATCACTCATGGGAGATTATCCTTCTGAATCAGTAGCGGCGGTCTTTTTTGTCTCTAACCTGTTGATGATTGGACTTTTTCTTTCGTGGAACTGGTCGTGTGCCACATCCTGTCCGGAACTGATTGATCCCGAACTGGATGCTGACACTGTCACTCGTGAGAAAAAATACCGCCAATTTTTTGTAATCATTTCCCTGGTGTGTCTCTCCTTCGCCTTCTTTATTCCAGAATGGAGCACCCTGCCCTTTGTTTTGACTTTTTTTCGTCACTCCTTTATTGATCGGAAGATTTGGACTATTCACACCAAAAAATAATCGAGAGTAGCATGCTCGCCACGTACACCTCCCATCAGAATCCCGTGTAGCTCACGGATGTACCGGAGGCTTAGCGGCAGCTCGGGTACTTGTCCTATCACAAGGAAGAAAATCCGTTGCCCAAACATAATGAGACCTACAAGGATACCAAACCATCCTGCGAATTTCATATATTTCTCCTTTTTTGTTTTAGAGTAATTTGTTTGTTCACCTAAAACTTTTTAATTCCACAATTCTATGTCTTTACATGAATCCCGGTATTTATAACCGAGGCAACGATTAGAGTTCATCAAGATTTTAGATGATTCAATTCGATAAATGGCATGAATTTGCTAATATACAATAATTTGGGCGATCAAGACTTTTATATTGAATTCAATAAAATTATGATAGACCGTCATGCCACCTTGTAGTACCATGTGAACATGAATACTATGGCGGTCAATCCTCTCAGTTTTTAAATCTTTTCTTCTTATGCCGTAATAACTAAATGCCAGGCACCATTAAGTTATTCTCTCATCGTCAGTTGGTAGAGGCGGTGATTAACTTTTTGGTTATCATTTGATTGGAAATGGTCTATTATTTGATTATCAAATATGATCATACGAATAGGAATACAAAAACAGGGAAAACTGGGACCTTATGGTTAAAAAAAATTATCAGCGCCGTCTGGAAAAGACTGTTATCTGGCTGATCGTCTCGATCCTGCGATTTCTGGTCTCCCTTATTCCGCGCCCGATTCTTCTCCGACTGGGAGCTGGGATAGGGATGATTTTTCATTTCTTTTCCCGGAAAAGAGCTGAACGAGCCGCAGTCCTGTGCTCCCGCTTTTTGACCGTTTCCCGGTCAGAGGCCCGTCATTATATTCGCCTCTCTTACTGCAACTTGGGGCGGAGTATCATGGAATTATTGAGATTCCACCACGATTCTTCTGCGGATCTGGAGCAATTGGTAGAGGTTACCGGGCTGGCTTATCTTGAACAGGCCCTTGCCCGGGGGAAAGGGGTGGTGCTCGTCTCCGGCCATATCGGCAACTGGGAACTGGCTGGAGCTTGGCTCGGGAAGCGGGGATACCCCATCAAGGTCATTGGTGCCCCCCAAGAAGATCCTCGCCTTACCAATCTTTTATCTCAATTGAGAGAAAAATTTGGTGTCCAGACCATCTGGAAAGACTCCAACCTCCGAAAAGCCTTGGAATGTCTAAAGAACAGGCAAATTCTCGGTATCATGCTTGACCAGGACGGGGGTGAAAAAGGATGTCTCGTCCCTTTCCTCGGTCTTCCTGCCCGGACTTCGGCAGGACCGGTCCGCCTTGCCCAAAAAACCGGAAGCTGGATCATCCCCTTCTTTGTTGTCCGTGACCGGTACATTCCCAACCGCCATCGCTTGGAGTTTTTTCCTGGCTTCTCGGTGGAAGAGGAAGGAGAAAAGTCCATGCTTAAAGCCCTTCATCATTGCAACAATCTATTGAGCTCCTGGATAAAGCAGTTCCCAGACCAGTGGATGTACGAAGGCTGGCTCTATGAAAGATGGGAGCCAATTTCCGAAATGGAGCAAAGCCGCTCTCCTCGCAGCGATCTGTCTACTCGTTCGGGAAGGCTGGAGTTATCCCGATAAAATAGAGGCATCGCTAAGCAACTCGAAAAGAAAAGTCGAGTTGCTTAGCGATTTTTGGAGAGCTCTCGTTGCCTTTTGGGCAATCATTAAGGTGATTTCTTTTTTAATAAACGAATGCCAGATACCATTAAGTTATCTTTTTGAATCATATATTATCGGCTCGTTTTATCTTATTATTGAATCGAAAAGATTGAATGTACAGAAAGGACCTACCCATGACCTCAAAAGAAAGAATGGTGTGCGCTCTCAATAATGAGAAACCGGATAAACTTCCGGTGACTGTGCATCAGTGGCAAAAATATCACCTTGATTCTTATCTCGGTGGAATCAGTGACCTCGAAGCTTTCGCTCGGTTCGGACTCGATGCTTCTGCCCAATATTTTGGAGATGTCGGACAGTTTTCTCAGGCGACGCTGAGTGACCTCGAAGCCACTCTTTTGAATACCCCGGAGTGGAAAGAAGAGGTCCAGGTGGTGAGTTCCGATCCGAATTATTTTGTTTTTATATTCTTTGCTGTGCTGATCATTTTTTTGACACACCTCCTGAAAATCTAAAAATTTATGCCCAGGCTGCTAAAGAATGCGTCTACTAAAAAAGGGAGGGTCATAAAAACGTGGACTCTTAATTGGAATAATTAAAAGAAGGGAAGAGTTCTCGAATGAGCAATAGACCGTGCTTGAAAAACTGCATACCAGGCATTATTCAGTCAACAAAGAAGGGATCAGGAAACGAGTCAATTCACGATTCAAAACCTGATCCTTTTTCCCTACTTATTGAGGTATTCTCTTTGTAATACAGCTTGTGAAATTTTATTGCTGGGACCATCTCCTCTAGCAACACTGACAGATACTTTACCCTCGAGTGCCTGAAATATCTCTGCTACATCACTGTGGGTAAAGCCGGGGCAAAGTATAATGGCATCTATCTTCTCCTTTTCATAGATACTTTTTGAAACTTTAACAGCTTCGTCTTGACTTTTTACAACAACTGCCAAAAGTCGATACTTTCCTGTGTCAATAATACTTTTATGTTTTTCACAATCTGCATCAGGAGCATGTGCTAAAAATAATGCTTTAAAAGCCATTTTTTGCCTCCTTTTATTTTGAATTTCTACTTTATTTTTTACACATTTTACTCATTTGCTTGTCTGGTAGATTGACGAATGGTTCAATTATATGAAAATAAAGGATGAGTTCCTCACGCCATACTCTTGAATTCTTTCTCCAAGTGTATGCATGTTGTTTTGAATTTTTTTCATCTTACGCCTTAGGCTGCCATCCTAACAGTTT
>CAYSWT010000079.1:0-8891 GCA_964434845.1 uncultured Atribacterota bacterium | reverse complement strand
GCCGCTCATTGACCAGCACACCTGCAACTTTGGTTCCACCCAGATCAATTCCGATTGAATAGGGCACGATATATCTTCCTCCCTGGAGCAATGATGTTTAGAGTTCAAATGTTTAAATGAATGTGCAGTGAAAATGAAATAAACCTCCCTTTTTGAGAATGGAGGTGGTGAAAGCGACTGGGTGTGAGTTTTTTTAACCCTTCTATTTCACCTTTATGTTATTTATATTTGATGTAATGAAAGTTGTCAATTAAATCCAATAAAATGTATAATTTCGAAAATATACATACAATAAGTGAGGATTAAAACATGTCCGACCATACTTATAATGAGATTATGCATCAACCACAGGCCTGGAGTGAAACATTGAACTATTTAAATAAAAATGTCAATCTTTACCGGGATATGATAAAAAAGTCTTTCGATTCGTATCTCTTTACTGGTTGTGGAACTTCATATAACCTTTCACTCTCAGCGGCGGCGCTTTGGCAAAGCATCACCCAGACTCCGACTCGGGGGATACCAGCCTCTGAAGTGTTTCTTTTTCCGGAGATGATCTGTGTTCCAGGGGGGAAGTATCTCCTTTTTGGAATATCACGTTCCGGGGAGACCACTGAAACCGTGAAGGCTGTGAAGTTCTTTCGGGAGAATTTCCAAGGAATGACCATTGGAATTTCATGTGACGAAGGTTCTTCACTTTTAAAAAATGTTCATATTCCTTTATTGACCTCTTCTGCTCATGAACTGAGTGTGGTCATGTCCCAATCATTTACCACTATGCTGCTCACCATTCTCTATCTGGCCTATTTTCGTACTGGGAGGGTAAATCATCTCACCGATCTTTCATCAGTATTGGAAAAATTAATAAGCCGATATAAGTCCTTGGCCCAGCAATTAGGTGAGAATCTTGCTTTTGAAAAATTCATATTCCTTGGGAATGGGCCTTACTACGGTATTGCCTGGGAGGGATCTTTGAAATTGAAAGAAATGAGCCTCACTCCCACTGAAACTTTCCATTTCCTGGAATTCCGTCATGGTCCGAAGTCGATTGTAGATGAAAAAACGCTAATTATTGCACTCACCTCCTTCAAGGCTTTTCAGTATGAAAAAGATGTATTGAATGAAATGTCTGATCTGGGAGCTACTATTTTTCATATTGGTGGAAAATCGCTGGACCTTCCGGCTCGGTGTCAAGAAGTACTGATAGAGGAAAACGTCATCGATGACCATACCGCGCCACTTTTATATGCAGTTTTTCTCCAGCTCCTGGGTTATTATCGTGCTCGGGCGCGAGGGATGAATCCCGATCAGCCGAAAAATCTGACCAAGGTAGTACAATTATGAGTAATATCGGAATTAACGGTCATATTGTTACTCCCTCGAAGGTAATCGAGAATGGGACCTTGGTCATTAAAAACGACCGAATTATTAACATATTGACCCCGAAGGTTCTACGACCGAGTTTTGATTGTACCTATGATTTTCGAGGAAAATACCTTTATCCTGGGCTTATTGACCTTCACCTTCATGGCGTTTTAGGGGAAGACACGACTGACGGTAATGAAGCCGGTTTAAGCACCATCCGAAGCTATTGTGCATCTTGCGGGGTGACTGGCTTTTTGGCGACCACTGTCACCGAAGACCGATCTCGTTTGACCCGGGCATTAGAAGCAGTAATGAAGCTTCGGAATACGCAACGTCCGGGTGCCACTATTTTAGGGGTACATTTGGAAGGTCCTTATCTTTCTGTTGGGCGAAGGGGAGCACATAATACCAAGTTTCTTCGATCGCCTGATATTTCCGAAATGGCAGAATATATCAGTTTAGGACATGGATTGATCAAAAGGGTTACACTGGCACCCGAGCTCCCCGGCAGTCTCGATCTTATTCGCTTTCTTTCCGATCAAAGCATTTGTGTATCCTTAGGACATAGCGAAGCCGATCAAGAGACCTGTTTTCAAGCTTTCCAGAATGGCGCTCGGTTGGTCACTCATCTGTTTAACGGCATGGATCCACTCCATCACCGCAAGCCCAATCTACTTTCTTTTGCGCTTGGTTGTGATGAAATTGCGGTTGAAATTATTGCCGACATGATCCATGTACGACCAGAAATCATTCAGATTGCTTTGAGATGTAAAGATGAAGATCATTTTATTGCAGTGAGCGATGCCGTCCGTCCTACTGGTTTAAAAGATGGTGAATATGAATTTGGCGGGGAACAAATGATTGTACAGAATGGAATTGCTCGAATGAAATCAACCATGAGTTTAGCCGGAAGTACCTCTCCTTTAAATAAGTGTCTGTATAACCTCCGTTCTCATTTTCAACTGTCCCATCCCCGTTTATCTAAAATTGGCAGCCTTATCCCCGCTCAACTTATTCAGATGGATGATCACCTTGGAAGTCTCGAAATCAATAAAATTGCCGATGTTGCTGTTTTCGACGATCAGTTCAACTGTCATGCTGCTTTTGTTTCCGGAGTGAAGATATTTTAGATGTTTTCGAAGACCAACCATGCTTATTCTCTTTGTTCCCTAAATATACCCTCTTTGACTGCATTCAGCGAGAAATTCATGGTAGCGTTCCTGATAACGTTTTGATAACTCATTTTCGGGTTCAATGACATTTTGAATTCGCACCATTTTTTCACAAGCATGGGAGAGATCGCCATATAGAGCTGAAGCAGCGATAATACAAGCACCCATGGCTGACTCAGTAGTTTCGGGGAGGTAGATTGGTTTGGATAAAATGTTGGCTCTTATTTTACGCCAAATGATACTTTTCGCACCGCTTCCTGACGTAAAAACTCTTTGAATCGGTGACAACCCTAACTCTTCTAAAAGTTGGTAACTGTATTTTTCAACATATCCAACCCCCTCGAGGCAGGCAGCGTATAATTCGAGACGGTTTTGTTCTTTTCGATTTTGAAAGAATTCAGCTTGCGAAGAAGCAAATGGAAGCCGTTCCCCTTTTCGAGTTAAAGGATAGATTATGAGCGAAGTCGGAAGGTTTATTTTTTCAACCTTGACATCCCAATTGACTAAATCCTCATTGGGAAAAAATTTCTGCAGACATACTCCACCAGTGTTACTGGCACCACCAGGGAGCCAATAACCGGAAGGATGAAGATGGCAATAAATTCTCCCTTTGGGATCCTTGATCAATTTATCTGATATACCACGAATAACCAGGGTTGTTCCGAGAGTACTGGATACATCACCTATGATATTAGCGCCTGATGCGAAAAAGGCTGCGGTTGCATCAGTCGCTCCTGCAATAATCTTGAGCGTCCGGGAGAGATGAAATTGATCGGCAACCCTTGGTGCTATGGTACCCGATTCCTGTCCGGTTTTGATGACTATGGGGAGCTTTTGACTATCAATATCCAATTCATTTTGGATAAAATCCGGCCATTTCATTTCCAAAAGATCGAAACCCATTTTAAGAGAATTAGAAATATCCGATAAATAAAGTCCACCAGTGAACTTCATTTGTAAATAGTCACAGGCGTGAAGGAAAACTTGGGTTTGATCGTATAGCTCTGGTGAATGGTTTTTCAACCACATTACTTTACAGAGTGCGAATGAAGGATCAAATTGATACCCGATTTTTTGAGTGAATTCAACCGCTTTTTGATTAATGAATACCGCTTCGTCTTTTGCTCGACTATCGTTGTACATGATTGCAAGAGCAAGGGCTTCATTTTCTTTCCCAATTGGAATAATGGTTCCGGAAGTTGAATCTAAAGAAAGGCATTGGATGTGGTAGGGAGAATACCCAATATCTGTCAGGTGTTTGAGGGTCTTATGCAAACAGATTTGGGTTTTTTCCCACCATTCACGAGGATCTTGTTCAAATCGATCCCCATTTTTGTTCGATAAAAGAATGCTTTCCTGTCCATCGGCGAGAATATTTCCCTCGAGATCGCAGATCAAACAACGAATACCTTGGGTTCCACAATCAATACCAGCGACTAACGTTTTGTCGTTTATCATCGCTTTTCCCACCTTCCATGATTGTACGGTATTATAATAACCAATTTTCCCACCTTTTTCTTTAGTTGACCTTCTAAGATATACTGGATATAATGTTATCCGCAAAGTTATCTAAAAAACAAAATTGACGCAAGGGAAGGAGATTTTTTAAGTATGAAAAGGACTTACCAACCTCATAAATTACGGAAAAAACGGACTCATGGGTTTTTAAGTAGAATGAGTACCAGAGGGGGGAGAGACGTTCTCAAAAGGAGAAGAGCGAAAGGAAGAAAACGTTTGTGCGTTTAGTATTTATTTGAATGGAGAGCATTTCATCTTCTAAAGACTTTAGCCGTATTTTTAAGTATGGACGAAAAGTTGATCAAGGTCCAATCCGTTTATGGTTTTTTAAAAAACCCGAAACACAACTGAGGGTGTGCTTTATCGGAAGAAGCAAGAAGGCCGTTAATAGAAATCGGATCCGAAGGAGACTCAAGGAGGGTTTCAGGGTTCATTATTATTCTTTTTTTCAACATACTTCCTATGACTTCATTTTTATGAGCGACGAAAGGCTCATAAAAGCTGATTACCTCGATATCATTCGATGGATGGGAGAGTTGCTTGAAAAAGCAGGTGTAATGAATGAAGCTGGTACGATTAATGACATTTAACCAGTTTATGTTACAGGCGATTGATAAATCTTTATTATTTTACCAAAATTATTTTTCTCCTTTATTGACCGCAAGTTGCCGTTTTGAGCCAACCTGTTCCCAGTATGCTCGTGACGCTATTCGAAAGTACGGTGTTTTAAAAGGCGGGTTTATGACAATGTGGAGGATTCTTCGCTGTCATCCCTATTCCCGCGGTGGTCATGACCCAGTTCGATAGAAATAGGTGATTAAACAATGTGGACTCAAATTTGGAATAGTTTAGCAGCCGCCATGGAGTGGATTTTACGACTTTTTTATGGCTGGACCCATAATTATGGAATTTCCATTATTCTCCTTACCGCTGTGATTCGCTTAGCTCTGTATCCAGTTATTCATAAGCAGAATATTTCAACCAAAGCCATGCAAGAACTGCAGCCAGAAATTAAAAAGCTTCAGGAACAATACAAAAATGAACCCCAAAGACTGAACCAGGAAATTATGAAGTTGTATAAAGAAAGAGGGGCTAGTCCTCTGGGCGGATGTCTTCCCTTGCTTATCCAGCTTCCCTTTTTGTTTGTTCTGTACCGAGTATTGGTGAATTATGACTATGGTCAGGCGGGATTCCTCTGGTTACCAAGCTTATCGACGAGAGACCCTTTTTATATTTTACCTCTGTTGATGGGCTTTACTACCTTTCTCCAGCAAAAAATGACCATTCCTGCTACCGGAAGCGAAGGAAACCAGCAGAATATGATTATGATGATTGTCATGCCGATATTCCTGGTGTTCATCAGCTGGAACCTCCCCTCGGGCGTTCTTCTCTATTGGTTTGTCTCCAATCTTTTTTATATGTTTCAACAGTATATGGTCAATATCCAGACTCAAAAACCAAAAGTATCAACCAATGCCAACCTCGTCATCGATGCCGCTGCTAAGAAATCTGTCGCTGTCGCAGGAGAAAAAACTCCTTCTCGAGTTTCTTCTCCGGCTCCTGTGAAAAAAGGGGGCAAGAAACATGCGAAGAAGCGTTGAGGTTTCAGGGAAAACAGTAGATGAAGTTTTGGAAAGAGCTTCACGGTATTTTGATGTACCGAAGGAAAATCTATCTTACGAAGTACTTTCTGAGAACCGTGGCTTTTTAGGGATCTTAGTTCCTCGAACAGTTCGGGTGCGAGTTTGGGTAGGTAGTGATGAAAATGTGCCTGAGCATGAAGAACAACAGCGTTTTCAAACCAAATTGAATGAAACCGAAAAGATCTCAGATAGGAAAGAAAGTGATCGTTCAGAAACGGTCAGTACAGAAGAACTTGGAAAAGCCCGAGAAGAGATCCGAGATTTTTTTCAGAATCTCATATTAAAAATGAATATCGATATTGAATATCATGTTCGAGAGAACGGGGGGAGAGTACTCTTAGATATTGACGGGCAGGATGCCGGCCTTTTAATTGGAAAACATGGTGAAACATTAGAAGCCCTGGAATCGTTTTTAAAAATATTACTCGTTAAAAACGGGTTTGCCCGAGTTGGCCTTGACGTTGATGTATCAGGCTATAAAAAACGTCGTGAAGAAACTCTTACCAAATTGGCTCGTAAAATGGCTAGTAAGGTCGTTCAAGATAATCGTCGTTTTAAGTTCGAACCAATGAATGCCCGTGAACGGAGAATCATTCATACCACCTTAAAGGATAATCCAAAAATTATAACTTACAGTATTGGAGAGGAACCGGAACGAAGAGTCGTTGTTGATTTAAAAAATGGAAAGAAGAAAGACTCTCATCAGCGAAAATCCTTATCAACAAGAAAAAAACCATAATATTGAAGATACTATTGTTGCAGCAGCTACTCCCCTGGGAGTGGGTGCCATTGGAATCGTTAAATTAAGTGGACCGCGATCTATAGAAATCGGAGCACATCTCTGTCACCCCCGTTCTGGCAAAGAAGTATCGAAATTACCTAATTTTAAAATGACTCTTTGTGATATTTATGATCCAAAAAATAAAATGGCCCTTGATGAAGGATTAATTGTCCTCATGCGAGGGCCATTTTCTTATACCCGGGAAGATGTGGTGGAAATCCAGGTTCACGGTGGACCTTTAATAATCAAAAAAATTATTCAGCTTTGCTTAGACCTAGGTGCCCGTCTTGCTGAACCAGGGGAGTTTACCAAGCGAGCATTTTTAAGAGGACGTCTCGATATCTCTCAAGCTGAGGCAGTGGCAGAATTGGTTAAGGCTTATTCCGAAAAAGCCCTGATGAGTTCGTATCGTTCGCTTCGAGGATTATTTGGGGAAAAAGTATCTTCATGGCAAAAACAATTAGTGTTCGTTCAAGCTTATATACAAGCTGAATGTGACTATCCTGATGTGATGATCGATGATATTCATCTATTTATTTCAGAAAAACTCTATGCTATACTGCAAGAAATAGAAATTCAATATGACAGAAGTAAACGATTTCAAGTTTTACAGGAAGGCTATTTAGTCGTAATCTGTGGCAAACCCAATGTAGGGAAATCAAGTTTACTGAACTCCATTATTGGAGAAGGCCGTGCTATCGTTACTCAGTTTCCTGGTACGACTCGAGATGCCATAGAAGAAATAATTCAGATCGATGGGTATCCATTTCGATTGGTTGATACCGCCGGGATACGGGAAAGCCAAGATTATATAGAAAAAATCGCGATAGATAAAGCGAGAGAATATCTTGAAGATGCACACCTTATCGTTGTTATTTTCGATCGCAGCCAGGAGCTTCAAGAAGAAGATTACCGGATTGTTGAACTGGTGAAGAAAAAACCCCATTTAATAGCATTGAATAAAAGTGATTTAAATCCCAAGCTCGATCAATCGCAAATCTCGCAATTGTATCCAGGAGAAGAGGTGATCGAGATATCTGCTCTTTATGGTAAAGGAATTGATGTTTTAGTTCAAAAAATTGTTGATACGGTTTGCTGTAAAGAAGAAATCGAAGAAGATTTTTATGCTATTAATAACCGACAACAAAAGGAACTCAGTCGAACCGCATCATATCTGAGAAATGCCATACAATCTCTACAATCTGGTTATCCCATCGACATTATCAGTCTTGACATTGATCAAGCTTTGCGGTGCTTGAAAAGAATTAACGGTGAAGATATCGATCGAGACATTATCGATACTATCTTCAAATCTTTCTGCATCGGGAAATAATATATAATCAGTAAGTAGACGCTTATGTCAGGATTGACACTACTGGAAATATGAAAACCTCCCCCTCTCCCAATTTCACTTTCCCCTAACTCTACCCGTCAAATCACTGTCTGTTCAAATCCGTGCATGACGTTCGTACTGTTTTGAAATACCGATAAGGACTCGGTAAATCGAATTCATATGAAATACCCTTCAAAAAGAAGCTTAGAAAACGTAAAAGAATTATAAGGGTTTTTTTTGCGGTAAACCATTCCGACGCGGATAGGAAGCTGGAGTAAAAGAATATTTTTCAATAATAATAAAATAGTTTATACGCTCTACAAAAGGAATATTCATCTTCTGAACATCTGATACTTTACAATTTAATGCTGTCAAAGCATTGATTGAAGCTTCAATTTCTTCTTGATAAGAAATTCCCTTGTAAAAAATTGCTTTATAACCTCTCTTTAAAAAAGGAGTGACCAGTTCAATATTTGATGCTAAGGTACTCAAGGCGCGGGAAAAAGCTAAATCAAAATTTTCACGAAAATATGGGTTATGACCAATTACTTCAGCTCGATCTGATACAAATGATACATTCAATAACGATAAACGTTCGGCAATAAATTTTAAAAAGTTAATTTTCTTATGATTGGAATCTATAAAACAAAAATGAAGATGAGGAAGAAAGATTTTTAAGGGAATACCGGGTATGCCAGCACCAGTGCCGACATCTATAGCATATATGAATTGATTAAAAGAAAATCCAGTGCTTAAAATTGAAAGACTGTCAAGAATAAGTTCATATAAAATAGTTTCTTGAGTTTTATATCCTGTCAAATTAAATTTACGATTATATTCATCCAACAAGGATACATAATCAAGAACTTGAAGTAATTGATCTTTGGTTGCTGGAATTTGTAAAATATTGAGGCCCTCAATTAATCTCAAATATAAAAAATTCTCCACAGGTTATCCACAGCCCCTTTTGATTAAATGATATCTGTAAATAAAGAGAATTGAATCACCCTTTGATAACACATCAAAAATATCCTTATTTTACAATAAAAATGATCGTTGCATGATGTGAATATTTTAAT
>CAYSWT010000078.1:0-8960 GCA_964434845.1 uncultured Atribacterota bacterium | reverse complement strand
TCGGGAATGACGGATGGTGTCGATACCCGCCATAAAAATCTATTGCGTCGAATTTCCATTGTCACATGATGCTGCCAGGCAGCATGGCATTTTATTCTCCTTGCTCAAAACTCACCACTATTCAAAAGACCCTCAGCTTGGAAGCTAAAATACGTCGTCTTCCCGACGATGATATGATCCACAATCCGAATACCAATGATTTTTCCTACTTCGACGAGCTTTTTCGTTACCGCAATATCCTCCCGACTGGGCTGGATATTGCCGGATGGGTGATTATGGACGCAAATAATCCCCGCTGCCCGGTCCACGATAGCGTCGGCGAAAACCTCCCGGGGATGCACCAAGCTTTGATTCAAAGTGCCAATAAAGACTACTCTTTTTTGAATGAGGTTGGCTGCCCCATCCAAGGTCATGGTCACAAAATATTCTTGCTTTTTTTCTTTTAAATCGCTCACCAATTGATACGCTTCGCTGGCATGATTGAGCTTCACGCCATCCTTTAATAAAAATCGCCGAGAAAACTCAATAGCAGCGAGAATTTGGTAGGAACGGATTTTCCCTAAACCATCGATTTGAGAAAGAGTTGAAAGATCCAGTTTTTCGAAATTCTTTTCAGCATATTCAAGAATTTCCGCCGAAAGCCGGAAGACATCTTTGGACCGTGTCCCTTTCCCTAAAAGAACCGCTAATAGTTCCAGATTGGAGAGTGCTTTGACCCCCAATTTTCCCATTTTTTCTCGTGGGCGATCACAAGGTGGAAGTTCTTTAATCTTGATCATTATCTGACTCCATATGTCGATTCGTATTTAACAATATTATAGGTAAATGTGCAAAATTTCCCAACTCTTTTCATTGACATCCCCTAATCATGGAATATAATATTACTGTTTTTATAATGTTAGTATTGATCAATTATGGAAATACCGTAAAAGGTGGATTTTGCATTTAAAAAATTCCAAATCATTTACTATTTACAGCATTTTCATTTTGAGGTGGTTTGATTCATGATAAAATCAGTTTCGTTATTCTCCGGTGGGCTGGATAGCTTACTGGCAACGAAAATTATATTAGATCAGGGTATCGAAGTGATTGCGGTGAACTTTATCACTCCTTTTTCCTACAGCAAAAAAATGCTGGAAAAACAAAATTATGCCCGAACCATGTCACAAAAAATGGGAATCGAGCTCATCGAAATGACTCTCCGGGAAAATTTCTTTGAGATCATTAAAGATCCGAAACATGGATATGGAAAAAACCTCAACCCTTGTATTGATTGCAAAATATTGATGTTGAAACAAGCCTATGAAGTAATGAAAGAAAAGGGAGCTTCGTTTATCATCACCGGAGAGGTGCTTTCCCAAAGACCCAAATCCCAGTTTCTCTGGGGTTTACACATCATCGATCGAGATAGCGGTTTAAAAGGATTGATCTTGAGACCCCTTTCAGCCAAATTGCTCCAGGAAACCATCCCGGAAAAGGAAGGTTGGGTCGATCGGGATAAACTCTACGATTTTTCCGGACGGATTCGAGGGCCTCAATTTGCCCTGGCTCAACAATTTGGTATCACCGATTATCCAGCACCGGCAGGTGGATGTCTGTTGACCGATCCAATTTTTGCTCGCCGGGTTAACGATTTGCTCACTCATGATGAACTTACCCTGGAGAATGCCGAACTCCTAAAATTAGGGAGATATTTTCGCCTCAATCCTCAATACAAGCTCATTGTCGGCCGTAATGAAAAGGAGAATTTCGCCTTGCTCGGCGCGATCAAGCCAGGCGATTTTATCTTCACTCCATCCCACGGTAAAGGTCCGACCGGCATCGGGAAAGGCATAATCGATAGCATTTCCGAACAGCTCTCAGCCAGCATTATCGCTTTCTATTCTTCGTTGTCAATCGAACCACTCCATATTAATGTGCAATGTCACGGGTATCCATTTTCGAAAACTATCACTCCCTCTCCCTTACGGTCTGAAGAATTGGAACAATACCGGATTTAAAATTTTCCAATCAAACCCGTGCCAGGTAAAGACCCTAACACAGGTTTTATTTCTCCAATATTTACAGCTTTCATTGATTAAAATTGAAAATGGTAACATATTCGTAAAGGATTTTTTAATGTAGGATGAAACTCTGAAAGGATGAATATCATGAAAATTGCCAATAATATTACTCAACTCGTTGGAAACACCCCTTTGGTTCGCATCTCAAAAATGGGAACTGACCTACCAGGAATAATTGTTGCCAAATTAGAGTACTTGAATCCGTGCGGAAGTGTCAAAGATCGGATTGGAGTGTCGATGATCGAAGAGGCGGAAAAGAACGGCTGCATCCATAAAGAGACGGTGATCATCGAACCGACCAGTGGAAATACCGGAATCGCTCTGGCTTTCGTTTGTGCTCAACGCGGATATAAACTAATTCTTACCATGCCGGAGAGCGTTTCAGTCGAAAGACGGAAAATTCTTTCCTGGTTTGGAGCGGAACTGGTGCTCACCCCAGCGTTGAACGGCATGAGTGGAGCAATCCAGAAAGCCGAAGAGCTCGCTCAAACCATACAAAATTCCTTCATGCCGATGCAATTTAAAAATCCCGCCAATCCGAAAATCCATCGGGAAACGACTGCCGAAGAAATCTGGCGCGATACCGACGGTGCGATCGATATTCTGGTGAGTGGAGTCGGAACGGGGGGAACATTGACCGGTATTGCAGAAGTCATAAAATCTCGAAAGCCGACTCTCAAAGTATTCGCTGTCGAGCCGAAGAAATCACCAGTATTATCAGGAGGGAAGCCTGGATCACATCAAATCCAGGGAATTGGAGCTGGATTTATACCAGATGTGCTCCGACGGGAGTTGATCGATGAAATCATTCAGGTTGATGATGATGATGCCTTCTCGACTGCTAAATGTGTGGCACAAACCGAAGGGATCCATGTCGGTATTTCTAGCGGGGCTGCCTGTTGGGCAGCTATCCAGGTAGCAAAAAAGGAAGAAAACCGGGGGAAACTCATCGTTGTCATTTTCCCTGATACCGGGGAAAGATATCTCTCGGTTTGGTAAGCCTTATTATGATACAGAATCTCCCTCAAAAATATGCACGTTTATTAAAAATACTGACCGATCTGGGCAGTTGCCTGGTCGCCTATTCCGGTGGAGTGGACAGCACCTTGCTTCTCTTCACTGCCCGGGAAGCCTTGGGAAAGGACGCGACTGGTATCTTGATCGATTCTCCTTTATTGTCGAAAAGAGAAAAGGCATCGGCTTTGGATATCGCCAATGAACTGAAGGTACCTCTTCTCATTGTTCATGTCGATCCCTTTCAGAACGAACATTTTATCGAGAATGGTCGGGAGCGCTGTTATTTCTGCAAAAAATTCCTTTTTAAAACCATTCGAACCATAGCCAAAGAAAATGGTTTCACCGCAGTTTGCGAAGGCTCAAATGTTGATGATCTTTCCGACTTTCGCCCGGGAAGAAAAGCTTTACAGGAAATGGGAATAATCAGTCCTTTGGTGGATGCCGGATTCACGAAAGAGGAAATCCGCCAGATTTCCCGTGAAAAAAACCTCCCAAACTGGAACCAACCATCGCTTTCCTGTCTCGCCACCCGGATTCCCTATGGAACACCAGTTACCATCGATCGTCTACAACGGATTGAAAAAGCTGAAGATCTTCTCCATCAAATGGGCTTTCAACAATTACGGGTGAGAGATCACGACACCATTGCCCGCATTGAAGTTCCTTTGACCGATATGACTTGGATTCTCACCGATACTCATCGGCAAAAAATCACCAATGCACTGAAATCTTGTGGATACCAGTTTATTACTCTTGATCTCGAAGGGTTCCGGTCGGGGAGTATGAATAGCATGGGAATAGGAAAAAGCAAAAATGAAGGATAAAATGGTATTGGTTGCCATGAGCGGCGGAATCGATTCTTCCGTTGCTGCTTATCTCCTTAAAAAACAGGGGTATCAGGTCACCGGGGTAACCATGTCATTTAACGTTGCCGGGAGCGATCTTCACCACGAAGATCTTCTTTCCAGTCACAATGATGCCCGGAAAGTATGTAATATTCTTCACATACCCCATCGCATCCTCGATCTCACCGCCGAATTTGAACAAGAGGTGGTCAATCCTTTTATCCGGGAATATTTGTACGGGAGAACCCCCAACCCCTGTATCATTTGTAATCGGTTGATCAAGTTCGGCCGTCTCTTTGACTATGCCGTGCAAGAGGGATTTGATTTTTTTGCCACCGGACATTATGCCCGCATCGAAAAAATCAAGAATCAATACGTCCTGCGAAAGCCACGCGACCGATCCAAAGACCAAACTTACTTTTTATACAATCTACGTCGGGAAACGCTTGAAAAGATACTTTTCCCACTCGCCGACCTGACCAAAGAAGAGGCAAGGGCGATCGTTCGTGAGCTTGACCTTCCCATAGGAGAAAAACCCGAAAGCCAGGATATCTGCTTTCTTCCTCAAGGGGGATATCAGGATTTCATCCGGAACCGCACCCACCTTGACCAACCCGGTCCTATCGTCGACCGTCAGCGAAAGGAATTGGGGAAACACCGCGGGGTGTATTATTATACAGTGGGGCAGAGAAAGGGGTTGGGAATCAGCGCTCCATCCGCTTTGTATGTGATATCGATTGAACCTGATCGAAATACCATTGTGGTGGGAGAGAAAAAAGACCTATACACACGGGCTTTAATCGCTCATAAGCTGAATTTTCTCATTGACAACATCGTCGATCATACGATGTTTGCTCAAACCCGATATGCTCATCGTGAATCACCCTGTCAGATTAAGCTTTTAAACGATACTATGAGGGTTATTTTTCACCAGAAGCAGGAAAATATGACCCCCGGGCAATCGGTGGTTTTATACACCGCCGAGGGAATTGTGGCTGGGGGTGGAATAATCAAGGAGGTTATTCGATGAATTCCCTGATCAGTCAAATCAACGAACTGAAAAAACAAAAAAACGCCATTCTCTTGGTCCACAATTACCAACCCCCGGAAATCCAGGATATCGCCGATTTCATAGGTGATTCCCTGGGTCTGAGCTTAGAAGCCAGCCGGACCACAGCAGATATCATTGTTTTCTGCGGGGTCTCTTTTATGGCCGAAACCGCCAAAATTCTTTCTCCGAAAAAAACTGTTCTTCTACCGGAAAAAACTGCCGGATGTCCAATGGCGGATACCATAACCGCTCAAGAGGTCAGAAAGCTAAAAACCGAACACCCCAAGGCGAAAATCCTTGCCTATGTCAATACCATTGCCGAAGTGAAAGCCGAATGTGATTATTGCTGTACCTCGGCAAATGCGGTCACCGTGGTCACCAAGGGTCTCGTTCATGCGGAGGAAATCATCTTTCTCCCCGATAAAAATTTGGCCAATTATGTCTCACGAAAAACCGGCCGCCAATTCATCCTGTGGGATGGATCCTGCCCGATTCACGCCCATATCCTTCCCGAGGACATTCGTTACCAAAAACAACTTCATCCCCACGCCGAGATCATCGTGCATCCGGAATGCCTCTCCGAAGTGATCGATATCTCCCATCAGGTTCTTTCTACCGAAGGGATGTTACGCTCTATCCGGAAATCAACCCAAAAAGAATTCATCATCGGTACTGAGGTTGGCATTCTCTATCGACTGCGTAAGGAAAACCCGGATAAACTCTTCTACCCGGCATCGGCTAAAAGTGTTTGTCCGGATATGAAAAAGATTACCCTCCGAAAAGTGTTCGATTCACTCAAATTTGGGACAGGAGAGGTTGTCCTTCCGGAATCAGTCCGTCAACGAGCTGAGGCAAGCATTCGTCGTATGCTGGAATTTACTTCTTGA
The DNA here is from genome assembly GCA_964434845.1 of uncultured Atribacterota bacterium. GTDB lineage: Bacteria > Atribacterota > Atribacteria > Atribacterales > Atribacteraceae > CAYSWT01. The sequence goes on along the minus strand of CAYSWT010000078.1, from coordinate 3,097 downwards.
CTGGGTATGCCCATTCTCTATATGACAAACTCGTTTTCTTTTCTCCAGGGCGGGTTCACAATACAGAGAAAAACCAAATCGTCTTTCCCGGTGTTTTCTATAAACTGAATGGATCGCGGTGGGATATAAATCGTCGTTCCCGGGACAGCTTCTTCCACCTGGCCATTGATGTGCATACAGCCCTTTCCGGATAATATGTAATACACTTCGGAAGAATGCAAATAATGAGGCTGAGAGGCTTTCCCCGGTGGTAGGATGGCGTGGGCCAAACTGTAATGGATATCAATCTCCATTTTATCTGGATGAAGAATTTCACGAAGCCGAGTCATATCACCGGCAATAAATTCATCACAATCCTCTAATCTACGGAGTAACATAACGCTCCTCCTTATTTACAATGAAGAAATTTTTTCACTTGCCCGCTCAATCCGGTCAATGTCAATAGTCATATCAATGAGATTTGCCAGGCGGTCCAGCTCGATTTCGACGATTTCCTGCCAGGAATGGATGATAGTTACGATTGGGAACAGACCCTTTTGTTTCCGAATTGCATTCAAAAAATATCTCCGAAAAGACCATTCTTCAAACAATCCGTGTAAATAGGTTCCATAAATCTTCCCATTGATTACTACACCTTCATGCTCGATTCTGTTCCCACAATAGACAACAAAAAGCGGATGGATTGACTGGAGCAATCGGCTCCTTCCCATGTGGATTTCGTAACCCTTGACTTTCACCTGATCAGACGATGCGACCCATCCATTGACAACCCGCAGCACCTTTTCTCTTTCCAAAACGGTTTCAAGCGGAATGAGTGAAAGACCCCTGACTTTCCCCTCTTGGCTTTCGATCTGGTTTGGATCGGCAATGCTTTCCCCTAACATTTGATACCCGCCACAGATCCCAAAAACAACTCCACCCCGAGCTATAAATTTTTCCAACGAACTTTGAAAACCATGATTTTCTAACCACCGAAGATCATGGATGGTATTTTTACTCCCAGGGAGGATAATAACATCAAAACCATCCAAGTTTTCATCTGGATAAAGGTATCGTGTCTCTACATCAGGTTCGCAATCTAATGGGTCAAAATCATTAAAATTCGAAATATGGGGAAGCCGGATAATTCCGATCTGTATATCTTTTGTTTTGGAACACATTGGTGGAGATTCAATTTTTTCGGTTTGACTGTCCTCATCATCGAGCCGAAAACGCGAATAGGGGACAACTCCAAGAATGGGAATGCTGGTTAACTGTTCGATTTCTCTCAAACCAGGTTCCAGAATAGTTGAATCACCTCGAAATTTATTGATAATAAAACCGCACAACAATTTCCGTTCTTCATTGTTCAATAATGCCCAAGTTCCATAGAGTTGAGCAAAAACCCCGCCTTTTTCGATATCTCCAATCAAACAAACCGGTGCCTGGGCATAACGAGCCACCGCCATATTGACGATATCTTTATCCCGCAAGTTGATTTCAGCTGGACTTCCAGCACCTTCAATACAAATCAGATCGTATTCTTCAGCTAATGAATTGAGGCTATCAGTCACCTTTTTCCACAAAAAATCTTTATGTTGGTAATAATCGTATGCTTCATGGGTCTCCCAAGCCTTCCCTCGAACGATCACCTGACTGGTTTTATCGCCCTGAGGTTTAAGCAATACCGGGTTCATGCGAGAATCAGGTATGACAAATGCTGCTCTTGCTTGAAGCATCTGAGCCCGGCCAATTTCTTCACCCAAAGGCGTTACCGCAGAATTCAGCGACATATTCTGAGCCTTAAAGGGAGCAACCTTGATTCCTCTTTGAGCAAAAAGCCGACAAAACCCGGCGACGATAATACTTTTCCCCACACCTGATCCGGTCCCCTGAAACATAATGTATCGTGCCATAAAGAGCTCCTTTTATAAGATAAATAAAATTTTATCATATGCTGAGGGTAAAACGCATAGAATTTCATGCCACAAAAACCAGACCAGCAAGGAATTAAAACCAAAATTGTTTCCTTGATATTTTTAAAAAGGAGTATAATCGTCCTTAATAAAGAAATTTATGCTAGCACAAGTCACCGATGTCAATCATATAACAACCATACATTAAAAAGTTCCGCCCAATCGGTTTTCTTATTTAAAGATTGTACTGGAACCATCGGGGTATCATGTGTTGATAACACAAAATTCTGTGCCATCATTAAAGAATTAGCTCCCGCTTCCGTCCAACCCGCTCTTGAGGATTGTCCGACTTCACTGACCATCTGTGATGGGGAGCAAATCGAATTGTACTGGCAGGCTGACGCCACAGTGACTACCAATGTTCACATTACCGGACCCGGAGGAGAAATCTATGATTTTCCCATTTCCGAAGGACATGCGACTGTTACCCCAAGAACTTCGGGTGATTGGAAAGTCGAATTTACCGGTCATGACTGTAAATTTACCAAATCAATTTCCATACGGGTTATCAAGGGAGAAGAACCCTATACCATCGTCGCCAATGGAAATATCGACATCGGATTCTTTTGTGACATCAATCCCAAAAGCGTTTCGAGCCATTTGATCGTTCAAAAGATTCGATCTGCCCAGTGCGCCGGTATTCCGGAATACTGGGAAAACTGGAGTTGTAAAAAAACCAATTGGAACGGCTCAAATCCCACCTTTTTTAATATAACCAGAAATGACAGTTCCACCAACTGTGCACAACTTGCCGGACGCTGGCGTTTTGACCCAACCGGTCTGGGTGGTACCTTCACCTATTCAGCTAAAACCGCCTGTTTCCAAGCAACCATCACCTGCGGCCCTTGCACCTATAGCGGCACTTTCCCTCCCGACATCTTTCCCTCACCCACACCCCACCCAACCGGATAAATAAATGAAGGGAGTGAATTATTAATTCTTTATTCATTCAGACAAAAAACATTGATAATAACGCGTAGAAGTATAATCCCTGCTGGGAATAGGTTCGCATTTGGAAGGTGCACCTATGAATACAAGGTTTTCATTCCTCATATGGTGCTGTGAGCAGCATGGCGGTCTATCCTGGAAATACCGTGAGTCGATAAGAGCTGTGGAATTGTGGAACTGTGGAATTGTAGAAA
>CAYSWT010000077.1:0-8987 GCA_964434845.1 uncultured Atribacterota bacterium | reverse complement strand
CAACTCAACAACTCAACAATTGGAAATTTTCATATCTTATGGTGCCACAACGTGGCATGAGGGTCTATCCAATATCAATATATTTTATAAAAATCGATGGAGGTGAAGAAAGTTGATTAAAAGAGGCCGGAAAGATGTTCCACAAACTACAGTGAGTGAGTGTCATGGTGGGGTTGGAACCATCATGGTTCGCCAGTTATTGGGAATTGAACCGAAGTTGCCCGGTGTTCCCGGTTTCCCCGAAGATTTTGATAGCTGTTTAAGCTTCATGCATGAAACGACTCTCCCACCTGGAACTTCCATTGGGCTCCACGACCACGTTGGAAACGAGGAATTATATTTTGTTGTCGAAGGAAAGGGGGAAATGACGGTAGATGGTGTAGCAGCTATTATGGAACCGGGTGACGTATGTTTGACCAAAAACGGAAGTAAACACACCTTTCGAAACATCGGTGATAAAGATTTAAAAATAATTGTTCTGGAAGCCCTGGTGAAAAAATAATTATTACTTGATATTGGTCGTCTTTTACCAGGCATATCAATCTCGTAGTTCCATTTTAGCGTATTGGGGAAGATTTTGTCGGAGCGACCAATTTATGTTTTCAAAATATTAAAACATCAGTAAACTTCTCAAAAAAATTGACTTGGAAGGTGTGAAGAAACATTAATAGAGTCTTGATTTCATTGAAATCCACAAAATGTTGAGAGGAATATTTTATCCGGATTGAGATGGCCCCTATGTTGAAAACCACAGCTTTGCGAAATGTAGATACCCGGGATATCTTCACCCGATATGGGATTTTAATCGTTTTGGTTGCTTTGTTGATTATCGCTGGTCTCATCTCCCCAGTTTTTTACCGATCAGCAAATATTGCCAATGTGCTTCAACAAGCTTCAGCCCTGGGAGTTATCAGTATCGGACAAACCATCGTTATTCTCGCCGGTGGGATTGATCTATCAGTCGCATCTATTTTAGCCACAAGTTGTGTTTTTGCTGCGGCTATGATGGCTGGAAAAAACAGCATGGTGATTCCAATCAGCCTCTTTTGTATTCTGATTGGATTTCTTTCCGGTATTTTAAACGGTTTGATTGTCACCAAACGCAATGCCCCTCCTTTTATTGTCACTCTCGGTACCGCTCTAATATTACAAGGAATACGATTTGTGTATACCAAAGGAGCCCCTTTTGGGACTATCCCACCCTGGTTAAGGGTTATGGGTCGAGGGAGAATCGCTTTTTTTCCGGTATCGGTAATTATCTTTCTCTCTTTAGCAGTTCTTGTAGCCATTTTTCTAAAGAGATCGCCTTATGGGAGAAAGGTGTATGCCGTGGGTGACAATAAGCGAGCTGCTTATCTCTCGGGAATCAATGTCAATTGGATAAGCATGAGTACCTATATTTTGTCGGGCGTCTTTGCTTCTCTCGGTGGTCTTGTTCTGGCCGGTTATTTAGGTTTTGGAGACAACTGGGCAGGCAAGGGGTTTGAACTCGATTCGATTGCGGCTGTAGTTGTCGGCGGGACCTCTTTAGTTGGAGGCTCAGGAAGTGTCGCAGGGACTGTCATCGGTGTCCTTCTGATGACAGTTGTTTTCAATTTAGTTCTTTTAGCTGGTTTGCCATACCAGGCTCAACTGATTGTTAAAGGATTGATTATCGCTGGCGCTGTGGCATTTTATTCTACTTTGGGGAAAAGAGACTGAAGGAGGTGGTCATTCAAAATAAACTCAGAGTGTAGGAAGTAAATATACCATATTATTTAAAGATAAGATTTGAATAAGGAGGTTTTAAAAAATGAAAAAGTATGCTCTCCTCTTTTTGGTGGGATTAATGATTTGTTCTTTTGCTGCAACTGCTCTGACAAAAGATTGGGTCAAATTTATGGACAGCGACAAGATGTTAGTTGACACCACTCAATTTTATAAACCGGCTCCCTGGAAGATTGGCTTCAGCAATGCTTCTATTTCTAACAGTTGGCGAGTATTTCTCCAGGCTCATATCCAGTACGAAGCTTCCATCCATCCTGAAATTGCTGAGTTTTATATTACCGATGCTCAAGATAATTCAACCAAGCAATTGGCTGATGTTGAAGATCTTCTGGCGAAAGGGATTGATCTTCTCATTATTGCTCCCGCTACCGAATCTGCTTTGAATCCAGCAGTTGAAAAAGCCATGGATAAAGGTGTTCCCGTCGTAGTTGTAGACCGCAAAGTTTCAACTGACGCTTTTGTGACCTACATCGGGTCAAGTGACTATCAAATGGGAAAAATCATGGCTGAATGGATGGTTGAAAAGTTAGGTAAAAAAGGGAATATTGTCTGTTTGAGTGGTATTGCTGGAGCCAGCTGCGCAGAAGATCGGCTGAAAGGTGCCATGGATGTTTTTAATCAATATCCGGATATTAAGGTTCTCGAACAACAATACTGCGACTGGTCTCCGGTAGTTGGAAAACAGGTCATGGCAACTTTTATCCAAAAGTATCCAAAGATTGATGGCATCTGGGCCGACAGTGCGCTGCAAGGGTCGGGAGCGATTGAAGCGGTTCAAGAAGCCGGTCTTCCAATTCCGCCAGTAACCGGAGAAGATATGAACCGGTACCTCAAGATGTGGAAACAAATGGGATTTGAGGGCGTGGCGGTTAGCTTCCCTACCTGGCAGGGTCAAGTTGCTGTTCAAAAAGCGATTGATGTTTTAAGCGGTATTCCAGTTCCGAGAAATGTTGACGTGCCGAGGCTGGTCATCACTACTGATACGCTTGATAAATTTGTCAAGATGGATCAACCGGATGAATATTTTATGGACAGTCGTCTTCCCGAAAAGTGGTTACCTAAACGGTGATGATATGGTATTGCTCGCAATCAATTTCACCTGGGCCATCTCGGCCCAGGTGATGGAGGCAGAAGGAGTATGGATGTAGAAATCCTGCGAATGGAAAAAATTTCCAAACGATTTCCGGGTGTGATTGCCCTGGATGATGTCACTTTTTCGGTTTTAAAAGGAGAGGTGCATGCCCTGGTTGGTGAAAACGGAGCCGGCAAGTCAACTTTAATGAAAATTTTAACCGGAGCCTATCAAGAAGATGAAGGAACGATTATTCTACGAGGAGAAAAGGTCTCTATCCCTAATACCCACTATGCACAGCAACTTGGTCTGAGCATTATTTATCAGGAGCTGAACTTGCTTCCTGATTTGAGCGTTGCCCAGAACATTTTTTTGGGGAGGGAAAAATTAGGAAAATATCGGCTACTTGATTATCGATCTATGTTAAAAGAAACCACCCATCTCCTGAACCAACTCGGAGTCGATATCGCACCTAATTACCTCATTCGTGAATTGAGGGTCGCCCAACAACAGATGGTGGAAATCGCCAAAGCCTTATCTTTTAATGCTGACATTGTCATCATGGATGAACCGACGGCATCTCTGAGTGATTCGGAAGTCATTAAACTTTTTGAAATCATTCGGAGTCTGAAAGGAAAGGGTGTCACCATTATCTATATATCCCATCGCTTGGAGGAAATCTTTAAAATTGCCGACCGGGCAACGGTTTTAAAAGATGGAAAATCTATGGGAACCTATAATGTCTCGGAACTGAATCAGGAAAAATTAGTGAGTCTAATGGTAGGCAGAACTCTTTCTGAAACCTATCCCCCTAAATCATCGAAAGTCGGTGAATTGTTGTTCGAGCTTAAAAATATTACCGTTCCTCCGATATTGAAATCAGTCAATCTCCAGATTCGGCGGGGGGAAGTGGTGGGATTGTTCGGGTTGGTTGGTGCTGGACGCTCAGAACTGGCGAAAACGATTTTTGGTGTTCTTATTCCTACTCAGGGAGAAATCATCATGAATGGGCAATCACTTAAGACTCTGACACCCAAAAAAGCTATCAGCTCTGGAGTCGGTTTTGTTCCTGAAGATCGGAAAATCGAAGGGCTATGCCTTGGTTTATCGGTGAAAGAAAACTGTACTTTGCCGATCTCCGATAAGCTGAAAACCGGTATATTTATTAGTAAAGCCGATGAAGAGCATATTACCCAAAAGTATGTCACCGAACTGAAAATTAAAACTCCTTCTTTCTTACAAAAAGTGAAATTTCTTAGTGGCGGGAACCAACAAAAAGTGGTTCTTGCCAAATGGCTGGCCAATGACCCCCATTTCTTGATCTTTGATGAACCGACCCGAGGGATCGATGTAGGAGCGAAAGCTGAAATTTATCAAATTATACGGGAACTGGCTAACAAGGGGAACGGTATTCTTATGATTTCTTCTGAATTACCTGAAATACTCGGGATGAGCGACCGGATTTACGTAATGCATGACGGAACAATAGTCAAAGAATTTTTTTCCAGTGAAGCAGTAGCTGAGGAGAAAATTATGTACTATGCTACCGGGACACATAAGAATGGGTGATCGATGGACGATGACTGATATAACACGAACTCTAAAAAACAATCGGACAGTGGTAGCGATTTATGTAATATTACTTCTTTTTTTTATCTTGGCTTCTTCAGTATCCAGCCAATTTCGGACAAGTTACAATGCTGCCAATCTTCTCAGGCAAGTTGTCGCTGTCGGCTTGGTGAGCATTGGTCAGACAATTGTCATCCTCTCGGCGGGTATTGATTTATCAGTTGGTTCACTCATCAGTCTATCTTCTTGTTTGACCTCCGGTATCATGATTGGTCACCAAAATTTTACGGTTCTTATTATCCTTTTGGTTCTTTTATTAGGGGTTGGGGTTGGATTAAGCAATGGTGTGTTGATTACTCGCTTGCGAATTCCGCCGTTTATTGCCACCCTCGCTATGTCAACCATGCTTCAGGGAGTGGTTCTGCTCTATACAAAAAAACCAGTGGGTGGAGTCACCAGAGGATTTATGTTTTTTGCCAATGGCAATATAGGTCCGGTTCCTTTTGCTTTTCTATTTTGGGTTGCGATTCTAATCTTTTTCTATATTCTCCTCCGAAGAAGCTCCTTTGGTTTGCATGTTTATGCCGTCGGCGGTAATCAGGAGGTGGCTCGTCTGAGCGGTATTAATGTGAACCGTACCAAAATTTGGATTTACATCCTTTCCGGATTTATGGCAGCTCTGACCGGTCTTTTTTTAGCCAGCCGGTTAAGTATCGGAGACCCCCTGGTTGGACAAGGGATTGATTTGGAATCAATCACCGCCGTTCTCATCGGAGGAACGACCTTTGCTGGTGGTCGAGGAGGTATCGAAGGAACGATTGCTGGTGTTTTTATTATTGCGTTGATTAATAACCTTTTAAATCTTTTAAACGTGACTGGTTTTTGGCAGTGGATCATTAAAGGTATTGTGGTTATATCAGTGGTAGCAGCCTATAGAGAGGAAAAATAAAGAAATGTCAAGGAGGTAGGCGATGAGAATAGGACTTTTTACCGCGAACTACTTAGACCTTTCTTTGGAACAGGTGTTGGACAAGGCGCTTGCTTTGGGCTATGAAGCAGTTGAATTGCCAGCTTTTAAAGGGAATCACCACCTGGATATTGAACGGGTGGTGAACGATTCAACCTACGCGGCTTCGATAAAAAAAGCGGTGACCAGCCGGGGTATGATTATTTCTGCTCTCAGCAATCATCCTGAAGGACAATTGGTTTTGGGTCCCCACGGGAAAGATACCGATGGTATTTATCCCGGTACCCCGGAAGAAAAGATAAAGTTTGGAACGGAACGCATTCTCAAAACTGCCCAGGCAGCCAATGCGATCGAAGTACCGGTGATTTGCGGGTTTGTTGGATGTGAAAATTTTGGACGCTTCTTTCCCTGGCCCTATTCGAAAGGATGGGAAGAAATGGAAAAACAATTTCTTGATCGCTGGGGGAAAATTCTCGACGGGTTCGAACAGTATGGAGTCAAGTTTGCCCATGAACCTCATCCCAACCAAATTGTCTATGACATTTGGACAGCGAAAAGAAGCCTCGAACTCATGAAGGAGAAAAAGGCCTGGGGATTTAACTTTGACCCGGCAAATCTCATTTATTTAGGAATAGACGTCGAAAATTTCATTCAAATGGCGGGGAGTAAAATCTATCATGTTCACGCCAAGGACGGTGAAGTCGTCGAGCATAACGTCCGTCTTGACGGGCGAATACCGACCGGTCCCTGGATGCGCCCTGACCGCGGTTTCCGTTTTCGTATTCCGGGATGGGGGTCAGTTCCCTGGAAACGGGTTATTACTGAACTGGCGATGATCGGCTATGATTATGTTCTCAGTTACGAACACGAAGATGTGACCATGAGTCGGGAAGATGGAATCACCAAAACCATTGAGTATCTCAAGCCTCTTATAATTCGAGCACCCTATGAAGGTCGTAAAGATATTCTGTTCCAATAAAGAAAAGTTGGTTTCTTCGAGGAGGACGAACTTTTATGTCCCAAGCAGATATTTCTACCACTCTGGCGGGAGTAAAAATGAGGACGCCCTTTGGCGTATCCCCGCACAACCTGGATAAACCCTGGTTTCCGGGAAAGAAAGCCGCTGAACTTTTTCTAAAATATGTCGAAGCCGGAGCCGGCTATATCTACATTCCGGCAATCGTTCCTGGGGAACCGACCGAAGCGGAAAAGAAATGTAATTTTCCGATACTCTTTCAGAGTCAGAATTATGTTGGCCGGTGGATGAAAATCACTTTAGATGAAGCCCACCGGCGAGATGTCATTGCCCATATTTATACCGCGAAGAATCTGTTTAACTACTTAAGCTGGGCTAAGGAACTGATGGACGAAATAAAACCTCAACTTCCCCAAAATGTTCCGGTTATCGCTCAAGTCTTGGTGCACGATATGGACCCCAAACAATGGGCAGAGCAGACCAAACGAGTTGCTGATCTCGGCCCGGATATCATCGAACTCAATACCGGCTGCCCAGTGGGAGCCATGGGTCATATTGACGCCAAAAGTCTCCCTCCCGAAGCCAAGTGGGGAATGATGATGGGCGCTGCTCCCGATGTTTTTTTACCGGTTTTGGAAGCCTGTGTGAAAGCCACTTCTCTTCCAGTCGGGTTTAAGCTTACCCCTGAGGTGGGGTATCCCCGTATGTTATATCTCACGGAAGAAGCCCGGAATGCCGGAGCCCGTTTTGTAGTGACGACCCATAAATATTTTGTGGTTCCCCCGCCTGATATCTGGCACGGAGGTCAGGGAAAGTATCCGGGGGTGAGCGATAATGCCAATATTCTTTCTGATATTGGGGGGCCGATGCTCAGGTTCAGTATGTATAAAGCTACTGCCCTTATTACCAAAAATATTCCGGGAATCGATACATTCGCCGGTGGCGGAATCACTGCTCCTGAACATGTGGTAGAAGCAATCATGCTGGGTGCCAGTGCTTGCCAGACGCTAACTGGCATGGTTATCAATGGTATCGATTTTATCCGGAGAAGTAATGAATGGCTTATAAAATATATGAAGAAATGTGGGTACGCAACCATCGAGGATTTCCGGGGTTTGGGCTTGAAATACCTTAAATCCTCGACCGAGACTGAATTTTATTACTATCGGGCATTTATTGATGAGGAAAGATGTACACGCTGTGGGAAATGTGCTGCCTCGTATTGCCCAGCAATATCAATGGTGGATGGGGAACCAACGGTTGATGAAACCTACTGTTCAAGCTGTGCCATGTGTACTGTTATTTGCCCATTTGATGCGATTTCAATTATTCCACGGGAATAATACCAGAAAGGAGGATGGTTATGACCCGTACCATGAAGGCGGCAGTTGTTACCCAACCAAATGAAATTAAAATTAAGGAAATTCCAATTCCAGAGATTCTGGATGATGAAGTCCTTATACGGGTGAAAGTGTGTGGTATATGTGGAACTGATTATAGTATTTATACCGGAAAGTATTCCCGGGAATTTCTCCCACTCGTTCCTGGACACGAATTCTCCGGAGTGGTAACCGAGGTGGGGAAACAAGTGAAAAATATTTTTGTCGGAGACCGAGTCACCGCTGATATTAACCTGAGCTGTGGGATATGTTTTTACTGTTCGCGCGGGCAGAAGCTTCTCTGCCGTGAATTTCATCAATTAGGAATTCATATGAATGGAGCCTTTGCCGAATTTGTTAAAGCACCGGCCTCACAGGTCCATAAGCTCCCCGATAATATCAGTTTCGAAGTTGCGGCTTTTATTGAGCCGCTTTCCTGTACCATACATTCTGCTAAAGCTATGAATGTTGCCTTGGCGAGTAGTGTAGTGGTGGTTGGCGATGGTGCGTTGGGCATTATGCATACCCAAATTGCAAAAGTCCGAGGAGCTGCTCCGGTAATCTTAGTTGGAAAGCACCAGAGTCGTATTGAAATTGCATTGAAAATGGGTGTTGACCATGTAGTTCATTTCACCCAGGATGATGTTGTTGAAAAAGTCAAATCGCTTACTGGAGGTCGGGGAGCTGATTATGTTATTGAATCAGTAGGTACGGCAGATACTTATGAGTTAGCAATGAAACTGGTTCGTCCGGGTGGAAGATTGGTTGCTTTTGGTATTACCAACAGCGACGATATTATGAGACTGAAAACTTTTGATTTTGTCTTGAATGAAATGAGTATGGTCGGATCATGTGCTGGGGTCGGAAACGATTGGCCAGATGCTATCACTTTGCTTCAATATGGACGAATTGATCCCAAACCTCTTTTTTCCATGAAAATTCCTCTTGAAGAATTAGAAGACGCATTAATCGAGAGCAAAGGGAAGCGTTCCATTATGAAGGTTTTTGTTTCACCTGATATTCAAAAGCGTGAAATTTTTACATAGTTTTTCTGTTATTCGTAAAGATCTATTTAATCCAGCGGGGAATCGATTTGCTATCTATTTTACAGTAATCAATTTTTTGTTCTACAAGATTGTGGTAAGCACAACATCACCTCTTGACAAATTAATATCTTTATACTATTTTAATAGAAATTGGTGTCAACTATGTCAACCTTAAACCGGAAAACTCCCATACCTCTCTATTTTCAACTGA
>CAYSWT010000076.1:0-9095 GCA_964434845.1 uncultured Atribacterota bacterium | reverse complement strand
AGAAAATGGAGTGATATTCAAAGGTGTCATCATCAGGGTATCCGATGCGAGTAAGTTAGCTTTCCACATTGATACTGATGAAGCCAATGCTGCGAATGTGCGAGAATCAATGTATTGCAGAATACTTACTGAATAGACCACTATGCTGTCAGGCAGCGCCATCTGAAGAATGAAAATACATCCCCTTTTCATAAGCCATTTTTCCCCACTTTCCATTTGATTTATATTCAATTCGTGGTTCTGATGATAACTAAATCTTTACCAACCTGACGGTTAATCCGGGTTTGCCATTCCCTTAACTGGGATGGGGAATAGGGTTGAATGGTCTGAGCCTTTTCGGCGAGGGTTTTTTGATTTTGGAAGTTTTGCCAATACCAATGAAGAGCACTCGAACATTGCTCAGCCATTTCCAGCAAAACCTGTTCATTGTGAAAATATGGGAAAATGGTGGTTCTAATTTCGGCTTTTTGGGGAGTGTTCAGAGCTTCTTCCAAAACCTGATGGCAATTATTGTGCCATTTAAAACCCTGAACTTGGCCATATTGAGAAAAGGGGAGCTTGTAATCGATTCCCCACAAGTCAACTACACCAGCCTGTGAAAGCTCCCGAAATTCATTGAAAAAGCTCCCGTTGGTGTCAATCTTGATCAGGAAATCCCGATTTTTCACTTTTTCTAAAAAAGGAAGGAGAGCGGCGGCATGGAGCAGCGGTTCGCCCCCGGTGATGCAGACTGCATCAATCATCCCTTTTCTCTGGTTTAAAAAAGCAAGAACTTCATTTTCATTGATTCGAGGAAGGGAATCCTCGCCTAATACTAATTCTGGGTTATGGCAAAACGGACAGCGGAAATTACACCCTTCAGTAAAAAGCACGGTGGCAATTTTTTCAGGATATTCAATAAAACTGGTTTTCAACCAACCCCGAAAGATCATTCTTCCCTCTGATGAACCAACACGTATTCTCTGCGCTGCCTGAATTCTTCTTGTTTACCCTGATTCCAGCGTTGTACCGGCCGGTAATACCCCACAACTCGAGAGTAGACTTCGGTGTCAGCACCACATTCCGGGCACTGGAAAACCCGACCTGATATATATCCATGATTCTGGCAGACGGAAAAGGTGGGGGTCACAGTGATATACGGAATGGTGTAATTTTCACAGGCTCGACGAATAAAAAGCTTGACCGCTTCCGGTTGTGGTGTTTCAGGCATGAAGGCATGAAAAACGGTTCCACCGGTATAGAGCGCCTGGAGGTCTTTCTGATGATCGAGGGCTTCAAAGGGATCGTCGGTATAGTTGACGGGAAGGTTGGTGCTGTTGGTATAGTATGGTTCATTTTCTCCGGCAGTGATGATGTCGGGGAAATGTTTTTTGTCATGTTTGGCCAAACGATAGCTGGTTCCTTCCGCCGGGGTGGCTTCCAGGTTATAGAGATTGCCCGTTTCTTCTTGAAAATCTGCCAAACGCTCCCGCATAAACCGTAAAATCTTCAAAGCAAAGGCTTTTCCTTCTGGATCAGCGATTGTCCTACCAAGGAAGTTAATACAGGCTTCATTCATTCCCACCAATCCAATGGTGGAAAAATGATTCTTAAAGGTTCCTAAATACCTCCGAGTATAAGGAAGAAGGCCGTTTTTCATATTTCGTTCAACAACTTTCCGCTTTATTTCCAATGCAGTTTTGGCGATGTTCATCCTAACTTTCAAGTGGGTAAAAAATTCGTCTTCGGTTTTACTGAGATATCCAATCCGGGGAAGGTTGATGGTGACTACGCCGATCGACCCGGTTTTATCAGCTGAGCCAAATAAGCCACCTCCCCGGTTACGGAGCACCCGCAAATCGAGTTGGAGCCGGCAGCACATCGAACGAACGTCTCCCGGTTTCAGTGTACTGGAAATAAAATTTTGAAAGTAAGGTACTCCATATTTAGCGGTTAATTGCCAGAGAAGCAGGGCATTCTCCGAATCCCAGGGGAAATCGGAGGTGATGTTATAAGTCGGTATAGGGAAAGAGAATACTCGCCCTTCATAATCACCTTCCAACATCACTTCGATGAACGCCTGGTTTATCATATCCATTTCCGGCTGATAGTTGGCATACGTCCCAAGCTCCGGTTGTTCTTTCCCACCAATGATGACCGGCCGATCTTTTAAGTCTTCGGGAACGATCCAATCGAACGAAAAATTAATAAATGGCGCCTGGCTTCCCCAGCGTGATGGCACGTTCATGGCAAAAACCATTTGCTGGATAAGTTGTTTCGTCATCCGATAATCGAGGTGATCATAGCGTACAAAGGGGGCTAAGAAGGTATCAACCGAGTTGAACGCTTGCGCACCGGCAAACTCCATTTGCATGGTTCCCAGGAAATTTACCATTTGTCCGGTGAGTGCCGAGAGATGCTTGGCTGGTCCAGCGGCGATTTTATCTTTGACACCTCCGAAACCTTCACGAATGAGTTCCTCGAGTGACCAGCCAGCACAATAGGCGGTGATACCATAAGAGAGATCATGGATGTGAATATCGGCGTTGATGTGGGCGTCTCTCACTTCATCGGGATAAATCCGGTTTAAGGTATAATGAGCCATGACTGAGCCGGCGGTATGAAGGACTAGACCAGGATAAGAATAGGTGGTGTTGGAATTTTCCTGAGTACGCCAATCCGCCTTCAACAGGTATTCCTGGACGATTTTTTCGACATCAACCGCAGCCCGTAGAGCTTCCCGTGCTTCCTGCCGTTTCCGCCGGTAAAGGATATAGGCTTTGGACACTTTTGAGTACCCGTTTTGAATAAGAGTTTCTTCTACTAAATCCTGGATGGTTTCGATATCGACGATGGTATTGTTTCCAAATTTTTCAAAGAGTTTATTGGTGACGATTTGACTGAGTTCCTCGGGTATGGTTTCCGAAGTTTCGCCGACGGCTTGAAATGCTTTATAAATGGCTCTTTCAATCCTCTTTCGGTCAAAAGGGACAATACGGTCGTCTCTTTTCCGTACGCTTTGAGGAGTAAGTGAGCTAATATCCACGGGTTTATTCACAAAAATCCCTCCCTTCAATCAATGAAAAATATATATGCATAAATATCAGAAGTGAGACAAACGAATAAGATATAAAAACGGGTGTTTTCCTTCAATACCAAGTGTTTTATGATTCTTTATTTCTTTTTAAGGTTGACAGTATTTCTATAAATTGGTCAACGTCACGGAATTCGCGGTATACTGATGCAAACCGAACATACGCCACTTGGTCGAGTTCTTTTAATTTTTCGATCACTTTTTCTCCAATACGGGATGATGGAACTTCTTCGTATCCCTCATCCCGAATTTCTTTTTCGATGAGTCCGGTGAGCGACTCCAAGGTTTCTATCGATATCGGGCGTTTTTCGCAGGCTTTTAACATTCCATTTAAAATTTTATCTCGAGCAAACATCTCCCTTCTTCCGTCTTTTTTAATGACCACCAAAGGTTTTCTTTCGAAGCGCTCGTAAGTAGTAAACCTTTTCAGACATTTGGGACATTCTCTCCGGCGACGAACCCCACTTCCGCCATCCACGACCCGGGAATCAATCACTCGAGAGTCTGGTTCACCACAAACCGGACAATACATATTTCACCCCAACATATAGATTTTATAATTATGATATGCACTACATTTAGTATATAATGACTGAAGAAAAAATCAAGAGATAAATAAAAAATTATCCGGAGAGAAGATAAGGGGATTAAATATTTTAAAAAGGGGGGTGAATGCTCTCGGCTTGCTTGTATGTGATTGCTTTATTCATGAAATTATTTTGTTTTTTCCTTGTTTAATGAATATAATATATTGTTAGGATTGGGCAGATGAATAAGTAAAATTGTCGAGTAGTCAAGGAAAAAAGAGTGTTGGGTTTCGAAGGTCTATACCATCTATTATTAAAATACCGTGAATCGTAAAAAAAACAAAAAAAGCTGTCATTGCGAGCCAGACAGCATACGGCATAAGATTAAAAAATGAAAGGATCAAATATCACGCTTGGGAAAATCATCTAACAGTCTTCGGCTTCAGATAAAAAAAATCAAAGATAAAAGGGTAGCCTTGGAAAAAGCGGCAGACAGCATACGGCATAAGATTTAAAAAAAATGAAAAAAACAAATATTACGCTTGGGAAAACCATCCAAGCGTAGGTCGTGGCAATCTCATTGTTTCATTCTTGCCATCTCAACGACTCAACATTTTTACATTAAATATTTTCATCCTCTACTGGTGCCAGGTTTTTTTCCTGGCATGGACATCTGTACGAAAAATGACAAATGCTATAAAATGATAATTCTTGAATATCGTATCAAGAGAATAGGGGAGATGGAAGGAATTTGAAAGTCGGAATCCCACGGGGGTTGCTATTTTACCGTTTTTATGCGTTATGGAAAACCTTTTTAGAAGAATTGGGCGCGGATATCGTCATTTCACCTCCAACCAATAAACTGATTATCCAGCGAGGACTCACCTATGGAGTTGAGGAAATTTGTTTTCCGGTGAAAGTCTTTTTAGGACATACCCATTACTTGAAAGAAAAGGTTGATCTGCTTTTTATCCCTCGGATGGTCAGTTTTTGTAAAGGAGAATACAATTGTCCGAAAATTCTTGGCTTACCGGATGTGGTACGAAGCCTTTTTCAGATACCTCAAGGAAAAATCATCGACGATGAAATCAACATGAGGGATAAAGGTATTTTAGGCTGGAGGCAGGGGTATATCAACATCGGTCGCCATTTTACCTCGAATGATAAGAAAATTTTAAGCGCTCTCCAAAAAGCCGAAAAAGCGCATCAAGACTATCAAAAAAAACTAAAAGAAGGTTTCTTTCCGGATAACCTCATTGATCATCGACCCGTTCTTCAACCCCAGAAAGAAAAAGTGCTCTTGCTTGGCCATACCTATCTTATTAATGACAGTCATATCAATATGGGTATTCTACAAAAGATTCATACCATGGGGTATTCGATTATTACCACCGATATGGTGGATGAAAGGAAAATTCGTTCTGCATTGCAAACGATCCCCAAGCCCAGTTTCTGGACGATATCCAATGAAGTGATGGGGAGTGCTCTGTATTATATTCAGGAAAGACAACCCGACCTGAAAGGCTTTATCCATCTGGTATCTTTTGAATGCGGGCCGGACTCTCTGGTTGGTGAACTCATCGAACGTTGGCTGAAACGAGAACGGAGATCAATTCCCTATCTTCGTCTTGAAATTGATGAACATACCGGTGAAGCCGGTTTGGTCACTCGTTTAGAGGCGTTCGTCGATATGATGAAATGGAGGGTGGAAGCACTTGAAAGCAACCTTTCCTCATCTCGCCCATCTTAATGTCGTTTTAGAAGTACTCTATCCGGCTCTGGGTGTTGAAATTGTTCCCCCCCCTCCCATTACCAAAAAAACCATCGAAATCGGTGTAAAGCTTGCTCCCCAAAATGCGTGCTTTCCGATGAAAGTCACCCTGGGGAACTTTATCGAAGGTATTGAAAAGGGGGCTGACACCATATTTATGGCAGGCGGAGTCGGACCATGCCGTTTTGGATATTATGGACAAATTCAACGAATCATCATTGAAGACCTGGGATATGACGTCAACTTCGTTCTCATCGATTCCCCCCGTTATGGATGGAAGAAATTTTTCTCTTCCCTGAAGACCATGACAGGAGGAAAATTTTCTCTGCTTCAAGTACAAAGAGCAGTTTCTTTGGCCTGGAAAGTACTTCGTTTTGTTGAAGATCTCGAAAAAACCAGTCGTTCTCTCCGATGGCGGGTAAAAAATGCAACACAGTTGGATGCGTTAATTGAAAAATATTTAGTGCAGATGAAAAAAATCGAGGCCGTTCATCAATTCGAAAAAATCCGTGATGATGCCTTCCAGGAAATCGATGCATTGGAGAAATTGAAAAAACCTGAACCCTTAAAAGTGGGTATCGTAGGAGAAGTCTATATCGCGCAGGAATTCCGGGTTAATTTTAATGTAGAAAAACTTCTGGGGGATTTAGGAGTATTTGTTGATAATTCGGTATCGACTGCCGAATACGTTCTCAATTTTCTTCCATTTACTCGGTCGTGGGAAAAAGAGGAAGCCTGGAAATTGGCAAAGCCATATCTCAAAAGATTTGTGGGCGGAGAAGGAATTGATACCGTAGGAAGTACGGTCCGCTATGCCCAGCAAGGATATGATGGTGTTATACATTTGTACCCATTTACCTGTATGCCAGAAGCGGTGGCGAAGGGAGTGGTCACTCAAGTTGTGAAGGAATATGATATTCCGCTTCTTCATCTGGCTATTGATGAACATGCTGGCGAAGCCGGTTTGGTCACACGAATTGAAGCGTTCATTGATGTATTAGAAATGCGACGCCAGCAAAAACAGAAAAAAGAATTTTATAAAATCGAATCCCGATGATAATATGATAAAGAAAAGATAAAGTGAGAAGGCATGTGAAACCCGAGGTTGGAGGTTAAGGATCGATGGATCTTTTTCTTGGTGTTGATGTTGGCTCGGTTACGACCAAATTTGCATTAGTAAAT
The DNA here is from genome assembly GCA_964434845.1 of uncultured Atribacterota bacterium. Classification (GTDB taxonomy): domain Bacteria; phylum Atribacterota; class Atribacteria; order Atribacterales; family Atribacteraceae; genus CAYSWT01. Next base: position 2,542 of record CAYSWT010000076.1, on the reverse strand, counting down.
ACCGATAAGAAAATCATTTCCAGTTGTTATCTTGAAACCAGCGGTGACCCGATTGTCGCTTTGAAAACCGGTTTAAATTACATTCAAAACCATTATCCTCAGGATGGGGTGATTCGAGGGGTGGGGACCACCGGAAGTGCTCGCCATCTGGCGGGAGTCGTTGTCGGAGCTGACGTGGTGAAAAACGAGATCACCGCTCATGCGGTAGCCGCCATTACCCTCTTGCCTGAAGTCAGAACAGTTTTTGAAATTGGCGGACAAGATTCAAAGCTCATCATCATTCGTGATCAGGTGGTGGAAGATTTTGCAATGAACACCATTTGTGCTGCCGGGACCGGTTCCTTTTTGGAACATCAAGCAGTTCGTTTAGGAATTCCCATCGAAGAATTTGGGAAACTTGCCCTCCAGGCCCGTCAATCAGTCCGAATCGCCGGGCGTTGTACCGTGTTTGCCGAGTCGGACATGATCCATAAACAACAACTTGGTTTTGGAAAACCGGAAATAATCCGGGGTCTTTGCGAAGCGTTGGTTCGTAATTATATCAATAATCTGGCGGCCGGAAAAACGATTTTGGAGCCGATCGTTTTTCAAGGTGGAGTGGCAGCCAATCAGGGTATTGTCCAGGCCTTCCGTGAATTTTTCCAGGGAAAGTTCAAAATTATTGTCCCTGCTGAACATGGAATTATGGGTGCCTGGGGAGCCGCTTTACTGGTTATGGGGAAAAACCCTGAACAGACCTCTTTTCAGGGTTTTGAAGTGGTGAATCGAAATTTCGAGAATCGCAGCTTTACCTGTAATGATTGTCCCAATAGTTGTGAAATTGTGGTTTTAAAAGAAGAAGAGAGCGTGAAAGCGCTCTGGGGGAGCCGTTGTGGAAAATGGACTCCGATGATGGTGGAAAAAAAATTGATCGATTCCGATAATACAGTTTTACAATTTTCTGAAAAATAATGGAAAAATCTCAATTTATAGTTTTTATCTGTTCATATGGTATGTTAAAATAAAAAAAATGTGGTTAAAAGGGGGGTTGTGTTGTGGCAGTTTCGAGTTTTTTACAGGAAAATAGAGTAAGTGTTGCCTCGGCTATTTTGGCGGTGGTTTTTATCATTATCACCCCGATAGTTTCAGTCATCGGTGGTATCACGGCTGTTTCTCAATATACAACTGGAGATGTCGTTTCAGGAGTGACCACTTCAGGAGGAACGATTGTACTGGCTGTAGTGATGGGGATTATCAGTGCCATTCTACAAGCAGTTGTTCTCTATCAATGGGGGTCGGTCATTAATAATAATATAAAAAATACCAAACATATTTTTACTCACGCCAAAGATCAGTTGCAGGACCCTCTGCGGGGTGAAATCGGTTTTTTTGTGAATCGTCTGGAAGATTTTATGGTTCAATCTTGGCCCTTTTATGTGTACCTCGTCATGTATATTGTAGCCCAATTTGTTGGCTGGTATTCTTTCCTTCTTTACCTGATTGGCTTTGTTTTTCTGGCCATCTATTTATCCAATATTTTTAAAGCCACCGGGAAAGTATCGGAAATGAAAGATAAAATTTATTCCTATCTTAAGGGAGCAAAAGGCCTCAGTTCGGAAAGTTTTATTTTCCGTATTCCGCAGCGCAGCGTCGCATTAGTGATCATTTTGAGTGTTATTACTTTAGGTATTTACTGGGCGTATCTTCTCATAAAGTTGAGTACCGAAATCAATGAATATATCTCCAGCGATGAGAAGATCCGACCTGAGATGGAGAAAATTATGACGTCATAGCTGCATTTTTTTGTGTTGGATGATAAGGCGGGGTAATTAATTCACTTACCCCGCATTTTTTTCTTATATGAGGTTTTAGATATGGTTATTTTTCTCATTTTATTGAACGTCGTATTTTTTCTGGCAACCGTCATCAGTGGAGGTTTTTCTCTTCCTATCCTCCTTAGTTTAGGTGCCAAATACGGACCGTTGATTGTCTCCGGTGAATGGCAGCGTTTGTTGTTGTGTATTTTTCTTCACGGGAGTCTCTGGCATCTCTTTTTCAACATGTATGCTCTCTTTAATTTGGGTCGTTTGGCGGAGGGTGTCTATGGTGCGAAAAAGTTCTTCATCATTTATATCATCACCGGTTTATGTGGGAGCCTTCTTTCTCTGGGGGTAAATTATTCGCGGGTGGGAGTCGGTGCCAGTGGAGCCATATTTGGTCTGGCGGGAGCTCTTTTTGCCAGCGGGTTAAAATACCGCAATACCTCTTTGAATCGAATGGCAATGAGCCTTTTACCATTTATTTTAATTAACTTGGTCATTGGATTTGTCACTCCAGTAGTAGATAATGGTGCTCACGTTGGAGGGTTGCTCAGCGGAATGCTTATGGGATATCTGGTGAGTCCTGGTGAAAGCTGGTTGACCTGGAAGAAAAAAGTGGAAGAGGTACTGCAGTGGGTGATGATTGTATTTATTGCGGTGAGCGTGGTCACTTTTTTCATCCCCAACGTTTTCAGCGGTAGATCTTCACTGGACACCGTCATCACCTTTCACAATCAAATGCA
>CAYSWT010000075.1:0-9118 GCA_964434845.1 uncultured Atribacterota bacterium | reverse complement strand
CCCTCATCCTCACCTTCTCCCATCAAGGGAGAAGGGATAAATAATCATAAATATTACCACCTTTCGTATTCTTTTTATTTTTTTCTTTTTTCTCACGTCGTGGACTGACGGGTGAGGGAGTGTATTTCATTTATCTTATGGTGTTTTACAGATGCTGATAGAAAATTTTCCTGGGGGCAGAGTTAAATTATCATGCTTGGTGATTCTGACGAACACCTTTCCTCAATTCAATGCAAAGAGGGAATCATATTGATTTCGTATTTTCACGATAAGTTACATTTGGTAGAATAACGATAGAGGTGATCGCTATGGCACATAAACTGCTTATCGTCAAAATCGGGGGGCGTTCTCATCAAGCAACTCAGGTACAGGAGTCATTGACCAAACATGGGTGTAGCATTCGAACCCGTTTGGGGCTCCATGAAACGTCTCCGAATTATTGCGCCGAAGATGGATTGGTCATTTTGGAATTAGCAAATAATCCGGATGATATCGAAGCGTTAAAGAGTGATTTAGAAAAATTACCTGGGGTGACCGTTCATTATCTGGAAATTTAATTCGATCATGGATGTCCATACCAGGCGACAACTCTGCCACGAGGAGAGGATGAAAGTATTTTTATATGAGTATGATCTGGTTGATATTTAATTATTTAATATGTTTGAAACTGGCTCGATTTGATATCCCCGACTCTGCAAAGCCTCAATGACCTCAGGGAGAACATCTATGGTCTGAGGTAGGCTATGAAACAGGATGATGGAACCGGGTTTCACATGATCCAGAACATTATTAATTATAGTATCACGATTGCCAGTGTATAACCAATCCTTGGAATCAACCGTCCAAAGGATGATTCCGTATCCGCTTTGTCCGCAAGCTTTTTTGATGGTATCGTCCACCAATCCCCCGGGAGGTCTTAGATAAAGGGGAATACGACCAGTCGTTTCAAAAATACATTTTTCAGCTTTTTCAATATCCTGAAGTAGATTTTCAACCGTACTTTCGGTGTTCCAACGATGAGTATAAGAGTGATTCCCTAATTCATGACCATAATTGACTATTTCTTTGGCTAAATCAGGATTTTTTTTCACTTGATACCCGACCAAGAAAAAAGTCGCCTTGACTTTATATGATCGAAGAATCCGTAATATCTTTTGAGTATAGACATTTGGAACATCATCAAAAGTCAGAGCGACTTTTTTCCCAATCCGGCTATTACTGGACAATAGGCGAACACAATTATAACCGTAGACCTGATCATCAGAAAGCCGTAAACCCCAAGTCAATGGACTATAAGTGAGTATCAAAACAAACGTGAAGAAAAAAAAATACCCCTTTTTTATCATGTCTATTTATTCATCAAATTATTTAATTTGGTCTCAATCGCTTTCTTGTCAACATAACCGACAATGCGATCGACTTCTTTGCCTCCATGAAAAAGTATCAAGGTGGGTATGGCATGAATGCCATATCTGCCGGCAATTTCTCCATTATCATCGGTATTCAATTTGCACACTTTGACTTTATCCTTCCAATTCTTAGCGACCTCTTCCACCACCGGTGCCATCATTCGACACGGCATACACCAGGATGCCCAAAAATCAACGATAACCGGTGTGGTGGATTGAATAACTTCAACTTCAAAATTGGTTTTGTTCAAATCGGTAATAAAATCAGCCATGTGATTCACGCCCCTTTTTGCCTATTTTATGTTCTTTTCCGGCAATTAATCTGGAAATATTCTCGCTGTGTCTAAAAAACACCAGGGCACAGGCGAATATTCCCCACCAAATATATTCTTCAGGTCTTCGAAAAAAATAGAGACCGATCGGCATCAATAGCGCCCCAGTCAGTGACCCCAATGATGAATATCGACTGATAAGTACCATGCCAACCCAGGAGAGAAAGCTGATAATTGCTGCCTGATAGGAAAGATAAAAAAGGATTCCCACGGTGGTAGCCACGCCTTTCCCGCCTTTAAAGTGTAAGAAGACTGACCAGTTATGTCCGATCACGATCATAAAAGCCGCAAAGAACCAGAGAACAGGATGTTGAATAAATCGGTTCGAGAGATACGCACCAAAAAAACCTTTCAGCGCATCAGCCACACCAGCTAATAGTGCCGGAACAAATCCAGCAACACGTGAGACATTGGTAGCACCAATATTCCCGCTCCCGTATTTTCGGATATCGACTCGTTTGAATAACCAGCCGATAATGATTCCAAACGGAAGCGATCCTAATAGATAATTGGTAACGAGAACCCACCAGCCTGACATGGTTTTTTAACCCTCGTATTGTCCGAAAACGAGAGAGCCGTTGTGTCCACCAAACCCAAAAGAGTTGGAGATCGCATTGCGGATGATAATTTTTTGTGCGATATTGGGAACATAATCTAAATCACATTCCTCATCTTTTTCCTGATAATTGATGGTAGGGTGAATAATGCCCTCAGAGATCGCCAGGATAGTTGCAGCTGCCTCCAATGCCCCGGCAGCTCCCAAAAGGTGACCGGTCATGGATTTGGTCGAACTGATTTTCAAACGATAGGCTTTTTCACCAAACACTTTTTTGATTGCCAGCGATTCCATTTTATCATTTAAAGGAGTAGAAGTACCATGGGCATTAATATAATCGATATCATCTATGGTCAACCCAGCGTCGAGGATGGCATTACTCATGGAACGTGCAGCACCATCCCCCTCTGGATCGGGGGCAGTAATATGATAGGCATCGCAACTGGCACCATATCCTCTGATCTCCGCGTAAATCCGGGCTCCCCTGCGGAGAGCTGTTTCTTCGGATTCAAGAATAAGAGCTGCCGCACCTTCAGCCATCACGAATCCATCACGTTTTTTATCGAAAGGGCGAGATGCTTTTTGCGGTTCCTGATTTTGAGTCGAAAGTGCTTTCATCGCACAAAAACCGGCCAGCGCCAGTGGTGTTATCGAGGCTTCGGAACCAACCGCAACCATAAGGTCGGCATCACCCCGTTGGATAATACGAAATGCCTCCCCGATTGCATGGGTGGATGCTTCACATGCAGTTGAAACACAGCTGTTCGGACCTTTCAATCCTAACTGAATGGCAACGTTGGCAGCTCCCATGTTGACAATCATCATCGGAATAAAAAAAGGACCCACTTTCTGTGGACCACGATTCATCAAAATATTATGTTGCTCTTCAAAAGTGTGAATCCCACCAATTCCTGAACCCAAGATAACCCCCGACCGTTCCCGATCCAACGATTCAAGGTTTATATTTGAATCCTGAATCGCCATCAGAGAAGCACTCACCGCAAATTGTGAAAAACGATCCATACGACGGGCGTCTTTTCGAGGTAAATAATCATCGCTATTAAAATCCTTCACTTCACCGGCTATTTGACTGTCATATGAACTGATATCAAAACTTTGAATGGTGTCAATTCCCGATTGGCCATTAATCAGCGCCTGCCAGAACTTTTCTTTCCCACAACCAACCGGACTGATCACCCCGATTCCGGTGATGAATACCTTTCTATTCAAAGTAGAAACCTCCCTTACCATCGGATGAGAGCTGAACCCCAGGTTAAACCCGAGCCAAAACCGACCAAAAGTACAATATCCCCTTTGTGAATTCGATTTTCTTTACAGGCTTCATTGAGAGCCAAAGGGATCGATGCCGAAGAGGTGTTCCCATATTTATGAACATTCACAAAGATCCGATCCTCGTTGATACCAAGCCTTTTCGCGGCCGAATTAATGATGCGGATATTGGCTTGATGAGGTATGAACAAGTTGACATCCCGAATATCCACATTTCCCTTTTCGAGTACACGCAAAGAAGCCTCTTCCATAATACGAACCGCGAATTTGAATACTTCATTCCCAGCCATTTTAATATAGTGGAGATGCCTCTGAATAGTATCGATCGATGCTGGTAGTCGCGACCCTCCAGCGGGTATCTCCAGGAGATGAGCTCCTTTCCCGTCTGAACCTAAATGGGTAGCGATGATTCCTGGCTCTTCATCAATTCCCAAAACTGCCGCTCCCGCCCCATCACCAAATAGAACACAGGTGGTACGATCTTCCCAATCAAGAATTTTGGAGAGCGTTTCTGCACCCACAACCAGAGCAGTATTTCCTCCTCCAGCTGAAAGATATTTTTCAGCAACGGAGAGCCCATAGACAAAACCGGTGCATCCAGCTTCCAGATCAAAACAGGCAGCGTGGTCAGCTTGAAGTTCACGCTGGATGAGACAGGCAGTCGCCGGAAAGAGCATGTCCGGGGTCACAGTGGCGATGATAATCAAATCAAGATTTTCGGGTCGGACTTCAGCATCCCCAAGAGCGGCTTGAGCTGCCCCGAGAGCAAGCATGGAAGTGGTTTCCTGAACAGATGCAATACGCCTTTCTTTAATTCCGGTACGGGTGACGATCCATTCATCACTGGTCTCTACCATCTTTTCTAAATCATAGTTGGAAACAACTTTTTGGGGAACACATCCCCCGGTACCAAGAATCCTGACCGAGCGTTTGTTCAAGTTTCTTCCTCCTTTGACTCAACGAGTGAGAACCCGATCTCACCTTCGGTAACAATCATATCATTTACTTTCGCAACACAGTGCAATTTCCCCATACGTTTGCGGATTTTGAGTAATTCTACCTGAATGACGAGCTGATCACCGGGAACCACTGGGCGCCGAATTTTCACCCGGTCGAGAGTGGTAAAAAAGGGGATACAGTTGTGATATTCTTCCAAGTTCATCATCATGGTCGCTCCGACCTGAGCCATGCTTTCTAAAATCAAAACTCCAGGCATGATAGGTTTTCCTGGAAAATGACCCTGGAAAAACCATTCATTCATGGTAACGTTCTTTATCCCGACTGCAGTCAGATTCTCAATTGAAACCTTGTCAACCAATAAAAACGGAAAGCGATGAGGCAAGATTTCCTGGATCTTTCGAATATCTAATTCCATGATCTATTAAACCTCCTCTTTGAGTAGACATTCATACCAGGAAAATATCCTGGCATCATCGACGATGAAAACTCCAGGCGCTATAAATTTGCACTCCTATTCATGGTCGGATGTGAATTATAAAGCAAAATTGACATAATTTAATAACTGGAGTAGTATTTTACCAAAAATAATACTGATTGTCTCAGGGGTGGGAGAATATATGCTGAGAGGTTTCCGCAAAAATCTTAACGTTATCATCATCATCATTGTTATAGCCTTTGTCTTTACCATTTTCTATGGAACATTTTATCGACGTTCCCCGGGTCCGGTTCAGAGTGCTGAAGCTGCCGCCACGGTGAATAATACGGTGATTTCCTTTTATGACCTCGAAAACCAATTTCGTAATTTTATTTCTCAATTTGATAATAAATACCTCAACCAACTCGACGAAAACAGCATTAATTATCTCAAAAGAATGACATTGGAAAGTATGATCAACAACGAACTCCTTTACCAAGAAGCCAAATCCCGTAAAGTAAAAGTAGCGAATGATGAAATCAACACCACACTCAATGCAATCAAAGCGAATTTTCCATCTGATGCAGAGTTTCAGAATTACCTTCGCTATCAGGGATTTAACATCAATGATCTGCGTGAGTCAATTAAAAGAGACTTGATGGTGACCCACTTAATTGATTCAATTAACGAGGGGATTGTTATCCCCCCGGAAGATATTCAAAAATATTATGAAGAAAACCAAAAGATGTTCTCCACTCCCAATCAATATCATCTGCTTCAAATGACTTTTGTTTCTCAAGAAGCAGCTGAAAAAATTCAAAAAAAAGTGAATCTGGGAGAAGATTTTTCGACCTTGGCGGAATCAAACTCACTCGATTCTTATGCTCAGAAAGGCGGAGATGCCGGATGGGTCTCAGAAGATGCTCTTCCCAATGAAGTGAAAGAGATACTCCTCCCATTAAAAGACCGACCTGGTGTGGTGACGCCGGTTATCAAAGTGGACAACAATTATCAAATCTATAAATTAGTTGAAACTAAACCCGCTGAAGAAAAAACCTTGGATGAATCCAAAGACCAAATTCGAACCATCCTGGAAAATGAACAAAAAAAGGTAAAACTTGAACACCTTATTGCTGAAATTCGTGAAAAGAGTAAAATTGTCATTTCGGATTCTTTGGTCGCAACCGGTATAGTTGAGGCATCACCATCACCAACGGTCAGTCCGGCGATAGGACCGTTAACATCACCTGCTGCTGGCCAGGAAACAGAGACGACGCCAGCTACCAATGATATATCCGATGGACAACCAACTGCCACCTCACCAAATCAATAAGGGATAGATTTACCAATTGTTGACTTTTACCGAACGGCATGGAATGAGGATATTATTTATTGCTCTGTTAATAGGAATTATAGCAGGGCTATTCGTTTTTTTCTTTCCACAAGTCTTATCTTCCTCTCCCCATAATGTGTATTTTTTAAACCAAAATTTTGAATCGGTGAAAAAAAGTGAAATCATTCCTTATCTTCAATTCATGCAGGAAAAATGGTTGTCCACCCCCATCGAGATCGAAGCTCGAAGTAAAAAATTCCTTATCGACAAAAAAGCACTTTTTCTTCATTGGGACTTGGCCCGGATAAAAAAAGATATTCTGCGGGCTAAAGATGGCGTTGTTCCCATTCATTTTGTATGGGATGAAAATAAGGTGAGAGAAGCATTCCAATTTATTGCTGAAAAAACCTATCTTCCTCCTCAAAAAGCCACTATGAATGATAATCGAGTTTTTCACTCCCAGCCCGGGTATCGACTTAATACAAATCAAGCCATCGAGGAAACCAAAAATGCCATTTCCCAGGGATTGACACACATTCAAATAGAGAGCTTTGAGATTCTTCCACCCGAAACCGATACCGCAACTCTCCTTACTTCGCTTGGCATTAATCATCTCCTCTCCCGATACGAAACTTCACTTGAGGGAAAAGATGAAAAAACCCGATTCAATATCCAAAAAGGGGCCAACTCTTTGAGTGGCTTCATATTGGAAAAAAGGAAGGTCTTTTCTTTCAATCAGGTGGTTGGCCCTGCGGATAAAGACGACGGTTACCTGGAAACCAAGGTGGTCGTCAATGGGAAACTCGTCCCCGGGTATGGTGGTGGAATATGCCAGGTCTCATCAACCCTTTATAACGCATTACTCAAAACGAATGTCGAAATTATCGAGCGCGGTCCCCATTCCGGTTATTCGGAAACCACATCGTATGTCCCACCCGGTCGCGACGCTGCCGTGAGTTACGGTTTCAAAGACCTTCGTTTTCGTTTTCCTTCCCAACAGACAGTGATTTTTACCTATGTTGAAAACGATCGCTTAGTTGCCGAAATATGGGGAGAAAAGGAAAATAAAGAATCAAGGGTCATAACCAGTAGGATCCGGAATATTATCGATAATGGAAATGAAGATGCGAAAATGGAAGTCGAAACGATTATTTTGCTCAATGACTCAATCGAGAAGAAATACATTGATACCTACAGCGTCCCTGCCAACTATGCCCAGGTGTTAAAAGAACAAAACGCGGAAATAAATTAAAAATCTTGTTAAAAAGTTCGAGGGAGCCCCTTCCAGTGCTCCCTCGAGGTCAATCCCAAATTATTTCTCCCGAGATATCACCTCGATATCATAGGTCGGTTTTTCTTTATACACTTTGCCGACGTTCATTTCCAAGTTCCAGACATTCTTATCGACTTTGCCTTCCACGAAACTGATGACTTCTCCGGGCATGAAGGCTTTCAAAGATAGGGTGACATTCCCCAAAAAGGGTCTGACCGTCGCCGCACCCATTTTATCCAAAGCCACACCCATCTCCTCCCCTTTTAAACTGGCCTCGAGAATAACCAGACCCATATCCTGATCTTTACTCAGCTTCGCTGTTGATCCGAGAAATTGCTGGGTAAATTCCTGGGCTTTTTCCTGGTTGGGGAATGACCACACCCAGGCAATTACGTAAGGAGATTTATCCTCTTTGGATTGAATTTCGACATAACTCTTCTCTTCCTCGGATAACTTTTTATATTCATTTAACGCAGCTTTCTTTAGCTGACTATATACATTGACATCCGAGGTACTGATGGCAATACGCGCTTTCGGGATGGTTGCATCCGAATCGATCTTAATTCCCACTTCAATTTGAGCACACCCCGCAACGATAAATAAAAACATTAATAAACTCAACACTAACCACCAGGTTCGCTTCATATACAACCTCCTCTATTCAAGTTATGGATAAATTCCCGGTCAGGGATGAGAGTATATTTTTCTATTTATCTCTCATGATTGATTTTAGTTGTCCATTTTTGGAATGAACTTTCATAAATTGGGTTAAATAAATGAAAGCTTCTATTAAGATAGACCACCATGCTGCTCGCAGCACCATCTGAAATATGAAAACAATGGCGGTCTATCCTTTCGGTTTATTTATCTTTTCATTTTTTAATCTTACGCCGTAGGATGAAATCCTAACAGTATTCAGGATACGTATAATGATGGTAGCATAGAAAAATTATATTAGGGGGGTTAACCATGGCTTACGTAGAACTTTTTGCTCAGAAAGGAAAAATCGAAGCCGATATCCAGGGTGAAAAAGTATCGTTTAAAAGTAGCGGCGCTGAGAGCGAAACCGGTCATTGGCCAACAGAATACGTTTTGGCAGCCTTAGGGAGCTGTTTTTCGGGAACACTTTTTGCCTATGCCAAAAATAAAAATTATCCCCTGGAAAAAGTGAATTTGAAAATAAAAGGGGATTTAGGAAGTGCCCCTTCCCGGATTCAATCAATCGTGATGGAGATTGAATTCATTGGTAACCTCACCAATGAAGAAAAAGAGCGATTGATGAAGGCAGGGGATCGTGCCTGCACGGTGATGAATACCCTCCGGGGCGGAGTTGAAAAAGTTGAAACCAAACTTGTCCCTTGACCTCACCCTCCCGTCAAGGGAAGGAATTAAATTATTGGTGAGAGGGAATAATTAAATGTAGGTGATTGATTTATCAAGCCCGTGGATGGGTTTCCAGGATAGACGTCCATGCCACTTTGCGGCACCATGTGAATATGGAAACACCAAAATGTTGAGTTGTTGAGAGGTTGAGGTGTTGAGTTGGAAAA
>CAYSWT010000074.1:0-9230 GCA_964434845.1 uncultured Atribacterota bacterium | reverse complement strand
GAGGATGAGGGTGGATTTTTAAACTGTTTACTGTTCACTGTATTTCCAGGATAGACCGCCATGCTGCTACGCAGCACCATATGAATATGAAAACTTCGACGCAATAGATTTTTATGGCGGGTATCGACACCATCCGTCATTCCCGAATGTATTAATCGGGAATCTAAGTCTTTTTTACTTTAGACCCCTGATAGAAACATTCAGGGGTGACGAAGTGACGAGAAGATTGTTTAAGAAACAATCGAATCCCTTTGTCCAAAGGGAGAGGTTGGAGAAGAGCGATGATTGAGTATATCTTTAAACTTTTTACATTTTACCTTTCACTGCGTTTCCAGGAAAGAACTTTCAAATCGGTAAGCTGCATAGAGCCTCCTTTTATTTGATCTCTTTCATGATCGATGTAATCTTTTCCGCCACAGCATTGATTTCGTCATCAGTGGAGTGAATATTGATCCCGAATCCGGAACCCAACCCTTTGTCAACCACACCAATACTCAAGTTAATCGTTCGATTGAGAATGTTGTCAGTTTGGGGAAGCATATGGGGATAATATTGGATATCTTTGCCATACGCCGGGCATTCATAAGGACAGGGATAGGTGGTGGCGGTTTTCTTTTGGAGAATCTGTTCCATGTTGTTGTAAACATGCCACCCGGAATGGGCCAAAGTTTTGGTGCCGGCTTTTTCAGCGAAGGCATCAGCGGTGGCTTGGTCTTTAAAGAGTAAAGTGAGCAAAGTGGCACATTCCCCGTTTTCGTCATTGATTTTCCGGAAACCAATTCCCGGGATCCCGGCAATGGCGGCTTTCAACTTCTTTTTCTTCTCATGGAGGGTTGCTAAAATACGGTCGATTTTCCGAGCCTGGGCCAGAGCAAACGCCCCCGTCAATTCGTTCATTCGAAAGTCCAGACCGACGATGCTTCGTTTTCCAACCTCCACTCCCATTCGCATGGGTTTGTGTCCCTGATCATGGAAAGCAAAGGCTCGTTCGTAATAATCGTAGTTATCGGTGACCACGATTCCGCCGTCACCAGCGGTAATCGTTTTGTAAACATTGAGTGAAAAAGCGGCAATGTCGCCGATGCTTCCCACCTTTTTTCCATGATACGATGCTCCGGCAGCCTGGGCGCAATCCTCGATCACCAGGAGATGGTGCTTGCGTGCCATATCCATGATGGCATCCATATGGCAGGGGTTTCCCAACATATGCACCGGCATGATGGCCTTGGTTTTATCGGTAATCTTTTTTTCAACATCGACCGGGTCGAGGGTGAGTGATTCATCGATTTCGGCCAGGATCGGTATGGCTCGGGACAGGATGATACTGGATATGGAAGCAATGAAGGTATATCCGGGGACAATCACTTCATCACCTGGTCCGATACCGAGAGCGGCTAAGCAAGTGAGTAAAGCGCTGGTACCGCTGTTCACCGCCACTGCGTATTTCACTCCGATGAAATCGGCAAACTCATTTTCCAAGGTGACCACTTTTCGTTTAAAATTTGGGTCATCTTCCGATCCGTAACGGAAAAGATACCCCGATTCAAGGACTTCCATTACTTCTCGTTTTTCTTCTTCTCCGATGACATACGATCCTGGTCCTCCAAAGGTTGGTTTTACCGTCATATCCACTCCTCCTTTAGCGATTGACTTTCATCCACATCTTTTTTTGATGGCTTTCGGCAATGGCATCGACGATGCAGGATATATCATAGCCATCATAAAACGTCGCAAAATCTGGTTTTTCAGTTGCACTGTTTTTCCCGTCGGCAATATAGCGATAATAGGCATAGAGATTGTTTTTAAAACTATCCAACCAGCCCTCGGGATGGCCTCCGGGTGCGAAGGCGTAGCACCGGCATTGCTGGTTGAGCTGGTTGGGTTCCCTCATAATGGTGGAATTGGGTTCACTGCGATGACCGACCCACATCCGGTCGCCTTCTTCCTGATTCCAGTAGAATGATTGGATCGATCCGTTGATCTCGATGTTGAAATAACATTTTCTTCCGGCGCAAACTTGGGAGACATAAAAGACCCCTCGGGCTCCATTTTCAAAGCGGACTAAAACTGCTCCCCAATCTTCAGTTTTAACCGTAATTTCTTCATAATCGGTGAGATCCCGGTTTTCACAGAAGGTTTCGACGATTTTTGATTTCTTCCTCACTGGAATGATGGTTGACAAATCGGCGAAGACTTCGGTGATTTTGAGACCGGTGACGGTTTGAGCCAGGTCGCACCAATGGGAGCCGATGTCGCCGATTGCCCGGGTGGCCCCACTGGTTTCGGGTTCTATCCGCCAGTTATAGTCGGTATCGTAGAAGAGCCAGTCCTGTAAATATGAACCGTGGATCAGATTGATTTTGCCCAATTCCCCTTTTTGGATGCGACGTTTCATATCCTGAACCAGGGGATACATCCGATAATTGAAATTCACCCCATGTACCACCTGATGTTTTTCAACCAGTTCAAGCATTTTGCGTGATTCGAAGCGGTTCATACCTAAGGGTTTTTCTGAGAAGATATGTTTTCCGGCTTCGATAATAGCGGTATTGATTTCCAGATGGAGATTATTGGGGGTACAATTGTGGACGACCTGAACGTCCGGATCGTGGATGAGGTCCAGATAATTTCCATAAGCGCGAGGAATATAAAAATCGGCTGCTTTTTTCCGGGCTAATTCTTCATTCACCTCGGCAACTGCAACCAGTTCAACGAACCCCAGACGCCTGAGGGCATCAACATGGACCGCCCCGACGAATCCGGTTCCGATAATCCCAGCCTTGATTTTTTCCATATGTCTCTCCTTTTGACTAAATAGTTACGATCCTTTTTCCCTGTTCCAATCGGAAAATGGTTTGCATTTCTTCATCTGATAAATGAAAATCGAAGATGTCGAAATTCGCCAACTGGTGCTCTCGGCGTGCCGCTTTGGGAATTACTGCTACATTTTTTTGCTGGATGAGCCAGCGTAGGATAACCTGGGGGGCAGTCTTCTTATATTTTTTCCCGATTTGCTCGAATACTGGATGATTCACCTCCCGACCCCGTACCAGAGGGCAGTAGGCGGTCAGAGCAACCCCGTTTTGCTGGCAATATTCTAAAAGAGATTTTTGAGAAAGAAAGGGATGATATTCGACCTGGACATTCACTATGGGTACGGGTGATATGTCCTGTGCTTGGTGGAGTAGCTCGGTATTAAAATTACTCACCCCGAGAAACTTGACTTTTCCCTCGGTTTTAAGTTGAGCCATAGCCTTAAGGGTTTCGGTGAGTGAAATGGCCGGATTGGGCCAATGAATGAGAAAGAGGTCGACATAGTCGGTCTGAAGCTTTTGGAGACTTTGGTTGAGGGTTTGGATGACATCATTATAATGAAGATGGTTTGACCATACTTTGGTGGTGAGAAATATATCCTCGCGAGGTACTGATACATTTACCAGCGCTTCCCCGATCTCGCTTTCATTTTCATACATTTGGGCAGTATCGATATGTCGATAGCCTATTTTTAGAGCAGTGGTAACCGCCTGTACGCATTCATTCCTCCGTAGATTCCAAGTTCCCAAACCAATCACCGGCATCTTCATATCCTGCAGTTCAATATATTCCATCGGGTTGTTCCTCCTTAGTGCTCATGACACGAGTTGTCTCTGATAAGCATTTATTATGGAAAGGCTGAGAAACGTAAAATGGAAGTAGTTCAATGATATGAAATCATCACCCATTCATGACCTCTCCCTTTGGATAAAGGGATTCGATTTCTTGATTATTCATTCTCCTGGCCTTTCACTGCCTCTTTCAAATCCCCCTGATCCCCCTTTTCTAAAGGAGAGAAAATTGACAGGTGAAAAAGGGCGTATTTTTTCATCAATGGTGCCGGGGTATTTTTCTGGCCTGAGTTTCTATATTACTCTTGCTTCGTAACCGGCATCAACTACCGCGGAGATCAAGTCTTGAACTTGAACAGCGCGATCAGTGGTGACTTCAGCTTCTTCTTTCGCCAAATCTACTTTCACCGAAGAGACACCAGGGACTTTTTGAAGAGCTTTTTGGATTCTCATGACACAATGCTGGCAACTCATTCCATCAATTTTAAGTTTCACTTGAATCACCTTATTCATCAGGGTTTCTTTTACATTTAAAAACCAGGATTCGAGATAAATATTCAAAAATTAGCATCGAAGCTGAAGCGGGAAAGCATTTGCTGAAATATTGGCTGGTATTTAGGATATTTATCGGATTCAGCAGTAAAGGTTAAAACGCATGCTTTGTTTCCATGTACGATATATGCCTGGGAAAAAGTAAGTTTTTTACCATTCTGTGAGAGGGTATAGACTAAAATTTTACCAGGAAGTCCTGAGATGGTGCCATTGTAATTTTCCAAAAATTGGATATCAGACATTTTCTTCAATTGCTCCAGATTCCATTGGAAATAGTTTTCCAAAAGAATTTGCGATTGGAAGGTTTCAATAACAACATTCATATTTTCCCGAAAGAAATCATTTTGATCATCCATCGGTGCCAGAAAACCGTTGATTTCCCGATTCATATAATTCTGAGTTACTGGTTCCCAGTTATACGGGTAGCGGACAGTGAACCCTTGGTTTGGGTTTTGAAAGATTTGAAAATCTTTTACGGAGAGGTCGACTATGGGAATAGGATTTTCTCCCTTTTTGGAAATGATCTCTTTCACCTTTTCACTTGGAATAGCAAAGTTTAAATTTTCTCCTTTGAAGTAAACATAAAAAGCAACTGCGATTGTTTCTCCTTGCATGTTGATGACTGGGCTGCCACTGGAACCAGGTGAAACCGGAGCGGTTATCTGGACAACTTTCCCACTCGAATATTCAGGGATATTTCGGATGGCGGCCACGATACCATCCGATACACTAAATTCGAGTGATAAGGGGTTGCCTACCACCAGAACTCGTTCACCGATTTCGGGAGTGGAATCAGCAACAGGAAGCATTTGGATTGGGTCATTTCGAGTATCAACCGAAAGAAGAGCCAGGTCACTTTCTTTGTTTCCGCTTAATACTTGCTTTACCAGATAGGAATTGCCGTCAAATGTTTTAACCACAGCACTGTAAGCTCCTTCGATGACGTGCCAGTTGGTTACTACTTCCCCCTCAGAACTGATAAAAAAGCCACTTCCCTGCATAAGACCTCGTCCCTGGTTGTCGAATGTATAGAGAGCAACAATTGACGGCTTGACCTTTTTTACCAATGCAACGAGGTCTGGTTGGGCATAAGTTGAAACTGACGCCATAAAGGATATAATCATCAGAGAAAAAAACCAAGCCAGATTTTTTTTCATTCTTTCGCCCCCTCATGCTCTCTTTCCTTATTATAAATGTTTTTATTTAAACATAGGATAGACCGCCATGCTGCTTTGCAGCACCATGTGAGTATGGAAACACCAAAATGTTGAGTTGTTGAGAGGTTGAGGTGTTGAGTTGGAAAATTATTCTATTCAATTTTTATATCCTACGCCGTAGACTGATCCTAGCGTTTACATTATAGATCATTTAAGATCGTTCTCTCAATTCATTATCCTCTCAATACTCTTCACTCTTATTTTTACACAATTTCCCATAATTGTCTGATAATTCCTCCGCTTTCGGACTCTAAACTTTATTCAAATTTGGAATCGAACTTCTTGGAAGGAAGCAGCGTTTTCATTGTTTAGATGGTGTCAGTGTATTTTCCCGATATAAATGTCTATTCACAATCACCCTTTCCCATTTCCTATTTTTTCATTTCAACTCTTGACAACCTGTACATTCGGTTATAATATGTCTACGTAGACAGGTCGATTACGACTTATTTGGAACGGAACTTTTTAAGGAGTGAACGGTACTTATCTATGAAAAAGTTTCCGATCATAAAGTTGATGATTTTCGATTATCTCATCCAAAACGGGAAGATAACCGGATATGCTTTTAGGAAATATTGCGAGGAGATGGGGATTCCGGTTTCAAACGGTACTATTTACCCGCATTTGCAGGACCTTTTGCGTGAGGGGATTATTGAGTACCAAACCGATGGCAAAAAAAAATTATACCATTTTACCAAAAAAGGAGAAGATATTGTTCTCGAAAGACAAGAAAAAGGTTTCGTACATGAAAATTTGAAGAAATATTTTTTTAAATTTATTTACCATTTACAAAACACGAACTGGAATACTACAAAGGACCTGGAACGAATGGAATATGACCTGGACGAAATGAAACGCTTTCTCCAGGATGAAAAAAACAAGATCCTGGGGTCTCAAAAACAAAGAGAAAGCTGAATCCGCTCTGAGTAGCGAGTGAAGATAGACCGCCATGCTGTGTGCAGCACCATATGACAATGAAAATACCCCCTCACCCTGAACCCTCTGAACGAACAGGGGCGAGGGAAAGTCTTCATAATTATTGAATGTTTATGATTGATCCCTTCTCCCTTGATGGGAGAAGGTTAGGATGAGGGTGGATTTTTTTAAACGACTCACTATTCACGACTCACTACTCACTGTATTTATAGGATAGAATTATTTACCCATCCTGGAGGTGATGCTCATTGTCAAGTAAGGCAAGAAAGATTGTCCTTATTGTTATTATTCTCATTTCTGCTTTTGCAATCGTCTGGTTCGCATTTTTAAGAAATAGTCTATCGACTGCCAATAAAGATGTACCGATTACTTATAAAACAGCACCTGTGCAGAAAAGCAATATCAGCACATCGATATCAATTATCGGAACCCTGGAATCATTTTACCGGGCTGAGGTTAAATCGGAAATCGATGGGAAAATCACTGAGATCTATGTTGACTCCGGAGATCGGGTAACCAAAGATCAACCCCTCCTTCAGCTGGATACACGTGATCTCAACATTAATCTTCAAAAAAGCGAAGCTCAGCTTATCACAGCCCAAGCCGAGCTGGATAAACTCCTTTCCCAACCAACCGAGTTTGACCTCAAGCAAGCTGAAGCCAGTTACCAGGAAGCATTGATAGCCTTAGAAGATGCTCGGCGTACCCTGGACCGTCACCGGGAATTGTTTACTTCCGGAGGCTTATCTCAAGAGCAATTAGAACAAAGCCAGGATCAGGTTATTCTTAAAGAACAAGCCGTAAATGTCGCTAAAGCCAGATTGGACGATCTCAAACAGCAGCCTAAAAAAGAAGATATTGATATAAAACGGGCGCAGGTTTCAGAAGCTGAAGCCAATATTACTTCGATAAAGAATAAATTGGACGCATCACTCATAAAGTCTCCATTTACAGGAACGTTAATCGATGTGAAGGTGAAGGTCGGAGACATGATACAACCTGGAACGACCACGGTCATCATTGACGATATGAGCACCATGAAAGTGGTCGTCCCCGTTAACGAGGTTGACGTTTCCCACATTCAAAAAGGAATGAAAGCCAAGGTAGTCCTGGATGCCTTGCCTGATAAAACCTTTGAAGGCCAAGTAGACACACTCTCTTACTTGGGGAAAATCACTGAGAATGTGGTGACCTATGACGCTACCATCCTGATCCCCAATCCCGAAGGATTACTGCGGCCGGAGATGACGGCTGACGTCGACATTACTACTCAGTCAAAACAAAATGCAGTAACCATTCCGATCGATGCCCTGATTGAGAAAAATGGAAAAACCTTTGTGTTGATTGCCGGCAAAGACACTGAGCCGGTTGAAAAAGAGGTCAAGGTTGGAATCCGCAACGATACCACTGTGGAAATCATTGAAGGTGTGAAAGAGGGAGATAGAATTGCTTTCCCATCTTCAATGGGGAAAGGAAGTCTTCCCTCCATGAATCAAAATCAAATACGAGTACCAATGCCAGTTGGAGGCGGCGGTGGTGGAAGATAGTCATGAATGTGTATGAAAGCGTTCGAACCTCTTTTTTTAGCTTAATATCTAACAAGCTCCGCTCCTTCCTGACCATGCTTGGTATTATCATCGGAGTGGCGGCGGTGATTTCCATGACTTCTTTGGGAACTGGGGTCCGTGCATCAATCGTTGGACAAATTGGGAGCTTGGGATCAAATCTCCTCAATATCGTTGGCGGGAAAGCTCAACAGCGTCCTGGCATGGGTATCATAACCCGAGGCGCGTCGAACATTTTGAAAATCGAACATTTTGAGGATTTACAGAAAGCATCGATCCCAGGAATACAAGCCATTACCGCTGATTCATCGGTGCGGCAAACCATCATCTATGGGAAAAAAAATACCTCAACGTCAATTGTTGGGACTACCGCCAATTATCCCACCGTACGGAATTATAATGTCCAATTGGGCCGTTTCTTTAACGAATACGATTATCAAAAAGCCAAAACGGTAGTGGCTATCGGGGATACCGTTGCCAGAGATCTTTTTGAATCGCCTGAAAATGCCCTCGGGAAAAAAATCCGGATCGGCAAAGTGAGTTTCGAGGTGGTGGGGGTCATGGAAAAAAAGTCTATGGGTGGTCAGGACCTGGGAAATCAGGTGTTTGTTCCGCTTACCACTCATCAGAAAAGACTGACTGGTTCCCGTTATATCCAAAGCGTCTCGGTTCAGGTTGCCTCCGCTGATGATATGGATTCTATTTCCCAATTATTGGAAAGGTTTTTTACTCGAAAATTAGGCGATCCGGATAAATTTTCGGTTCTGAACCAGCAAGACATTATCAATACCATTAGTCAGGTCACTGGAACCATGACCCTCTTTCTCGGAGCAATTACTGGGATATCGCTCTTAGTCGGTGGCATCGGCATTATGAATATTATGCTGGTTTCAGTTACCGAACGAACCAGGGAAATCGGGCTGCGGAAGGCGATCGGAGCCCGACCTGGCGATATTTTGTTTCAGTTTATGGTCGAATCGTCGGTTCTGAGTTGCCTGGGAGGAGCCTTGGGAATTGTTTTTGGCGTTGTGGGTGCTCGATTAATTGGGAAATTTACCCAATGGGTGACTTCCGTCAGCCCCGGATCGGTCGTCATTGCATTTGGAATCTCGCTCGCGGTGGGTTTATTTTTTGGAATCTACCCTGCCCGGCGAGCCAGTAAACTTGATCCAATCATGGCTCTCCGTTACGAGTAGACATCCATGCCGTTTGAAAGTAGGACGAGTATGCATTGTTCAGATGGTGTCAGGGTATTTTTCTGGCATGAATGTCTATTCACTGTATTTCCAGGATAGACCGCCATGCTGCTACGCAGCACCATAGGATATGGAAATTTCCAATTGTTGAGTTGTTGA
>CAYSWT010000073.1:0-9344 GCA_964434845.1 uncultured Atribacterota bacterium | reverse complement strand
CATCCTCACCCATAATTATAGTGTTGTTATCCTGAACGAGGTTTTATCCAGGTGAAGATCTTATCTTTTTATTTTTTCCAACTCAACAACTCAACACCTCAACGACTCAACACCTCAACATTTTAGTATTTCCATACTCACATGGTGCCACAACGTGGCATGACGGTCTATACTGGAAATACAGTAAACTGACTCAAAAACACTCAATCATCACCCTTCCCCGGACCTTTTTCTTTGGACAAAATTTTCGTATTCATGCTTCAATAAATTTCCGGCATTTCGATAGGATCCGGTTGAGGAGAACATTCTCCACAGTACAATGCTCCGGATACCACAATAACCTTAGGGATTTGTTTCTTTCCAATATACACGGTCATGATGTAAGGCAGGTGAGAGGCATGATCTTTACAGACCGCTCGTCCACAAAATCGACATATTCCGCTTGCTGGTTGATCGCATCTCCAACATTGCATGATTTTTTCTCTCCTTCTCAAGCAATCATGATATGATCCGGTCCAGTGTACCCTATTGAGTCAATACAATGCATTCTGGTCATTTAAATCTGACAACAAAAGAAAAGCCAGGGTCGAACTGAAATGGGTGGCCAACAATTTCAGATCATTGGCCAGGCTCAAATACATATCACCTTCTCGAAGCATAAAACGCAGTTCCACCAAACCATCGAGGAATAAACGTAACTTTTCATCTCCTCTATACTCACCACCCACCCTTTTTTTTACTTCTTCCGCAATACGTCCAAATCCTCTTCGTTCATCACAGGCGAGATAGGCATAAGCCTCTTCTCCCGAGAGTTCAACTTGCATGTTTTGTCGGCAGGGTCGAGTATCATAAATAACCAGTTTATTTTCTGCCAAACGATCAAAGGCCAATAGAGGGGGTTCATGTTGAAGCCAGAGACTTCTCCACTGCTCCAGCTCCTTTCTCAGTGGTTCAAAATAAGTAGTAATTTTATACTGATCTTTAAAATGATAATCAAAAGTATAGGCGAGCTCGTCTAAGTCTTTTTGTTCGAAAGGATAAAAGAATCGATGGCCATGATAGGCCTGGACATCTTGCAATTTCCACCGATCTGCCTGGTCAAAGAGTGGACTGAAGCGCTGGAGGAGAATCGGACTGACCACATCGGGTGGTCGAAGATGGACCAGGAGGGGAACAAGAGCCGTCATACGTCGATAGGCTTCTGGATTCTCTCCTGGGAACCCATAAAGGAAGTTATAGGTCGGTTTTAAACCGTAATCTCGTGCCCACTTGAGAAACTGGACGTTTTGTAAAAGCGTGGTTCCCTTTCGCATATAAGTAAGAATTTCGGTATCAAAACTCTCAATCCCGGGTTGAAATGCTCGGGTTCCTGCTTGTTGTAGCCGGTGGATGTGTTCCCGGGTGAGATTTGTCTTGGTTTCAAAGAATAACTCCTCAAGAGGGGAATTGACCTGATTCGATAGTTCAGGAAGAAGGGTCTTCAGATAGTGAGGATTCAAATTCGAGTCCACTGCCCTCACCCGTTTCACCCCATATTTTTTGGTGAGGATGGTGATTTCTGATAGGGCTCGTTCTGGGCTCTTCGTACGAAAATGAAGTGATTTCCGGTTGACTCCACAGAAAATACATTGTGATTTTTCTCCCCACCAGCATCCCCGGGAGAATTCCAGAGAGAGAGGAACCTGAGCCAGGAGCTCCGGTGCCTGTTTCTGCAGAGTATGAAAATAATCATCAAAATCAGGATAAGGAAGATTCTCGATCTCCGGTAGATCTCCCAGACCCTGATCAACAATGTTATTTCCGGAACGATAGAATACTCCGTTTATCCCATCCGGGAGTTGCCCTTCAAACCAGCGAGAAAGAGCTTTCGGAAAAGAAATGTCCGCTTCCCCATTAAAAACCCAATCCACCCAGGGGAACAGTCGCAGTAAAGCTTTCCCCATCCTCCCATCACAGTTTGCTCCACCGAAGACTACCAATTTTTTTGGAAATCGCTCTTTGATCCGTCGCGCCAGTGCAAGGGAGGCAACCTGCTGACTGTAAACAGAAGTAAAACCGATCACATCATATATGCTCCAGTCAATCTCAGTGGAACATTTTTGGATAAAAGAAGAAGCCGGGGATCGGAGGTTGACCAGATTTTTTAAAATATTCCCCCGATCAGGATGCCCAAAAGGAAGGATGGATTGGAGAGCTTCCGGCTTCCCTCTCTCGGAAACCATCCACTCCGGACCGAACAATTCAGCACCAAAAGACCATTCCCCAATCATCCAGTATCCGGCAACTTCGTCATAGATCTCCGGTTTCCCACAATACTTTCGGAATTCGATATTGAGATAGAGAATATCGCAGAGAAAACCTTCTTTCTCAACCAGTGGTTTAAGGAGGCTGAGGGCAGTAGAAGCAAACCGGGCATCAGCAAAAGGCATGCTGATCAGAAGTACACGACCCACTTGATTCTCCTTCCGGAAAAAGAAGGCCCAGCCAACTGGGCATCCTTGATTATTCCATCCTTCGCTATGTTAACCACACTGATGGTTACATTTTGTTGTCTGGGTATTCGTTCAGTAATCCCCCACTGAAAGACCATAATGAAGTTTATTTTACATGGTTTTTAAACGTAACACCAGGATAACAATCAACTTGATGAGATAACCGACGAAATGAACCCTTTGGATTCCCGAACACCTGCTGCCTGTACTTTCGATGCATGCGCCTTGATATCTTTCGCCTGCGCTTCGGTCAAGGTTATTCCTACCGAAGCCGCCGCCTTAATTGGATCTTTTTCAAATGCATCGCGAAATTTATCGTCCTCGATACATTTGATAGCAAGCTTCTTCATTTCTTCCTTGCTGGCCATACTGTTCACTCCTTTTTTTCTCTAAACCCACTCTCAGTGGGGGATTACCAGTCAAAGTGGAACTCATAAAAAATTCCCCAGAACACTCTGAACCCGCCTAGTCTTCCAGTCAAGAATAGCCTGAGGCACAATACTATTCGCTTGCGGATGATTCAAGATCATTCCACAAAGATGACAAGAATTAGCATATCCCTCGGATGGCAAAGGATGTCCTGCTTGCTGGAAAAAAGAAACAAAATACTTCGGACCTTTTTCTCGCAAAAGAACACATAATGACTTACTCTCCGCTTTCTGAAAAAGTTCAGCGATCGGCTCCACTTGAGTATTACCCAGAATCAACCAGGGGTTCCAACCGGTTCCACAACAGGGAAAAGTTGATCCATCAGGAAAAATGACCAGCATGATTCCGGCCATACAAGGTTCTTCTGGTATTCCTTTCTGGCACAACCATTCATCTGTTCCGAGGGTATGGGAAGCCCGACCCTCGGGAATACAAGCGATCTCCTGTACTACAACATTATAATTTAACAACAAATCCCCCAGTTCACCGAGGATTGCCGGAAGACGACGGGTTTTCCTGGTCACCACCGTTTTGATCGTAATCTCCATCCCTAAGTTCCGACAGGCTTGGAAAGCATTCCTGACGGAATCCAAAGAAACAAATTGTTGATGGAAATCATCAATACTGAATCCAATGAGATTCAACCCGGCGGCATTCAGTTCATTCGCCCATTCCCGAGCTAATACCGGATCTTCCCCCCAGAACCCGTTGGTCATGCAAGAGAGATGGTGGGCACCATTCTTTTTGGCGTAACGAACCGCTTCAAGCAGATCGGGGAACCGGATGAAGGCTTCCCCTCCAGAGAAACTAATGGTATATTGTTCACGGCGTTGAGCAACCAGCCGGGCCATCTGATCAATATAATGAAAAACCTCCGGGAGAGACATATCCTGTCCTTGATCGAAGAAATCGTTCTCGCTCACACAACAATGCCGGCAGGCAATATTGCATCGCTCGGTGAACATCAGGGTGATTTTATACATATCTTCAATACCCCCGTCTCAAACGCTTTTTGAGTAATTTTTCCAGACCACCAGTCTGCCATTTCAAATGAAAACCATAACGAAGAAGATGGGCGACCGCTGCCACCACCATCAGAACGATAATCAGTCTAATAAATAAATCTGGATGGGCAATAAATTCCATTATGATGCGGTTTCCCGTGGAAAACCACAGATGGATTGACATGTACACTATAAAAATCAATCCTGCCACGGCTATTATGCCATAGATAAAATAAATATAATCAATCTTTCCCCACTTTTCATGATGAATAAGCTTCCTCCACATTCCTTTTCCGACGAATGTTAGAGAATCAGGACGGAGATGGGGCATTTCAAAATAATCCTGAATAATATAGTGACCATCGGTTTCAATAAAGGGGACAAGATTCGCGAAGAACAAAACACTGTTAAGGAGTCCACCCTGAATCAGATGGGTATAAATGGAGGATTGTCGGAAGAACAAAGCAACCAGGAAAAATATTCCCCCTAAAATACCGTTAAAACAAGGCCCGGCGAAGGAGACCGCGATTCGAGGATACTTTGATTTCATCCAAATGTCAGTGGTGTCAACATAGGCAATCGGTTGACCAAGATAGAGCATAAAACCAGCCTGCAATACTTTCCGACCATAATGTTTGACTGTTACTCCATGTGAACATTCATGAAGAAAAAGGCTTCCATATGAAATAAAAATCATAATAATTAGATCATGAAGCTGAGTGGTTGGTTCAAAGACCATGAGTCCAATATGACGGACAAAGATGAAATAGATAGAAAACAAGGTATTGACGACTAAAAGAGAAAAGATAATCAACCATCCCGGCGGAGAAAAGAAAGGGCGGGCAAGGGTGCGATATAGCCATGCAAAAAATGGATCTGCGTGATGAGTAGTGAAGGTTGAATGAATCAAAAACTTCATACTGTATATGATGTTGGTCTGAAACTTTTTCTGATTGAGTTTTTGGTTTAGAGATTGGACCATTGATAACGGTCTTTCCTGAAGGAAATCATTTTTTTTGAGAAGATCCAGGAGATTGAAAAGAACATCTTCACCGATGAAGCCGTATCGATCTATATATTTGAGGCTTAGATCTTTGATGGTGTTCTTTCCGTCCATTAAATTCCAGAGGAAAAGTTCTCCCTCGCCAAGTTTGAGATACAGATTATCGCGTGGGTTGCGGAGCATATACTCCTTTTTATCGGGGCTACTACTGACATCGGCGAGTTCTGCATTGGAGATCCGGACTGGGGAATAATTGGAGAGATCCAGGTATTGTTGAACAAGAGTAAAGAGATTTATAACCGAATCCTGGTTTTGTTTGGCCTCTATTGCAGAATCAACTTGAGACCAGATTGACCCCTCACTTGCTTGAGTTTCCCTCTCCATAAAGCGTCATTTATTCCTTTGCCCATCTGAAAAAATTTTGCATTACAAAAATTAAAAACTTTTTTAATTATATACAAAATCGATAATGAATTCAATAAAAAACGAATAGCCCCCCAAATCTCTCCCTGGAACTACCGGCGTGAGACTTAAAATTCCCCTCTCATCCAAAAGTGGGATTATACTTAGTTTTTTTGATCTTTATATAATTAATTTCTTGACCTTTTACTTTTTACCATCTTCAAATCTCCCCCCTTCGGTGAAAAATATTGTACAATACCATCATTCCAAAATTGAATGAGTGATAGATGATGAAAAATTCGCGCGCATTTGGAAAAACCTGGTGGGGAGAAGCTTGGATCCGCACCCTGGAAGAAATTGATTACGGTACCAACCGCCTCCCACGGGGGAGACGCTATGCCCGTAATGGGAGCGTCGTTGAAATCAAGTTGAAAAAAAACGGAGAAATCGCTGCTCGGGTCCAGGGCACCCGGGTAACCCCTTACCAAGAGAAGATATCTCTTCCTCAATTTACTGAGAAACAATTGACTTTGATCCGGGAAATCATCGAGCAACGGGTCGATTTATCCAGTCAGATGATGATCGGGGTTCTCCCCCAGGAACTCTCGGAGGTCTTACACCAGCAGGGAATCGAGCTCTTCCCCCATTCCTGGGGTGACATCGACGCCGATTGCTCGTGTCCCGACTGGGCCAATCCCTGCAAGCACTTGGCTGCGGTTTACTATATGATCGCCAATGAGATTGACAAAGATCCTTATTTGCTCTTTGAAATGCACGGAGCCAGAAGAGAACTCCTTTTATCAGCTGCAAAAGCCGGCAAAAAGAAAAGAACCATCGAGGATGATTTCATCAAACCAACCCCGGAGGAGATGGAGAACCCTCCATTGCTCCCAGCTCCGGATCTTAACGAAAAAACATTTCGTCTCGCCGATCTCCTCGATATTCTTCCCGAAGAGACCTTGTTTTATCCCCACAAAAGCTTTAAACCGATCCTGATTGAGATGTACCAGGAGGTTTCTCGATTCGTCCGCGAACTGCCAGTCGCTGAGGAATCACCCGATGGGGGGAATATCCAGATTTCGGTTTTATATTCCCCCGAGCACCCAGTCTTTCAGGTCCAATCCAAACCGGGAAGAATCATCTTCGGCAAATTATGCTCAGTTCCTGATTCCCCGCTCGCTTTCACCATTGACGAAATGACTTCCCATCTCATGTCACTTTCCTTGCGTGATCACCCGGAGGATTCAGCATCGTTCCGGTTCATTAAGCAGGTCTTTTCTTTCAGCCTCAAAGTAGCCGAAAATGGGTCATATATACCCCGCGTTATCCCTCTTGATGAAAACGGTTCGTTTATGATTCGCTACTTTCCCTCTCCCTGCCCCTACCTGGACTATCTGGTGAAAACGACTCCGCCTGGCATGGTGAAAAACGAATCAGGTCTGATGATGAGAAAGAAAAAAGGAGTGGATTATCTCTGCTCTCTTTTTTTAGGTGAAATCGTATTCCGGGGCTTCTCTCACGCTCCCTTCGATCTTATCTCGGATGTGTTTTTTAGAGGTCTCATTTTTCGGACCGATCAATTCTTAGAACGGCAAACCGGAATGAGCATCAGTCACTGGCTGGAACCTCTCCAGTTTCAGCTTCACGATGAACAACTCTTGATCGCTCTTGAAAACACTCCTGCTCGGAATTTTTCCCTGACATTGGGAATCCAAAATAGTCAGAACCCACTGGCACCAATCGTCAGCCTGGACGATTTCCGCCGTCACCCACCTTCGAAAGGAGCTGCGGAAGGTGTTTTTAAACAACTTGGCCTTCTCACCCATCATTCCCCACTCCTCTCCCGGGCGGCCTCCAAGCCGGAGGAGCCGCTTTTGCTTTCACCGGATGAGATGGCGACTTTTATTAACACCCTATTGCCGGTGTTGGATACTCTGCAAGTAAAAGTCTTAATGCCTAAAGAATTGAGGGAGTGGGTACGACCGTCGCTCCGACTCAAGGCAACCAGGTCAGGAAAGCAAATCGTCAGCTACTTATCGCTCGATAAGATCATATCGTTCCAATGGGAAATTACCCTGGGCGATACCGTCATCTCGGCCGAAGAGTTCAAAACCCTTCTCCATTCTTCTCATGGAGTGGTGCAGCTCCGAGATCGCTTCGTTCTGGTTGATCCAGAAGAACTACGTCGGCTGTTAAATACCATGAAAAAACCACCCTGTCCTGCCTCGGGACTGGAAGTGGTCAGAACATTAATGACCCAGACGATCGATTCTTCTTCGGTCATTCTGGACAAGGAAGTTACCGAACTCCTCAACGACCTTCGGTCGATCAAAAATGTTCAGCTTCCGAAGGACCTCCAGGCAGAAATGCGACCCTATCAAAAACGGGGGTATCGCTGGATCTTTTCCATGCTCGAAAAAGGATTTGGGATATGTCTGGCCGATGACATGGGACTGGGGAAGACCCTACAAACCATCGCTGCCCTGCTCCGGAAAAAAGAGTCCGGGCAGCTCACCCGGCCAGCACTCGTCATTTGTCCAGTCAGCATCATCGGAAACTGGCAGAAGGAATGTGAACGCTTTGCCCCCAACCTTAAGGTGTATCTTTATCACGGCTCCCAACGAGATCTCCCATCCGAGGTCGACCTGGTCGTCACCAGCTACGGGTTGGTCCGGAGAGATATCGATTCCTTCTCTTCTCGAGAGTGGTCGTGGATCATCCTGGATGAAGCTCAAAACATTAAAAACCCCGAAGCTCAACAAACTCAGGCAGTGAAAAACCTCAACGGAGAAGGGAAAATCGCTCTGACCGGAACCCCGGTAGAAAATCGCCTGTTAGACCTGTGGAGCATATTTGACTTCCTCAACCCCGGCTACTTGGGGAAAAGAAATGAATTCATCAACCGTTACGCCATCCCTATTGAAAGATACAACCACCAGCCTCTGGTTCATCAATTACACAACTGCACTGAACCCTTCATCATGAGACGAATCAAAACCGATCCCAAGGTGATTAAAGATCTTCCCCAAAAAATTGTCATTAATGAATACGTCTATCTCAAACCGGAACAGATTGCCCTCTACCAGGAACTGATCTCCACCATGACTGACCAGATTTTCGAAAGCAACGGCATCAAGAAAAAGGGCAACATTCTCAAGCTTCTCACTGTCCTCAAGCAGGTCTGTAACCACCCCGTCAACTTCACTAAAAGAGGGAAAGCGATCTCGGTGCTTTCTGGAAAATCGGAAAAATGTCTGGAACTCCTCAATCAGATTTTTACCCAAGGTGAAAAAGCTCTGATCTTCACCCAATATCGGGAAATGGGCGATATTCTTTCTC
This sequence comes from uncultured Atribacterota bacterium, assembly GCA_964434845.1. Lineage (GTDB taxonomy): Bacteria > Atribacterota > Atribacteria > Atribacterales > Atribacteraceae > CAYSWT01. Next base: position 675 of record CAYSWT010000073.1, on the reverse strand, counting down.
AAATGGTGCAGGATGAGCTCCAATACCAGCCGCTCTTTTTCCACGGTGGCGTCGCCCGCAATCAACGGGAAGAAATGGTACAATCCTTTCAAGATCCGGACGGTCCATCCTTAATGATCATCTCCCTGAAAGCAGGAGGGACCGGGCTCAACCTCACCGCCGCCAACCACGTCATTCATTACGACCTGTGGTGGAATCCAGCCGTGGAAAATCAGGCCACCGACCGTTCTTACCGTATCGGGCAGACCAAAAACGTCATGGTCCACCGTTTCATCACCCTCAAAACCTTCGAGGAACAAATCGAAGAGATGCTTAAAAAGAAGCAGGGACTGGCTGATCAGATCATCCAAACCGGTGAACGCTGGATAACCGAACTTTCCGATGAGGAACTAAAAAAACTCTTCAGCTTCAATCCTGAAAGTACAGTAAATAGTGAATAGAATTCATGCCAGACCAAAACACTGGCATCAGTAGAGGATGATAATCTTTAACGTAAAGATGTTGAGTCGTTGAGGTGTTGAGTCGTTGAGTTGGCAAGAATGAAACAATGAGATTGCCACGCCCTCAGCCTTGGCTGCTTTTCCAAGGCTATCCTTTTATCTTTGATTTGTTTTGTCTTACGCCGTAGGCAGTTAGATGGTTTTCCCAAGCGTAATATTTGATCCTTTCATTTTT
>CAYSWT010000072.1:0-9347 GCA_964434845.1 uncultured Atribacterota bacterium | reverse complement strand
CTATGAAAGAAATGATAGTTTATTTGACCTATACATTTGATAATATTCGGCAATCCAGTTTTAGTGTCTCATAGAGTTAAAGTTCCGCAGCAAATCAGTGGTTTAATTCCCATTGGGGGGGATAGTAAATGCGTAACAATAATAAGTCTAATGTTTACGCATTTATATAAAAGTTTAAAGTAAGGACAATTTATATTCTCTTAATTAAATTCAAGGAAGTCTTGGAAATGGAAAAGGTAGAATTTGTCAATAAAAGATTAAGTAAGTCGATTGCAGAGCTTCTGAGCAAGCGGAATCACAGAACATTGGTGCCCTGGGCTACTGATTGTGCTGAGCATGTTCTCTCATATTTCGAGGAGAAGTACCCGAAAGAAAACCGACCTCGAAAAGCTATCGAAGCAGGACGTGCCTGGGTACGTGGTGAAATAACAATGAGCGAAGCGCGTACTGCCGCATTTGCTGCCCACGCCGCTGCTCGTAATACCAATCAAGGTGCGGCTTGCGCCGCCGCCCGTGCCGCTGGCCACGCTGCAGCAACCGCCCATGTTGCTGGTCATGCTGGTTACGCCGCCACTTACGCTGCTAAAGCTGCCACCTACGCCGCCGACCACACTGATGCCGACGCCAACACCGCCAAGGAACGCAATTGGCAATTCCAACACTTGCTCGATTTGGGAGACAATCACTAGCAGCACGACGTACCATATCTTGAGCTGACCTACAGAAAATGAGGAAGTTATGGTGCCAGACATTCAGTTATTATTTACCGGCTTTTTTCGATTTCAAGGCTTGCCTTCAATTGACAAGATTTCTTTTTCTTTCTCGTAAGCCACCTTACACCCCAACAATTGCATAATGGTTTGAAATGGGACGAAGAGTCCACACACCGGGGAGGTGGCTTTATGATCGAATTACCGGAAGCGCTCAATATTGCCGGTCAAATAAATAATACTATCTATGGGAACCGTATTACGGGTGTGATAGTCCAGCACACCCCCCATAAATTAGCCTGGTACTATGGACAGCCAGGAGAATATCCTGATCTTCTAATCAGCAGGACTTGTGGAAAAGCCAGTGGTTTTGGCAGCATGATTGAAATAGAAGTTGAAAGTGTTCATCTTTTATTCACAGAAGGCGTGAATATCAGGTTTCATGAAGAAAATGAACCGCGACCAGCCAGGCATCAGTTACTCATTAAATTTGAAGATCATTCCGCCCTAAGTGCCTCAATTCAAATGTATGGTGGACTGGGGGCTTTCATCGCGGGTGGGCTGAACAATCCTTATTATAAAGTGACAAAGGAAAGACTCTCTCCCCTCGCTCCAGCTTTTGATGAGGCTTATTTCGATCAGATAATCTCCTCTCCCGAGGTCCAGAAACTGAGCTTAAAAGCATTACTGGCCACCAAGCAGAGAATCCCCGGACTGGGGAATGGTGTTTTGCAGGTTATTTTGTTCAACGCGAAAATGCACCCAAAGAAAAAGGTCAACACGCTTTCCAAGGAGGATAAAAAAGTATTGTTTCATTCGGTTCAATCCACTCTTTCCGCCATGACGGAAAGAGGTGGCCGGGATACCGAGCTGGATATATTCGGTCAACCCGGGGGTTATAAGACCATACTGTGCAAGAACACGGTAAATAAGCCCTACCCGGACTGTGGAACGATAATCAAGAAGGAAGCATACCTGGGCGGCAGCATCTATTATTGTGAAAAATGTCAAAGGTAAAAGAAGATAGAGATCTCCTTCTCAATAGAGTTTGGCCACCTTTACCTTCCTCCATGCCTTCTGAATAAATAGGCAACGACAAGGATGGAAATAAGGATAATGACCAAACACCACACCAAGGCCAACCACAGGTGATTCCCCACCAGCTGGCCGAACATCAGGGCACGGACGGCTTCCACGACGTGGGTGACCGGTTGGTTGATTCTCCGCAAAAGCCCTGAGAACGGGTGGCATGGTCTCTGTGGGGACGAAGGTAGCGCTGGCGAAGGTGAGGGGGAACATTACCAGAAACCCGATCCAGGAAACAGCCAGGGTAAAGAGGAACACCAAAACGGTGATCATCATCCACTCCGATACGGCAGCAGCGGGATGGAAGATATGGTGCCTGTCACTTAAGTTATTCCCACTGTCCTGAAATTCCTGGAGTAAATGGTCAAGGGAAAACAATTGAAGAATGCAATGAGAATTCAGCAGCAGCTATCTCACTTATATTCTTAGATCGACATCAGGACTCCATGTGAGGATTACCAGAAGATGCAATTTGTGCAATCATTGCTGTTTCATGAAAAGGCAAACCCTCCTCCGGTATTTGCACCGGTAGGTTGCACCTCAAAAAAAAGGCAGTTCGCATTCTCTAAGGATGAATCCATTTTTCGACGCTGTAGAGGCAATCCATGGACACATTTAAATACCTAATATACTTACAAGGAAGGAAGATTTGTTGAGGATGGGGAATTCCTGATATTCTTAAAGAAAATTAGCATATCCATAAAGTTATATACCTATCAACTAATTTATTGATTTCAATAAAAAGATGAAAGGTGAGATCCCTACGTTTAATAAAACCGATAGGGAGATGGGGTGATAGGGCGAGTGCGATAGAAAGGAGTTTTTTTACTACTCACGACTCACTTCTCATTGTTGAAAACCTTATCATTACAAAACGTGGTTCCCTCGCTCACCGGTACGAATACGAATTGCATCAGCAACATCTGATATGAATATTTTGCCATCACCGATCTCACCAGTCTTGGCAGATTGCATAATGGCCTGGATAATCTTATCCACATCTTCATCCTTACATACAATTTCTAACTTTCTTTTAGGAAGAAATTCGACTTTATATTTCTCGCCACGCCATTGCTGGATGATTCCCTTTTGTTTCCCGTGCCCCTCAATTTCGGTTATCATCAAACCTGAATAGCCAACTTGCTCTAAAGCTTGAACAATCGCTTTTAACTTTTCTGGCCGTATAATTGACTCAATTTTTTTCATAGGAATTACCTCCTAAAAATTTTTCTTGATGATGAATTCTGGGTAGGCATAGTTCCCATGCTCACCAATATCTAACCCTTGAATTTCTTCTTGCAAGCTTACCCGAATCCCTATAGTTGCCTTGAGAACTCTCCAGGCAATGAACGATATCACAAATACATAGATGCCAACCGAAACAGCGCCAGTAATTTGTGACACAAATAATTTTCCACCACCACCAAAAAAAAGCCCATTCCCCGAGGGAATGCCACAGATTTTATCCTGGGCAAACAGACCCACTGCTATTGTTCCAAAAACACCATTGACTAGATGAACCGATAGAGCACCAACGGGGTCATCAAGTTTTAACCGATCAAAACCAATAACCGCTAAAACCACTAAAATTCCAGAGATCAATCCTATAATAAGTGAGCTAAAAATACTTACATAAGCACATCCTGCAGTAATAGCCACAAGGCCAGCTAAACACCCATTAAGAGTCATGCCTAAATCTGGTTTTCCAAGGATAAACCACGAGGTAACCGTGGCACTCAAGGTGGAGATTGCAGCTGCAGTATTGGTAGTAACAGTCACATGGCTGATAACAGTGAAATGTGCAGCCATAGTAGAACCAGGATTAAAGCCAAACCATCCAAACCAGAGGACAAAAGTTCCAATTGTAGCAATTGAAAGATTATGGCCTGGAATAGGATTGATTTTTCCATTTTCGCCATACTTTCCAAAGCGTGGTCCCAATACGATTATTCCTGCTAAGGCAGACCAACCACCTACCGCATGGACCACTGATGACCCGGCAAAGTCTAGCATCCCCAACTTTTGAAGCCAGCCTCCACCCCAGATCCAGTGGCCGGTGATCGGATAAATGAAAATGGTAATAATAAAAGAAAAGAGGATAAATGAGCTATATTTTATTCGTTCAGCAACCGCTCCAGACACGATAGTTGCAGCGGTACCACAAAATACCAGCTGAAAGAAAAATTTTGCCAATAATGGGACACCTGCCCAAGAAAGAGCGGAATATACTCCGTGGTATGCATCACCAATAGCCGGAGAATTATCTAATCCATTTAAGAAAAATAATCCCTTAAACCCTACCAAGGCGTTTCCATCACCGAACATGAAGCCCCATCCAAGAAGAAGATACCCCAAAGAGGATACGGCAAATACGATAAAATTTTTGGACAGGATGTTGACACAATTTTTCGAGCGATTGAATCCCGATTCTACCATGGCAAAACCAAGGTTCATAAAAAATACCAATATGGCGGCAATTAACACCCAAATGGTATCTAACATAACTGTATAATCCATGCGATGAAACCTCCTTCGAAACCTATAACACCGGAATTGGTTAGGAAAGGTTATCTCTTCGATGAGATTTCAAAAAATCCTTGGGAGCACTACGGTGTGTAGAAGTGTGTTTTCTCTCTGTGAAAACACAAAAAGAAGAATACTGATAAAAAAAGAGGCCTTTCCTACATCATCGTTAGAAAGGCCTCTTCGCCATAAGGAATTATTATCACACCCACCCAATCTTTGTCAATAGACATTGAGAATACATTGTCATTATTCTGTGATATTGTCACCCTGAAATTATTCTGTGAAAATGTCACTATGAGAAAGGAACAATATCGCCATGACTAAAAAAATTGTTCCGTGACAATAAAAGATATAAAAGGGGACAGGCTACTTTTTATCATCTTCCTAAGTTATGTTGCCTGTCACCTCAGTTATTCTAGTTATACCCTTCCAGTATCAATTATGACTTTTTGGACTTATAAACATGTGTATTGGGTCAAATACTAACTATTGGCATTTTACAAGCAACTCCAATAGTCACTTTAGGCAAATTAATTCAAAAATTAAGACCTGACCTTAAAAATTTTCGTGATCCCAAAAATAATCACTGTTTCGATATTTCAATCATTTTCTTGATAGTCTATGATAAAATACAAATTAGAAAAAACGTAGGACCTTGGAGGAAAATATGAAATCAAAAGAAGCTATAAAACAATTTATTGTTGATGACCATGGTAAAAAGAAAGCTATCATCCTCCCAATTGATGAGTATCAGGAATTATTGGAAGACCTTCACGATTTAGCTATAGTAGCCGAAAGGAGAGATGAATCAATCCTATCTCACGATGAGGTATATAATAATTTAAAAAACAATGGATTTATATAAAATTTTATGGAAAAAGTCTGCTGAAAAAGATCTTAAAAACATTCCTCATAAATTTTGAATTAATTCAAGAAAAGATATAGCCCTTAATTTCATGAATGAATATTGGATTCGGCCTCAATATCTATACTTTTATTTCCAAGCTTAGGAATAGGAAGTTCCTTTTTAATACTCAAGAGAATCCATCCCTCAATAGTATCTTTGAGGTTTTTGCGACATTCCTCTAAAGTAGCGCCTGAAGCCCATACCCCGGGCAGTTCTTTAACTTCCCCGTAAAATGGTTCTTCATCTTCGATAATCTCATAATGAGCACGGTTAAGGGCTTCTTCTATATATTCAATAAGCACTTCTTTAAACCCTCCAAATACACATCTTTCGTTAATTTTAACATATTTTTGTTTCTTGTTTTTCTATTGATAAGGAGAGGGCTGAACTGTAACCAACAATCATTCTTCCATTCTGATCCCTCGTGTTCTTGATAGTTTGAGAAACTTATCTAACGGCACAACCGTATTTCTGAGGCTTCCTTTTCCGAAGTCATTTGGATCTTCTCTTTTCTATTCAAGGTGCGACTCAAGAACCGTGAAATCATGAGATTAAAAATGTTTGTTATAAGTTATTAAAAATTTCACCCTCAACCTCACCTTCTCCCATCAAGGGAGAAGGAATTCCAGTGTCGTCATCTTGAGGCTTCGTTTTTAGAAATCGTGAGGATCTCATCTGACGCCACAGGCGTCATCCTGAGCGGTTCTTTCCGCGTGAGGATCTCATCCTTTATCTTTTCCCAATTTCCCAATTACCCAATTCCTCAATTCCACAGCTTTTCAAAATTCAAAAATCAAGACTTGAACATCCCACTACAAATCTCAAGCCAAGGAGTTTTCATTTAGCAATGGAAATTTTTTAATTTAAGGGTCGGTATAAAAGATTAAATTCGTAGATGAGAATGAATTTATTTTTTCTTTGTGATACGAACTCCGCTTTCGCTAACTACTACAAAAGCATTAGAAAGTTCCTTAACATATTTTTCAAACAAACTTGAAAGAACAGCAACCTTATTATTGGCTGACCTTTCATCTTCCAAGCGAAGTAAAATAATGCCACAATGCTTTTTCTTTTTACGAATTATCATATCCCCAAAATCTTTATCGTTGGTTATGAGAATTCGATTTTCACGAACCGCTTTTTGTAGTACTTGCTGATCATCTATACCTCGGTTGGTATCATATATTGAAATCACATCATGGTTCAGATTTTGAAGCCATCGGGCTACAACAGGACCAATACATTCATCCAGAAGAAAACGCACTCATCCAACCTCTAATTGAATAGGAATAAATTCAGTTGTTTCCAATGCTTTTGTAGCAAAGAGTAAGCAGGCAAAAATATCCTCTTTGGTTAAGCCTGGATATTCTTCAATGATCTCCTTTATCGTTGCACCATGGGCAAGCAGGCCTAAGATAAATTGCACTGTAAGGCGAGTACCCCGAATCACAGGTTTACCCATCATTACCTTTGGATTGATAACGATACGATCTCGCCAAAGATCATTTTCCATATTTTTACAATCTCCTTATTAAATAGGCTCAATTTTCTTATATTCTACCTCAAATGGAATCAACTTTCATACCGAAATAAATAACGAAAATCTTGATATTAAAACTTTATTAAATGAAAACACCCACTTTTTCTCTGCTAGCCCTATCACCCACTTAGTCCTACCCTCGCTCCTTCGTGGGAGAGGATTAAGGTGAGGGGGAAATATTTTTATCCTTATCTGGTGCCGCTGTGCGATATGAATGTCTACCCTGTAAATACAGTGAACTGTGAACAATCGCTTTTTTAAGGATATCTCGTTCTTCACGGAGGATTTTATTCTATCGTTTTTACCGATGCATTTCTTCATCTTCTGGTTTTAAATGACCGGTTCCAGAGAAAGCAATCACGGGATCTTCTTCCAAGGCTTTCTTCCATATATAAATGGTATTTTCTCCAATCCTAAAATCTCGAGCGACTTGGGCAATGGGTCCTTTTTCTTCGTTGACTCAGTAAAGAATTTCTAGTTTAAAATCTTTGTCATACTTTCGTCGATGTTCTTTTTCAAATTCCATGGTTTGGTGCACCCCCTTATTATATTCTTCTCTTCTATCATCCTCTACAAAATCGGGGGAAGACCAGATAGTTATTTCTTGCTTCGTTTTTTTTATAAGATTCCAACAAAGAATCCAATTCTAAAGTCTGTGATACTAAGCTTTGCTTCCTTAGCCATTATCCTAGCCTTTTCAACTATTCTTAATCTCATCAATGCCGTCTCTCTCTTCGACATGTTGCTCGAAGCAGGAATTAACGTGCCAAGGTTTCTCGCTCTTGGAATAGTTATTGGTTATCTATACAAAAAGCTGTACGGATCAAAGGTGGCGTTGCAGTGAAGTCTTTGATAGTTGTATTTTCTTATCATCACATGAACACCCAAAAAGTAGCTGATGTTTTTGCAAAAGTGCTCGATGCGCAGATTAAGACTCCGCAGCAGATTAGCCCAGAAGAGCTACAGCAGTTCGACCTTGTAGGCTTTGGGTCGGGAATCTATGCTGGTAAAAATGACCAATCTCTGCTTGACTTTGTTGACAAACTCCCACAAGTCACTTACAAGAAAGCATTCCTTTTCTCGACAAGTGGAATGCCAATCGGCATTAGTGGTCAAAACAGATTAGAAGAATACACAAGTAAATGTCACACAACACTTAGGGAGAAACTGCAATCAAAAGGCTACACAGTTGTTGATGAATTTAGTTGCGCTGGTTTCAACACTAACAAATTCTTAAAGTGGTTTGGTGGAATCAATAAAGGCAGACCTAATACTGAAGACCTCAAACATGCGGAAGTCTTCGCTGAGAAGTTGAAAGTTTAAACCTAAATAACACCTCGTTTGCGGAAGGTGTTTGTTTAACTTGGCAAATCTTAAATACACTTTGGAATAAACTAAGAAAGGAGGGGTAAAAATGGATTTATACAGAAAGAACGCAATAAGTGCAGGAGTATTATTTATAATTGCAGACCTTGTAGGTTTCCTAAGCCTACCATTTATGGCACCTGTGAATGCTACGAATTATCTTGTTAGTGTTTCTACAAATGTAGGCCTTGTAGCAACAGGAGCCCTTCTTTTGTTTATCGGTGGTGCTGCCGCTATTGGTATTGCAATTTCGCTGTATCCAGTGCTAAGAAAATACAATGAAGGTCTAGCTCTTGGAGCTGTTGGTTTTAGGACTATTGAGGGAGTGCTCGATATTGTTTCTGTAATGGGTCTGCTATTACTAATAACATTAAGCCAGCAATTTGTAAATGCTGGAACTCCGGATTCATCGTATTTCCAAACCTTTGGCGTATTATTAATATCAGGATTTCATTGGGTAGCCAATGTTGGGAAGCTGCTGGCTTTTTCCATAGGATGTCTGCTGTATTATTGCATATTTTATCAAACAAAACTAGTTCCTCGATGGTTATCGGGCTGGGGTGTTGTTGCTGCCATATTTACCATGTTATCAGCCTTGTTAGCCATGTACGGTCTCATCGCTCCTTTTTCTACGGCACAAATAGTTTTGAATCTTCCAATACTCCCGCAAGAAATTGTTCTTGCGGTATGGCTGATAGTCAAAGGATTCAATCCATCCGTAATTGCTTCCAAGCCTGCTCAGGTGGAATAGGTAAACAACTATGGAAACCCGAGCCACAGGTCGAAATAAGCGACAGACGCCACACGAGTTCTACAAGAAAGTGTGTAAACTGACTGTAGCGGGAGGCGTAGCCTTCTGGGTAGTTGACTTCGCAATTTCCCTGTCTCCCATCTCTGCGGAGTATAGAGCTGCTTTTTCAATTTCTTATCTTCCAATGGCTCTTGTTGAAGCTTTGTTGGTGCCATGCTGCACAGAAGCGCCAGATGAAAATAAAAATACTTGCGGTCTATCCTTACGGTTTTTTCCCTTTTTCTTTTTTCAATCTTACGCCGTAGGCACGCTGGGGTGCTTTCCCCTCAAGCGTCTTGATGTATCTTTGATTTTTCATCGTACGTTGTAGACTGTTATTTTCAGGATAGACCCTCATGCCGCATAGCGGCACCAGATGAGAATGAAAACTTTGAGGGTCTATCCTTTCAGTTTTAGTCTTTT